>NZ_JAKVPY010000030.1:0-44849 GCF_022487945.1 Halomonas flagellata
GTAGAGCGTGACCTGTTGGCTGGTGACCGCCATACCGGCTCCCTGGTGGGTCGGGACAAGCAGTCAAGCTTAGGGCAACCGGTCAGAATAGTTGTCGTCCACCGGCCAGAGTAATTGTCGCTCTATAATCCCTTGGCCGTTATCGCGGAATTCGAATATCGCTTCGAGCGCGGGGCGATGATAGGGCGCCTCCAGTCTGTCGCCCTGAGAACGCTACCGATGCCGCATCGGCACTTTCCCCCTCCGCGATTACGCAATTTCTGTCAGTTTCGTGTAGTCTGTATTGTAATGTTGTGTTTCAAAATATTGCTATTCCGATGGCAGGTGGAAAGACCGAGTATTTCATTCTGGCATGGCGGGAACCCTCCAGGGTGGCGCCGACGGTAGGGTAGGGAAAACTGCGCAGGAGGAAGCATCCTTGGTTCATGATGCCCTTATAAAGAAGAGGGAGGTGTAATTGACAACGCCAGCATCAGGAGCCTGTAGCTTGACCGGCCGAAACCCGCGGCCAGGCTCGACAGGCTCCTGGGTCACCAGTTGAAGCACGGAGGTCATTACTATGGCCAAGATTATTCAATTTCCGGTCGAGCGGGCTCGTCGTAGCGTCGGTATTCAGCCGTTCCCCATGTCGCTTGTCTGGTTTCCACTCGCCATGAGCGGCTATTTCTGGTTGTGTTCGGCGGATGCGATGCTGAACTACTGGGGCTTCGTCAGCGGACCCACCGGTCACAGCGGCCGATCGCCGCAACACCGGTGCCAACCTGGACGTAGGGGCTGATGCGCAGGTGCAGGACCGCCTGCGCCGCCGGGGTCTGACCCAGCAGGGGCGGCCTCGGCGGCTTGTTCGGCGAACGTGCTGCTATCGTCGAGATATTCGTGGGGATCCGCTAGGCTCCATGCCGCACTATCGTGCGGGGCGGGTGAGGTAGACGAGGCGGGAAGTAGTTGATGGGATCGGCACTGGCATAGAACGGCTTGCTTTTGATGTGAACTGTGGTTGACACTTGTTGTCATGAAGATCGTCAGCGAAACAGAAACCTATGCTGCCTGGTTTGCCAAGCTGCGACATCAGCGAGCCAAGGCCAAGATCCTGGCCAGGATCCGCCGGGTCGAGTTGGGCAATTTCGGCGATTATGAGCCGGTCGGAGAAGGCGTCTCAGAGTTTCGAATTCACTACGGGCCGGAGTATCGGGTGTATTTCGTGCAGCGAGGATTCGAGCTGGTGATTCTCTTGGCTGGTGGCGACAAAAGTAGCCAGGCCAAAGATATAGAGATTGCGAAGCAACTTGCTCGCGATCTAAAGGAGGTTCCATGAGCACACTACGTAAATGGGATGTCGTCGATCATCTGGGTACCGAAGAGGACATGGCCCTGTACCTGGAAGCCTGTCTTGAGGAAAACGACCCAGCGCTCGTCGCGGCCGCCCTTGGGGATATCGCCCGCGCTCGCGGCATGGCGCAGTTGGCCCGCGATACAGGGCTGACTCGCGAGGGGCTGTACAAGGCACTTTCCGCCGACGGTAACCCCAGCTTCGCGACGATCATGAAGGTAATGAATGCCCTAGGGTTCAAGCTGCATGCCGAGGCGTCCTGAGCGCTCGAATTCGACATCTCCTTCTGACGCCACTGCTCCACAGGCGACCATGCCGATGCCGCTCACAGGAGCGGCATCGCCGTCATCAGGGCCCGGGCTGATCGAACCATTGGCAGATAGCGGGTAACCCCGGGCCGTGGCTCGTACTTAGCAGCCTGTCGGACTTAACGCTGATCTACTGCGAAACCCGGTCTTTCGGCCAATTTCATTCGATCTGATTCGTTAAATAGCTCACTATTCGCCTCATCAGATCGATAAACTTGACTCGAAATCCGTATTTCTCGCGACGATCGGTCAAGTCCGACAGGCTGCTAAACTGCGGTAAACCCGTGGCTCGGGAGGCACCCGATGAAACCCAGAATCAGCATGATCACCCTCGGGGTCAGCGACCTGGCGCGCTCCATCCGATTCTATGAAGAGGGGTTGGGGTGGCCGCGCATGGAGTCGCCGCCGGAGGTCGCCTTCTTCACCCTCAACGGCACCTGGCTCGCGCTGTTCGGCCGCGAGTCACTGGCGGAAGACGCGGGGGTGCCGGCCGAGGGCTCTGGCTTCGCCGGTTTCAGCCTGGCCCACAACCTCGGCACCGAGGCGGAGGTCGATGCGCTGATGGCCGAGGCGGTGGCCGCCGGGGCGACGCTGGTCAAGCCGGCCGGGAAGGTCTTCTGGGGCGGCTACTCGGGGTACTTCGCCGACCCGGACGGCTACCTGTGGGAGGTGGCCCATAACCCCTTCGTCTGGATCGGCCCGAAAGACGAGTGATGTGGCCTCAGTCGGCTTCTGCCTCCACCGGCCTGCCGGTCGTGGTGGTGGCCCTGACCATCGCTTGCCTGGCGGATGCCGAGGCGCCAGGCGATGGGCTCGCGTCGGCAATTGGGCAGGGTCGCCGATTGGGGTAAGCTGACCGGCATGCCGAAGGAGAGGCATACCATTCACCGATCGGGAGACACCCCATGCCGTTTCGTTCCCTGCTGGCCGCCGCCGTGTTGGCCCTGCCGCTGGCCGCCGTGGCCGATACCCCCAACATCGTGCCGGGGCAGTGGCAGTTCACCAGTACCACCTCGGTGAAGGGCGACATGCCGATTCCCGACCAGACCGAGACCCATCAGGAGTGCATCGTCCAGGGCGACCTGGATGACGAGGAATTCCAGCTCATCGAGGAGGAGGAGGGCTGCGAGCTGCTCGAGCACAACGTCTCCGCCGATGGCGTCGACTACCGTATGGTGTGCCGCGCCGAGGGGGGCGAGGCGAACATCGACGGTCGCATGGCGTTCCTCGGCGAGCGGGTCGAGGGCGGCGTGGATATCCTGACCGAGTCGCCCATGGGCGAGCTGGAGATGCATACCGCCATCGACGGGGAGCGCATCGGCGACTGCTGATCCCGGACCTTATACCGCCACGACGCAGGCCACCGAAGGGTGGCCTGCGTCGTTTCCTGACGCCTGGGCTTTGTCCGAAAACTCGGCGAGCGCAGGCAGTTTTCGGGCAACGCCTAGTGCCCCGCTGGGCCGTCACCTATCTCCGACTCCAGGCGGCGCTTCACGGCCCCGGGGGAGCCGGTACGGCGGGCCAGCAGGTCGTAGGCCACCGGTACCACGAACAGGGTGAAGCAGGTGGCGGCAGCCACCCCGGCGATGATCACGGTGCCGATCACCATGCGCGCCTCGGAACCGGCCCCACCGGAGACGATCAGCGGGATGGCGCCGGCCATGGTGGTCACCGCGGTCATCAGGATCGGCCGCAGGCGCGTCACCGCGGCGTCGACCAGGGCGTCGCGAAAGGCCAGGCCCTGGTCGCGCAGCTGGTTGGCGAACTCCACGATCAGGATGCCATTCTTGGTCGCCAGGCCGATCAGCATCACCAGCCCCACCTGGCTGTAGATGTTGAGCGACTGGCCGGTGACCAGCAGCCCCAGCAGGGCGCCGCTCATGGCCAGGGGCACGGTGAGCATGATCACGAAGGGATGCACGAAGCTCTCGAACTGGGCGGCCAGCACCAGGAACACCACCAGGGCGCCGAGGAGCAGCAGGAAGGTGGTGGCGCCGCTGGCCTCGCGGTAGTCCCGCGAGGGGCCGGCCACGTCGGTGTAGGCCTCCGGCGGCAGGATCTCGGCGGCGGTCCGCTCCAGGTACTCGAGCGCCTCGCCCAGCGGATAGCCGTCGGCCAGGTTGGCCTCCAGGGTGATGGCGCGGATGCGGTTGAAGCGGTTCAGCGTGCCGGGGCCGGCGAAGTCGGTGAGCCGGACCAGGCTGGCCAGGGGGATCAGTTCGCCCGAGCGCGTCGAGCGCACCTGGATGTTGTCCAGCGCGCGTGGGCTGTTCTGGCTGGCACGGTCACCCTCGACGATGACGTCGTACTCCTCGCCATTGTCGACGTAGCGGGTGACGTTGCGCCCGCCGAGCAGCACCTCCAGGGTGCGGCCGATCTCGGTGACCGTGACGCCGAGGTCCGCGGCGCGCTCGTGGTCGATGTCGACCCGCAACTGCGGCTGGGTCTCTCGGTAGTCGCTCTCCAGGCCGATCAGCCGCGGGTTGTGCTCGCGGATATGCGCGAACATCCGGTCGCGCCAGTCGGCGAGCTCCTCGAAGGTGCCGCCGCCGAGCACGAACTGCACCGGCTTCTCGGTGCGCTGGCCGAAGCCCGAGCGCATCACCGGGAAGGCCTGCACGCCGGGCAGGTCGGCGAGCCGGCCGCGCACCTCGTCCATGATCTCCCAGGCGCTGCGGCGGCTGCCCCAGTCGGTCAGGCCCATGATCACGAAGCCGCCGTTGAAGGTCTCGATGTTGCCGAAGCCGCGCGGCGAGCGCACCACCACCCGCTCGGCGTCGCCGGACTCGACCAGGGGCATCAGCCGCGCCTCGATCTCGTCCATGTAGTCGAGCATGTAGTCGAAGGTGGCGCCTTCCGGGCCATTGACCAGGATGAAGAAGTTGCCGCGGTCCTCCTGGGGCGTGTACTCGTTGGGCAGCTGCTCGGCCATCCAGGCGGTGGCGGCGATCAGCGCCACGAACACCGCCAGCACCGCCAGGCGCGCCCCGAGCACCCAGCCCAGCAGGGTGCGGTAGAGGCGCTGGGAGAGCACGAGCAGCCACTGTACGGCGCGGGCGGCGGGACTGTCGTAGATCGCCGGCTTGAGGATCTTCGAGGCCATCATCGGCGTCAGCGTCAGTGCCAGCAGGCTGGAGATGGCCACCGCCGCGGCCATGGTCAGGGCGAACTCCGAGAACAGCCGGCCCACGTTGCCCTGCAGGAAGCTCAGCGGCACGAATACCGCGATCAGCACCAGGGTGGTGGCGATCACCGCGAAGGCGATCTGGCGGGTGCCGCGGAAGGCGGCGACCAGCGGCGTCTCGCCGAAGTCGTGCATGCGCCGGTTGATGTTCTCGAGCACCACGATGGCGTCGTCGACGATCAGGCCGATGGCCAGCACCAGCGCCAGCAGGGTCAGCAGGTTGATCGAGAAGCCCAGGGCGGCCAGGGGGATGAAGGCGCCGATCACCGCGATCGGCACCGTCACCGCCGGCACCAGGGTGGTGCGCACGTTGCCGAGGAACATGAAGATCACCACCACCACCAGGCCCATGGCGATGAACAGGGTCAGCACCACCTGCCGGATGGCGCCGGAGACGAACACCGAGGCGTCGAAGTTCATGTTCAGTGCCATGCCCTCGGGCAGGGTGTCCTGCAGGCGTTCCATCTCGGCCTGCACCCCCCGGGAGAGTTCCAGCACATTGGCGGTGGACTGTTTCATCATGCCCAGCCCGACCAGCGGCGTGCCGTTGGCGCGGAACACGGTGCGATCCTCCACCGAGCCGATCTCGATTCGGGCCACGTCGCCCAGCCGCACCAGGTAGCCGTCACCGCCCCGGGCCAGCGCCAGGCGCGCGAAGTCGTCGGGCTCGCTGAAGCCACGGGGCAGGCGCACGACGAACTGGCGGTCGCGGGATTCGATGGAACCCCCGGGCAGCTCGACGTTCTCGGCCCGCAGGGTGCTCTCCACGTCACTCACGGTGAGTTGGCGGGCCGCCAGGGCGTTGCGGTCGAGCCAGATGCGCATGGCGTAGTCGCTGCCGCCGCCCACCCGCACCCGGGCCACGCCGGGCTGTACCGAGAAGCGGTCGACCAGGAAGCGGTTGGCGTAGTCGGTGAGCTCCGGAATGGAGTAGCCCGCGCCGGAGAGGCTCAGCCACACCACCACCTCCTCGCTCGAGTCGGCCTTCTGCACCTCGGGCGGGTCGGCCTCGTCGGGCAGGTTGCGCAGCGAGCCGGAGATGCGGTCGCGGATGTCGTTGGCCGCGGCGTCGATGTCCTTGTCGAGGCCGAACTCGATGTCGATCCGCGAGCGGCCGTCCTCGCTGGAGGAGGTGATCACCTCGATGCCCTCGACCCCGGCGATGCGATCCTCCAGCACCTGGGTGATGCGGGTCTCGACGACGCTGGCAGAGGCGCCGGGGTAGCGGGTGTCGATGCTGATCACCGGCGGGTCGATGGAGGGGTACTCCTGCAGCGCCAGCCGCTGCAGCGAGAGCAAGCCGAAGGCGATGATCAGCAGCGCCAACACCGTGGCCAGCACCGGGCGCTGCACCGAAATATCGGACAGGCGCATCAGGCGTCTCCCGCGTCGCGGTTGGTCTCGAGGATCTCGCGGATCGAGATCACGTCATCGGCGATGCCGATCAGCTCCACCCGGTCCCCCTCTTGGACCCGCTGCACGCCATGGGCCACCACCAGCATGCCCGGTGCGAGCCCCTCGAGGATCTCCACCTGGCCGGTACGGCGTTCGCCGACCCGCACCTCGCGGCGCTCGAGCCGGTTGCCGTCGTCCTCGTCGATCACCAGCACGAACTGGCGGTCGCCACTGGGGAGCAGCACCGACTCCGGGACCACCACCGCCTCGCGGGGGCTGCGCTGGAGCACTACCTCCATCAGCATGCCGGGCCGCAGGCGCAGCTCGGGGTTGGCCAGCTCGGCGCGCACTGCGATGCTGCGGCTGACCGGATCGACCCGCGAGCCGACGCTGGCCACCTCGCCCTCGAAGGTCTCGTCGGGGAAGGCCACGCTGCGGGCGGTCAGGCGCAGGCCCGGTTCGAGCAGCGCCAAGTAGACCTCCGGCACGCTGAAGTCGAGTTTCATTACGTCGAGCTTGTCCAGCGTCACCAGCTCGGTGCCCGGGGTGACCAGGGCGCCGCTGCTGACGTTGCGAAAGCCCACCCGGCCGCCGAAGGGCGCGCGCAGCCGATAGTTGGCCAGCCGCGCCTCCAGCGCCTGGATCTCGGCCTGCACCTGGCGCAGCTGGGCCTGGGCGTCCTCCACGTCGGCCCGCGGCGCCATGTTGCGACTCTGCAGCTGGGTCAGGCGTTCGACGGCGTTGCGACGCTCGTCACGCAGCGCCTGGGTGACCCGCAGCTGGGCCTGCTCCTCGCCATCCTCCAGCCGCACCAGCAGCTGCCCGGCCTCGACCACCTCGCCATCGCGGAAATTCACCTCGGCGATGATCTCGGTGACGGTGGCGGAGAGCGTCACGCTCTCGTCGGCGCGCAGGGTGCCCAGCGCCTCCAGGGGGTCGGACCAGGGCTCGAGGCTGGCCCGGGCGCCGATCACGGCGGTGTGCTCCTGGGCGGCCAGCGGCAGGCTCAGGGCCAGGCAGAGCAGGAGCGCCAGGCTCGGTAACAGCCGGGCCGGCGGGAAGGGGAGGGATCGCGATGTCAGGGTCATGGGGGCTCTTGGTGTGATGCGGGCAAGCGATGGTGCCAGGCGATGGTGTTTAGAACCAAGGGGCTGGCCGCCCATCCCTGGGGGCCTGTCTTGTGGGCTTGCCTTGGGGTTCTGAAAAGTAGCGTAGCCATCCGGGCCGTACACAGTGTGACAACAATGCACAAGTCGACGGTGGCTCTCGCGGCCTAATGTACAAGGGTTGTACATGGGTGGGCAATCAACGCCGCCAAGGGCCTCCAACGGCCGATCGATGGTGCGACGCAAGATACTCCTAGGGTCCTGCAAGATACTCCAAGCGTAACTGCACTGTAACGGCGATGCTCAATCACGTGAGCGGACGGACCCCCCGACGCTCCTGAACGAACCAACGCGGGTTTGATGACGCAATCCATGGGAGAACTGTCATGAACAAGCTGATGCATGGGATCGAGCGTTTCTGGAAGGATGAAGAAGGTGGGGAGACAGTGGAATGGGCGCTGGTTGTAGCCTTGGTTGTGGCTGCTTTTGTTCTTGCATATGTACCTTTGGAAGGTGCTATTAATACTGCATTTGGTAATATTGTTACAGCTCTAACTACTTAGGATTGATAGAGTGGTTTTTAAGTTTCAGTAGTATGAGATGGCAGGGCGCCGGTAAGGCGCCCTGATTTCCGCGAAGAGTTGGGTGTGAATTTCGCACAAGAGGTAAGGCAATGATTGATAAACCATCACTGCTACTACCAGTGCTGACGTTAATCTGGATTGCTGCAATCTGGGATTTTCGCCAACGGCGCATCCCCAATTTCCTTGTTATGGCCGGGGCCGCTATGGGAATCCTGCTGCAGGTGATCGTGGCAGGTTCCGGCGGTGTCCTGGCCGCCATCACTGGCTTGCTGGTGGGGCTAGCGATCCTGATGCCCGGTTACCTGATGGGCTTTACCGGCGCTGGAGATGTAAAGCTGATGGGGTCGATAGGCACCTTTCTCGGCACCTTGGGCGTCTTCCAGGCAGGCCTGGTCAGCATTTTAGTTGGCGGAATTATCGGGCTGCTTTTCTCGGCATCAGCGTTCTTCAACAGAAGTTCGGTGTCCCCATGGGGCCGCTATGGGCTGATGGTCCGCACCCTGTTCACCACAGGGCGGCCGCTCTATATCCCCCCCGAAGAGGGCGAGGTGATGGGCAGGAAGTTTCCCTTTGCGGTGTCGATCGCCATCGGCACCACGGCCTGGATGATCTGGCAATGGCCGCTGGCCTGAAAGAGAAGGAAGAGGGAAGAAGGCAGAGAAAGCCGGGAAGCAACCAGCGGGAATTGCCAGCTGATTCGCTATCAAGTTAACGGTTTGTAACACAATGTGAGGTCTCCCATGGACCAGGAAGCGCCAATCTTCCACAACGTCACTGCCAGCCGTGCGGCGGCCCGGCGAGCGCCCCGCCCCAGCAGCGTGGCGGAGACCGGGATATCGGTGCTCTATCTGGGCGACCTGCTGGTCAAGCAGCTCTTCGAGCAGGGCGTGCTGGATCTTCATCAGTTGAGCCGCGGCAGCGCCCTGGCCGGCAGCGTGGTGGAGGAGATCTGCCGCTTCCTGCGCGACGAGGGGCGCCTCGAGGTACGCGGTCAGGGCAGCGGCGGCGTGCTGCGCTTCGGCCTGACCGACCGCGGCCGCGCCTCGGCGCTTGAGGCGTTGAACCGCGACGGTTACAGCGGCAAGGCACCGGTCACCCTGGAGGCATACAGCGCCCGGGTGCGCACCCAGGCGCTCAGCGACGTGGCCATTCGCCGCGACACGGTGACGGCCGCCTTCGCCGATACGGTGATCGACCCGGCACTGCTCGACCAGCTGGGGCCGGGGCTGCACTCCGGCCGCGCCATGTTCATCCACGGCGAGGCCGGCACCGGCAAGAGCTATATCGCCCGCCGCCTGGTGCGGCTGCTGGAGGGCGAGGTGCTCATTCCCCACGCCATCCTGGTGGGCGGAAAGGCCGTGCGCTGCTATGACCCCGCCGTGCACCAGGCGCTGGACGACCCGGCCGAGGCGCTGCCCGCCGCGCAGCTCTATCTCGAGGACGGCCACGACCCGCGCTATGTGCGTTGCCACCGGCCCTGCGTGGTCACCGGCGGCGAGCTGACCATGGAGCGCCTGGAGATCCAGTACGACGCGGCCACCCATATCCACCAGGCACCCGTCCAGCTGCTGGCCAACAACGGCATGCTGGTGATCGACGACCTGGGGCGCCAGCGCATGAGCCCCACCGAGCTCTTCAACCGCTGGATCGTGCCGCTGGAGGAGCGCCGCGACTTCCTGGCGCTCTCCAACGGCTACCACTTCAGCGTGCCCTTCGACGTGGCCCTGGTGTTCTCTACCAACCTGGACCCGCTCACCCTGGCCGATGCCGCCTTCCTGCGCCGCATCGGCTACAAGATCCGCTTCTCGGCGCTGTCGCGCGATGCCTACCTGGCCATCTGGCAGCAGCAGTGCCAGGCCCAGGGCTTGCCCTTCGAGCCGGCCCTGGCCGAATTCATGATCGACGAGTTGCATGCACGCCATGGCGTGCCGCTGCTCGCCTGCCACCCCCGCGACCTGCTGAGCCTCGCTGGAGACCAGCTCGCCTACCGGGGCGGTGGGGCCCCCGACCGCGAGACCCTGGCCTGGGCCTGGCAAACCTACTTCGGCGACTTCTCCGATCCCTCGAGTGGATCGAATAGAGACGTCGCCGCCAACCGGAGGGATGCACCATGAAACGCAAGGGTATTTTCGCCATGTTCGCGCTCTCGCTGCTGATGGCGCTGGGAGCGGCCGGGGTGGCCATGAACTGGATGCAGGAGCAGGGCGGCGAGAACGAGGCGCTCGCCGATGCCACCCAGGTGGTGGTGGCGGCCCTGCAGGTGCCCTTCGGCACCACCGTGCAGGCCTCCGACCTCAAGGTGGTGACCATGCCCAAGGACGTGGTGCCGCCCAGCAGCTTCAACGATGTCGAGAGCGTGGTGGGGCGGGTCAGCAACCAGGTGATCTATCCCGGCGAGATCGTGCTCGAGGGGCGGGTCTCGGAGCATATGGGCGGCAGCGCCCTGGCGGCGCTGCTCGACCCCGGCAAGCGCGCCATGAGCGTGCGGGTCGACGATGTGGTGGGCGTGGCCGGTTTCCTGTTGCCGGGCAACCGGGTCGATGTGCTCTCCACCAAGCGCAACGGCAGCCGCAACAACGTCGAGACGAAGACGGTGCTGCGCAACCTCAAGGTGCTGGCGGTGGACCAGATCGCCAGCCAGGAGCGTGACGGCCCGGTGATCGTGCGTGCCGTGACCCTGGAAGTATCGACCAAGGAGGCCGAGTCCCTGGTCAAGGCCACCCAGGAGGGCAAGGTGCAGCTCACCCTGCGCAACCCCCTGGAGAAGGAGGGCGAATCGGACCTGCTGGTGGCCCAGCGCTCGGTAATGAACGTCGACGAGCCCGAGGAGCCGGCCTCGCCGCCACCGCGGCGTGCGGCACCGGTTCGCCACCAGGTGCAGGTGATACGTGGCACCCAGAGCAGCACGGTAAGCGTTCGTAACTAAAAATGGCAGTTCAGGGTGGCAGGCCAGGCACTACCGGAGCTATCACTGTAAGGGAGCATGAGAACGGTATCGATCGTTACAACGGGATCGATCACCGCAAGAACAGTAAGAAGATCGGAAAAAAGAACGGCAAAAAAGCACAGCAAGAAGAACAGGCAACAGGGGAGAGTTGACATGATCAGGCAAGGCGAATGGCTGAAGTGGCTGGCACTGGCACTGCTGGCGTTGATGGCAACGGGCTGGGCTTCGCAGCTCTCGGCCCAGACCAACGAGCGCAGCGTCTCCATGCCCCGGGAGGGGCGGGCGGTGTCGGTGGCCGTGGCGATCAACAAGGGGCAGGTGCTGCAGTTTCCCCGGCCGGTCGGGGTGGTCTCGGTGGGCAACCCCGAGATCGCCGATATCGTGGTGATGGGCTCCCGCCAGATCTATGTGCTGGGCAAGTCCACCGGCACCACCAATGTGGTGCTCTGGGACCGCTCGGAAAGCGTCGAGGGTACCCTCAACGTTACCGTGACCCACGACCTCGAGACCCTCAAGAGCAACCTGCACGACCTGCTGCCCGGCGAGAACGTCCAGGTGCGCTCGGCCCAGGAGGGCATCGTGCTCAGCGGCGAGGTCTCCAGCGCCGAGCGGCTGGAAACCGCGCTGCGCCTGGCCAACCGCTTCGCCGGCGGCGAAGGGGGCGTGCTCAACCTGATGCAGGTGGGCGGCGCCCAGCAGGTGATGCTCGACGTCAAGGTGGCGGAGGTGTCGCGCTCGCTGGTCAAGCGCCTGCAAGCCAACTTCAATGTATTCGACGTCGGTTCTTCCCTGCGTATCGGCGCCGTCAGTGGCGGGGCGAGCTTCCCGGATGCCGTGTTCGAGGGGGGGGATGGCCTGGGTGGCCGGTTGCCGGTGTTCGGCGGCGGTACGCCGGTCGGTCCCGTCATCGATGAGTTTGCGCCCGCCACCGCCACCATCGCGGATACCGGCATCTTCGCCAGCTTCCAGCGCGGCGACTACCTGCTCAACCTGGTGCTGGATGCGGCCAGCCAGGAAGGGGTGGCCAAGATCCTCGCCGAGCCCAACCTCACCACCCTGACCGGCCAGCCGGCCCAGTTCCTGGCCGGTGGCGAATTCCCCATTCCCGTGCCCCAGGGCGATGGCGACGTGACCATCGAGTTCAAGGAGTTCGGCGTGGGGCTCGGCTTCCTGCCGGTGGTGCTCGATTCCGGCACCATCAACCTCAAGGTGGATGTCTCGGTCTCCGACCTGGTGAGCGCCAACAGCATAGCCATCGGGGCCGGCGAACAGGCAAGCGAGCAGTTCTTCGTTCCGGCACTGGTCAACCGCAGCGCCAGTTCCACCGTGGAGGTCAATACCGGGCAGACCATCGCCATCGCCGGCATGCTCAACGAGAGCATGCGCGAGAACGTCTCCAAGTTCCCTGGCCTGAGCGAGCTGCCGTTGCTGGGGGCGCTGTTCCGCAGCCAGGAATTCATCAAGGAGCAGACCGAGCTGGTGATCTTCGTCACCCCGCGGCTGGCGCGCTCCTTCGCGCCGGAACAGGTGCGGCTGCCCACCGGCTCCTTCGTGCCACCCAACGACCTGGAGTTCTACCTGCTGGGCAGCTTCCAGTCCCTCGAGGAGCGCGACAACCCGCGCCCGCGTCCCACCAGCTTCGACCTGGAGCTGATGTCGGGCCGCCAGGAGGGCGGAACCGAAGGCCGGTTCGGCCACGACCTCTGATGGCTCAACGCCTTCGCTGCAACCACTCGGGAGAACGCACCATGTTTCATTTACACGGATATCGTTGGCAACTGATCGGTTTCAGCCTGAGGGGTCTGACCCCCGGGACGTCGCGGACACGGGGTCAGACCCCTGGAGCGGGGGTGGCGCCTGCAAACGGCATCCGCCTGCTGGTGGCACTGGGCGCCATCCTCTTGCTGGCCGGCTGCATGGCGCCGCGGCCGGGCGCCGACCTGCCGCCCTTCGGCGACAGCATGCGCCATACCAGGGCGGTCCAGACCTATCAGCCCGGCGATGAGGTGCCGCCGCTGCATGGCGCCAAGGCGGCAGAGGCCATGCACGGCTATCGTCAGCCGGCCGGCGGTGGCGGTCAGGCGCCGAGCAGCTCGATGCCCTGATCGTGCCGGTCGATGACCAGGACTTTCGATGACCAGGACTTTCGATGACAAGCAGGTGATGCAATGCGTAAACGGCTCGAAATACTGCTGGCGGGAAGGGCCAGGGAGGAACTGAAGGCCCTGGAGTCGCTGCTGTGCAGCCAGGGGGACATCCAGGTGAGTTCACGGCTGATGGTCAACGGTAACGTCGACCCCCTGGAAGGCGTCTCGCCCCTGCCCGATGCCCTGATACTGCTGGTCGGCGATCTCTGGGAGGCCGAGCTGACGGCGCTGTGCGAGCGGCCGGCGAACGAGCGCCCGCCGCTGCTGGTGGTGGGGCCCAAGGGCGACGTGGAGCTGATTCGCCTGGCCATGCGCGCCGGCGCCCGGGACTTCTTCACGCCCCCCATCGACGACGGCGAGATCCTGCAGTTCCTGCGCGAGCTGGCCCGCGACCGACGGCAGGACGCCGCCCGGGTGGCACGCACCACCGCGGTGATCAACGCCAAGGGCGGGTCGGGGGCCAGCCTGGTGGCGGCCAACCTGGCCCATCGCCTGGCAAGGAAGGGGCGCCGCACGGTGCTGGTGGACATGGACGTGCAGTTCGGCTCCCTGCCGCTCTATTTCAACCTGGTGCCGGACCATGGCCTGGTGCGGGCGCTGGAGTCGGCCGACAGCCTCGATGTCCTGGCGCTGGAGGCCTACCTGCGGCGCCACGACAGCGGGGTGGGGCTGCTGGCCTCCTCGCCGGGGGACCACCTGAGCCTCGGCGAAGTGCCGGAAGGCCGTGTCGAGCAGCTGCTGCAGGTGCTCGCCCAGGCCAATGACGAGGTGGTCGTCGACCTGCCGCGCTGGATCAACGGTGCCATTGCCTGCGTACTGGAGCGGGCCGACCAGGTGCTGGTGGTGCTGCAGCAGGGCGTGGCGCATCTGCACGATGCCCAACGCCTGCGCGACATCCTGATCCATGAGCTCGGCCTCCTGCCATCGCGGGTCAGCGTGGTGGTCAACCGCTACGACAAGCGCAGCGACATCGACCTCGAGGCCATCGGCGATGCCCTGCCGGGCCTGGTGCTGCGCACGCTGCCCAACGACTTCAAGCAGGCCTGCCACAGCATCAATGTGGGCAGCCCGCTCGGCGAGATCGCCCCCAAGTCACCCCTGACCCGACAGCTCAAGGCACTGGTCGAGGCACTGGACGAGCCGCCACCCAGCGCTGGCCCGCCCAGGAAGCGCTCGCTGCTGGGCTGGGCCCTGCCGGGAAGGCACTGATCGCTGGCAGGCATTGATCGACGGAGACGCCCCCGAGGGCGACAACCGCACAAGAGCAAGGCAAGAGCAAGGAGAGAAGCGATGAACCTGCGTGAACGCATGACCTCCACCGGAGACGCCGAGCCACGTTCGAGCTGGGGGGGGCGTGGGCCCGGCCGGCTCTCCCAGTCCGAACAGGAGTACAAGCAGCGGCTGTTCCGCCAACTGGTCAAGGTGATGGACCTGACCCTGCTCAGCACCCTGGAGGAGCGCGAGGCAAGGTCGCAGGTCCAACAGGTCTGCGAGTCGCTGATGAGCAAGGAGACGCTGCCCTTCAATGCCGCGCTGCGCCAGCGCATCGTCACCGAGCTGCAGGACGAGGTGCTGGGGCTCGGGCCGTTGGAGACGCTGCTGGCCGACGGGACGGTGTCGGACATCCTGGTCAACGGCACCACGCCCATCTATGTGGAGCGCCGCGGCAAGCTGGAGCAGACCGAGCTGCGCTTCGACAGCGATGCCCACCTGATGACCATCATCGACCGCATCGTCTCCAGCGTCGGGCGGCGCATCGACGAGTCCTCGCCCATGGTGGATGCACGGCTCAAGGATGGCTCGCGGGTCAATGCGGTGATTCCGCCACTCTCCATCGACGGCCCCATGCTGTCGATCCGTCGCTTCGCGGTGGAGCGCCTGGGGGTGGAGCGCCTGGTCGAGTACGGCAGCCTCTCGCCGGAGATCGCCCGGCTCATGGAGAAGGTGGTCAAGGCGCGGCTCAACGTACTGGTCTCCGGCGGTACCGGCGCCGGCAAGACCACCCTGCTCAACGTGCTCTCGGGCTTCATTCCCCACAACGAGCGCATCGTCACCATCGAGGACTCGGCGGAGCTGCAGCTGCAGCAGCCCCATGTGGGGCGCCTGGAGACCCGGCCGCCCAATATCGAGGGCAAGGGCGAGGTGAGCCAGCGCGACCTGGTGCGCAACAGCCTGCGCATGCGCCCCGACCGCATCGTGGTGGGCGAAGTGCGCGGCGGCGAGGCCTTCGACATGCTGCAGGCCATGAACACCGGCCACGATGGCTCGCTGACCACCATCCACGCCAACACCCCCCGCGATGCCCTGACGCGGATCGAGAACATGGTGGCCATGAGCGGCTACCAGCTGCCGGCCCAGGCGCTGCGCTCGCAGATCGCCTCGGCCATCGACGTGGTGGTGCAGATCGAGCGCCAGGAGGACGGCGTGCGCCGCCTGGTCAGCGTGCAGGAGGTCAACGGCCAGGAGGGCGAGATCATCACCATGTCGGAGATCTTCCGCTTCGAGCGGGAAGGCGTCGACGCCGAGGGCAAGGTGGTCGGGCGCTACCTGGCCACCGGAGTGGTGCCCGGCTTCCATGACCACCTCAAGCGCCGCGGGCTCGATCCGGGCCTGGAGATCTTCCAGAACAGCGGAGGGCAGCGCTCATGGATCTGATCGGCCTGGACATCCAGCTCTCCGATGAGGTGATCGTCATCGGCATGATCTTCATCGCCGTTTTCCTGCTGATGCAGAGCTTCCTGGTGCCGGCCTTCGGCGAGAACCGCCAGGTGCAGAAGCGGCTCAAGAAGCGCCTGCGTGTGATCTCCGCTGAGGCGGAGCGCAGTGGGGTTTCCCTGGTGCGGCGCAAGTACCTGCGCAAGCTATCGCCCCTGGAGCGAGTGCTTGAAAGGCTGCCCGGTATGGAGCGCGTGCAGCAGTTGATCGAGCAGGCCGGCCGCGAGACCCCAGCCTACCGTGTAGTGCTCTATTCGGTCTGTCTGGGAGGGATCTCCGGGGTGGCAGGTTACCTCCTGCTGCCCCAGCCTCTGCTGGGCGTGCTGTTGGGGCTGGGGGTGGCGGCCTTGCCCTTCCTGAGCCTGATGCGGGCGCGGAAGCGGCGCCTGGCCCGTTTCGAGGAGCAGCTGCCCGATGCCCTGATCGTCATGGCCCGGGCGCTGCGCGCCGGCCACCCCTTCAGCGATGCCATGCACCTGGTCGCCGAGGAGCTGGCCGAGCCCATCGCCGGCGAGTTCCGCACCACCTTCATGGAGATCAGCTACGGGGGTGACATGCGAGGCGCCATGCTCGGCCTGCTGCGGCGGGTGCAGAGCGTGACGGTGATGATCTTCGTCACCTCGGTGCTGATCCAGAAGGAGACCGGCGGCAACCTCGCCGAGCTGCTCGACGGCCTGACCGCCGTGGTGCGCGACCGCTTCCGTTTCCGGCGCAAGGTGCGCACCCTCTCGGCGGAAGGGAGAATGGCCGGGTGGATTCTCTCGCTGCTGCCTTTTGGCTTGGGTGGTGTACTCATGCTCGTCAACCCGGAATTTCTCCCCATGCTGACCGAGGATCCGGTCGGGCGGCAATTGGTGGTGGGGGCCTTCGTGATGATCGTCATCGGGATTTTATGGTTGCGCAAGATCGTGCGCATCGAGGTCTGAGGAGGGCGCGACATGGAAACCATTTTGGCATGGCTGCAACCTTTGACTGAGCTGGCGGAAGACCCATGGGCAGTGCAGATGGGCTTTGCCGCCATGCTCGGCCTGGCAATCTTCGCCCTGTTAATTGCCCTGATGATGGTGGTGATGGGGGTCTCCGACCCCCTGCGCCGGCGCCTGCGCCACCTGGAGGCCAGCGCCGCCACTGGCACCGCCGCCGGGGAGTCGGGCATCGGCCAGTGGCTGGGCCCCATGGGTGAGCGGCTGGTGCCCACCGAAGAGGAGGCCAGGAGCCGCATCGCCCGGGACCTGCGCCATGCCGGCAAGCGTTCGCCCGGCGCGGTCAACCTGTTCTTCGGCGTGCGCCTGCTGCTCATGGTAGTGCCCCCGCTGCTGCTGCTTATGACACTCCCTTTTCTCCGTGTACCGCTGAACGTCGGGGCATTGATGCTGGCCTGCCTGGCGATTGCCGGCTACCTGCTGCCGCGCTACTGGTTGGTGTGGACCATCAAGCGCCGCAAGCTGTTGCTCAGCCGGGGTTTGCCGGATGCGCTCGACCTGCTGGTGGTGTGCAGCGAGGCGGGGCTGGGCCTGGGGGCGGCCATCCAGCGGGTGGCCCGCGACCTGGAGGTGAGCCACTTGGAGCTGGCCGAGGAGCTGCACCTGTTCGGCCTGCAGACCCGGGCCGGCATGGACAACAAGGCCGCCCTGCGCGACCTGGAGGAACGCACCGGCGTGGATGACATTCGCGGCCTTGTCACCACCCTGTTGCAGAGCATGCGCTTCGGCACCAGCATCGCCATGACGTTGCGGCTCTACGCCGTGGAACTGCGCGACAAGCGCACCCAGGAGGCCGAGGAGCGAGCGGCCAAGATCAGTACCAAGATGCTCTTTCCGCTGATCTTCTGCATCTTGCCGAGTTTCATGCTGGTGACGCTGGGGCCGCCCATTCTGGGAGTGATTGCCGCGTTCGCTAATACGCCACTGAATCAATAACCAAGCCAGAGGCCGCCAACCAGAGGGTCGTCGTAACACTTACTGATACTAAAAGGGAGTTGCTGTCATGTTGACAAGAAGAAACGTAACCGCCAGTGCGACCTTGATGCTGATCCTGGGCCTTGGCGGCTGCGCGACCAGCGCCCAGCAACAGGCTGGTTCGGACCCCTATGCGGCGCTGGGGAACGGCGGTTCCTCTGTTGAGTACGGCACGGCCTTCCCGGTCGCCTCGCCGGAGGAGGCCTACCGCAACGGCAACGCGGCAATGAGTGCCGGCGACCCGGATCGGGCGCTGTTCGAGTACCTGCGCGGGCTGCGCATGGAGAAGCGCCCCCAGGCCGACCCGCTCTATCGCGTCGGCATCATCCACCATGGCCGAGGCAACCACGACCTGGCCGAGAAGGCCTATCGCTGGGCGCTGGAGATCGATGCCGACCACCCGGGGGCGGGGACCGCCCTGGGTATCGCATTGCTCGAGCAGCGCGACTTCGAAGGGGCCCGACAGCGCCTCGAGCCGCTGGTCGCACGTGGCAATGCTCCCTGGCAGGCGTATAACGCCCTGGGGGTGATCGCCGACATGGACGGCGAGCATGGCCTGGCCCAGGAGCACTTCGAGAAGGCGCTGGAAGTCGCCCCCGGCACGCCACTGGTACTCAACAACCTGGGCTACTCGCGCTACCTGGCCGGCGACTGGGCGGGGGCGCGCCAGTCGCTGCGTCGAGCGGTGAGCGCCAACCCCAGCTATGAGCTGGCCTGGCGCAACCTGGGGCTGGTCTATGCCCGGGAAGGCGATCACGAGACGGCCATCGAGGCCGTGGCCCGCAACGGCGACCGCGCCAAGGCCTACAACGATATCGGCTATATCTCGATGCTCGAGGGGCACTACATGGACGCCATGGACTTCTTCCAGGAAGCCATGCGCCTGTCACCGGCCTACTACATCACCGCCAGCGAGAATGCCCGCAACCTCGACAGCCTGTTACGGCGTAATGGTAGTCCATCGTCCAACTAATGCCTCTTCTGGGAGAGGCGGCCATGAACGGGCAGGAGGGATACGGGCATGAAACAGCTACGCTCATTACACAGGCAGAAAGGGGCTGAGGTCGTTGAGTTTGCCCTCACGGCAGTCCTGTTGTTCATTCTTCTGTTCGGCATCATCGAGTTCAGCGTTGCGTTGTATGACAAGGCAGTAGTGACCAATGCCAGTCGGGAAGGGGCGAGGACGGGGATCCTGTTTCGGCCTGATCCCCGGGATATCGCCGCCGAGGATGACGCCATCGAGCAAGCTGTTCGTGACTATGCCGAACAGTATCTGATATCGCTTGGTGGGCCGGCGGAAATGACAATCGACATCACACGTTCCGATGCGAGTATGTCGCCGGGCAGTGAGGTTGTCGTGACCGTCGACTACCCCTATCAGTTCCTTCTCCTGCCAGGATTTATCGGTACCTTGGGGAATCTGATCGAAATCCAGGCTGTAACCAACATGCGGGCGGAATAGTAGCTATGAACAGTCATAACATGAAAAAAGTCAGCCGTCGTTGGGGATCAAGCAGTCGACAGCAAGGGGTGTCGGTGGTGCTCGTCGCCGTATCTTTGCTTATTCTTCTCGGGTTCATGGCGTTGTCGGTAGATGGTGGCAACCTCTTCGTGGCGAGAAACGAGCTGCACAACGCCGCCGATGCCGGCTCCCTGGCGGGTGCCCGGTTTCTCTATACCGATGACGGCAGCTCGGTAAATCCCGGCGCCAACCAGATCGCCACCGATGCAGCCCAGGCCAACAACAGCCAGAGCTCCCCGTCGGAAGTGATCAGTGCGCTGCGTGGCCACTGGAGCTTCGCCAACCGTACCTTTACGCCCAACGACTCCCTGACGCCGGTGAATCTGTCCGAAAAGTCAACGGCTGAGCTCGATCAGTACGACCCCTTCGAGCCCTTCATCAACGCGGTGGAGGTGGTCACGGCCCGGCAGCAGACCCAGGTGGAGGCCTTCTTCGGCCGGGTGCTAGGCTTTGAAGGCTATGATGTCAGCGCTCGGTCGGTGGCCTATATCGGCTTTGCCGGCACGCTCCGTCCCCTCGACGTGGATCAGCCGATCGCCCTGTGCAAGCAGGCACTGCTTAATCCCGATGGCAACTTCTCCTGTGACATGGGCCGCTTCATTCCCGATGGTGACCAGACTGGTGGCTGGACCAACTTCGAGCACGACCAGAGTGGCGCCACCAATGCCAACGAGTTGCGGGATCTGGTAGAGGGCGATGGCAACGAAAACGAGATGTACTACGGCGAGGATATCGCCACCAACAACGGCCAGGTGCAGTCGGCGTTTCAGGCATTCTATGACCGCTGGGTAAACGAGACGAACCGGGAAAGGACCTGGACCCTGACCCTGCCGGTGATTGATTGCGAAGATGGGGTGGCGCCGAGTAATCGGCTAGTAGGAATCGTGACGGTGCATGTCGTGTGGGCGGTCAGCAATGCCCAGGAGAACAAGATCGACGAGTTCGCTCCCGAGCGAATGGGCCTGGAGCTGGATGCCGAAGGCGTAGAATGGCCCGGTGACTGGGAGAGCACCAGTGCCGTCGGGCAGGAACGCTGGGACAGTTTCGTCGACCACTTCTGGCTCCGGAGCGAGGATGACCAGCCAGCTGAATGGCGCAAGATGAGTATCTACTTCCTGCCGAGTTGCGACTATCACGAACCCAAGGGCCAGACGGGGGGCGAGAACTACGGCATCCCGGCGGAAATACCGGTCCTGGTGGACTAGACAGCCCGAGTCCCCTTGGCGTTGGCTACTGCCTTGCAGCCAGCGCCCTTTTTGGTTGTTTGATCGTGCGGACGTCTTGCAGATGGATTGTCGCCGGTGGCTCGGTGACGGCGGCTGTCGAGGGATCTTGCTCGAGATCTCCCCTGGATAGCTGAAAAAATAGATGGTTGAGGTCGAATGGTTGAGGTCGATCAGGAGATGAGCGCCGACGCCAGGAGGCCCTGCGGGGTCAGACCCCGGCGGCGTCGCATCGGCTCGCCAAGCGCACGATGACGGGCCAATGACTCGGCCGGGGTCTGACCCCATAGGGCGGCCTCGGCGCCTTTTTCGGCGAACATGCCGCCATCGTCGAGATATTCGCGGGAAGGCTCAGGGGCCACCATTTACCGCGCCAGGCAGGGAGAATGGTGTTTCATCATGGCCAGGTGGCTATCGGAGAGCCCCGACTGCCAGCTGCATACCGATTCGCTCCCGGCGAGGGGCACGAACTTGCCATACTTGACGGTCAGCGTCTGGCGATAGGCCGTCGGCGTATGGCCGACATGCTTCTGGAAGGTGCGCGTGAAGTAGGAGAGGTCGCGGAAGCCGACGCTGAAGCAGACATCGGTGACCGTTACCCTGGGGTTGGCCAGCAGGCGCTGCGCCTCGGTGATGCGGCGCCTGAGCAGATAGTCCTGGAAGGTGCTGCCGGTGAGTTTCCTGAACAGCCGGCTGAGCTGGAAGGCGCTGAGGCCGCAGCTCTCGGCCACCTCGGCCTGGGCGATCTTCCTGTGCAGGTGCTGATCGATGAAGGTGATGGCCAGGTCGAGCCGCGCCTCCTGGTCGCCGGGCGCCGGAAAGCGGATTCGCGCCTCGGCGGGAATCTGGTTGTGCACCTCCATGGCCTTCCGGGACTCCTTGGCGCTGTGCCTGGGAACCCTTAGCTGGTAGAGCGTCTTCATGACCTCCAGGAACCTGGCGAGGTCCACGGGCTGCACGAAATAGTCCCACACCCGGCTGCGAAAGGCCCAGACGGCCAGGCTCTCCGAATGGGCCTGGGTCACCATCAGCAGCGGGACCGAGGCGACCCGCTGCTTGGCCTGGCGCAGATCCGCCAGCCCCTGCAGGTCGGGATAATCGAACTGGTAGCAGGCCGCGATGGGCGGCCGTGCCGTCATGGTAGGAATCGGGTCCTGCCCCGCGCCGACGAGTTCGACATGGTAACCCTGTTGGCGCAGGACGCGATGGTAGTCGTTTTCGTGAGTTTCCTGAAGATTACGAACCACAACCAGTACATAGTCATGAGCCTGCATGACGAAGATCCCCCTGTGTTCCCTCTGCTGCCGGTGCATCGGGTGTCTCTGGCGATACAAGGGCACTCGTTCTTGTAACGTTATGTGCCTGGCGCACCCGATGATTGCCGTTTCCGTTTGATTGTAGCTTTTCTTTTCAAAACGTATGCTTTTACTTCTGTCGAGCATGGGCCAAATGACTGCTTCCTGCCGCATGGGATTTCTCATACCCGAGCGGGGAGCGCCAGGGCTATCGCAGTTGACTGTCGCGAGGGGCGCCGGGGGCAGGCCGAAGAGGAGGTCCTACGCCATGGATGGCGTCGGTAGCGCCCATGGAGGGGTTTACAGCGCCTCCTCGCAGGCCTGCCGGCGGATCAGCCCCGAGCAATGCTGCTATCTGCGATAGCCCTGGGGATGTCGCCTTGCCGATGGCGGGGCTCGGCCACTCTGGTAGAATCGCTGGCCCTGTTGTCGATAGCGATGGTGACGCCGCATGCCCCTCCAACCCGATGTCGTGGTGATCGGCGCCGGTGCCGCCGGCCTGATGTGCGCGCTCACCGCCGGCTATGCCGGCCGGCGCGTGCTGGTGCTGGACCACGCCAACAAGGCCGGCAAGAAGATCCTGATGTCCGGCGGCGGGCGCTGCAACTTCACCAACCTGGCCACCACGCCCGCCAACTTCTTCTCCGCCAACCCCCACTTCTGCATCTCGGCGCTGAAGCGCTACCGCCCCGAGCACTTCGTCGAGCTGGTCGAGCGGCATGGCGTCGACTACGTGGAGAAGGCGCCGGGTCAATTGTTCTGTGCCCACTCGGCCAGGGAGCTGCTCGGCGTGCTGCTCACCGAGTGCGACTGGGCCGGGGTGGAGATCCGCCTTGCGACCGCCGTCGAGGGCATCGAGCGGGTGGGCGAGGGCATGCGGCTCGAGACCTCGAGCGGACGCATCGACACTGGCGCGGTGGTGGTGGCCACGGGAGGCCTGTCGGTTCCCTCCATGGGGGCCACCGGCTTCGGCTATGACATCGCCCGCCGGTTCGGCCTGGCGGTCACGGAGACGCGCCCGGCGCTGGTGCCCTTCGCCCTCACCTCGCACTGGAAGGAGCGGGCCTCCGCCCTGGCCGGTGTCTCCTGCGAGGTGAGGGTGCGAACGCTGCGCGACGGCGAGCCGCGGGGGCGCTATGTCGAGCCGATGCTGTTCACCCACCGCGGCCTCTCCGGGCCAGCCATGCTGCAGATATCGAGCTACTGGGAGCCGGGCGATGAACTGGCCATCGACCTGCTGCCGGGACTCGATGCCTGCGGGGCGCTGACAGCGGCGCGTCGCGACACCCCCCGGCGCCAGCTCTCGAGCTGGCTCGCCGAACGGCTGCCCAGGCGGCTCGCCCAGGCGCTCATCGAGTGGCATGGCGGCGACGGGGTGCTCGCCGAGCGCTCCAATGCCGAGCTCGCCGCCTGGGCAGCGCGTCTCGGCGACTGGCGCCTCAAGCCCGCCGGCACCGAAGGCTGGCGTACCGCCGAGGTGACCCTGGGCGGCGTCGATACCCGGGCGATCTCGTCGAAGACCTTCGCCGTCGATGGCCTGCCGCCGCTGCGCTTCATCGGCGAGGTGCTCGACGTCACCGGGGAACTCGGTGGCTACAATTTCCAGTGGGCCTGGGCATCGGGTGTCGCCTGCGGCAATTCCCTCTAGGCTTTCCGAAAACTGCCTGCGCTCGCCCATACGGCGTTAAAAATCAGCTTAAAATGCTCATTTACACCCACGTAAACTCCGCTTTTGCGCTGATTTTTGCCTTGTGACCCACACGGATGTGGGAAATGCGTGGGCCCGTAGGGAACGGGCCTAGCCCTGGCCATCGCTCGCTTTCGGACAAAGCCTTGGCTCGGCTTGCGCTACAGCCACCACCGCGTTCCGGGTCTATGCTGCTCTCAGGTGGGAGACAACTTGAGAGGGCAGACATGAGCATGATTTCCGTCCATCACGAGCCGGGGGTCGACGAGACAGCGCTTGGCGAGCGCGTCGTGGAGGAAGCGGTACGCCAGGGCGAGATTCTCGGCTGGCAGGCGGTACGCCTGACCGAGGTGGCTGCCCGCCTCGGGGTGCCGATGAGCCGGGTGCTGGCCGAGTACCGGGATCTCGACGCGGTGGCCAACGCCTGGTTTCGGCGCGGCTGGCAGGCGATGCTGGACGAGAAGCCCGAGGGCTTCGCCCATTGGCCCGAGCAGTCGCGCCTCGAGCACTGCCTGCTGGCCTGGTTCGGTGCCTTCGCCGCCCATCGCCGGGTCACCGTGGAGATGCTGCGCACCAAGGCGCACCTGCCGCACCTGCACACCTGGGTGCCGATGGTCTTCGACCTCTCGCGCACCATCCAGTGGCTGCGCGAGGCGGCCGCGCTCGAGGCCCGCTATGGCAGCCGTCGTGCCCGGGTCGAGGAGATGGCCCTGACGGCCCTGTTCACGGCCACCCTGGCGGTGTGGGCCCGCGACCACAGTGAAAACCAGACCCGGACCCGGCGCTTCCTCGAGAAACGGCTGAGCCGGGGCGATAGCTGGATGAAGTGGGTGCCGGGTGGGCATGCCAGGACCCCGGCCGAGGCGATGATCTAGGCTTTGTCCGAAAACTGCCTGCGCTCGCCCATACGGCGTTAAAAATCAGCTTAAAATGCTCATTTACACCCACGTAAACTCCGCTTTGGACTCGCGACATCCTTGTCGCTCGCTCTTCGAGCAGCTGAGCTGCCCAAATCGTCAATCCTGACGATTTGTCGCTGATTTTTGCCTTGTGACCCACACGGATGTGGGAAATGCGTGGGCCCGTCGGGAACGGGCCTAGCCCTGGGCATCGCTCGCCGACTTTTCGGGCAAAGCCTAGCCGGAAGGCCCCGCCGGGTCGCTTAGAGGAAACGGCCGCCGGAGGCGATGGCCACGGTGACGAGCCCCAGGATCAGGTTGATGCCGATCAGCCGGCGGATTTGTGCCAGCTGCTGGCCGCCTTGCGGCCACTCCTCGGCGGCCACGGCCCGGGCGAGCCGGCGGTAGGGGGCGAACCAGACGTGCAGGAAGATCGCCATCATGGCGAGCCCCGTCAGCAGCATCAGGTGGACATGCCAGCGGGCCCCGCCCATGCCGCCGAAGACCGCGAAGAGCATCCACAGCCCGGTGCCCAGCAGCACGATCAGCGCCGCCCAGACCCAGGGAAAGAAGCGCTGGAAGACCTGTCGCCACAGGGTCAGCCGCTGCGGCGGGTCGAGCAGGCCCATGGCCACGGGCCGCAGGATCATCCAGGCGAAGAACATGCCGCCGACCCAGATGACGGCGGCGAGTACATGCAGGGTGATGGCGATGGCCATGGGCATCTCCTCAGGTGTCGAGCCGGGCGAGGGCATCGCCGGTGTTCATCACCGCGGCCGGTTCCCGGGCGGACAGGCCATTGTCGTCCCGGGCCTCGGGGTCGTCGGGTGGTGGGTCGGTCATGCGCGCTCCGTGGCCGGGTGGGGGAAGATCAGGTCACCCTGCGAATCAGGCGCAGGAGGGGCCGGGCACGGCTGACCAGCAGCGCACCGGCCACCAGGCGCCGGGCGAGGCGGGCGACCGAAGCGGGATGGCGGATTCCGCGATAGAGCAGCAGGCCACCGCCGATCAACAGCGGGGTCCTGGCCTGCATCAGCTTGTGCCAGCCGTCGTCGAGGTAGTGGCCGGCCTCGCGCCAGCGACTGGCCTCGACCAGGATATCGATGCGTTGCTGTTCGATGGCGGCCTCGAGCCGTGCCTTGTGGTCGGCGCGGTCGACATCGGCGCGTCGGGCCGGGAGCCGGGGCGTGGCGGTGTCAGTCATGGCGTGAGCGCTCCACCAGTTCGCGATCGGTCGCCAGGTGTTTGAGGGTGCTCGCGAGCAGGGTGCGGCGGCGCGCCAGGCGGCGCACCCAGAGGGCGAGGGCGACACCGCTGCCGAGCAGTATCAGCGCACTGAGGCCGATGGCGACGAGGCGGTGACTGTCCCAGAACATCACCACCACCAGCAGGGTCAGCACGGCGAGGCCGAGCAGCAGCAGCAGCAGGCTCAGCCCGGCGAGCAGCAGCAGGGTGACGAGCCGGGCACGCTCCTCCTCGAGTTCCAGCACGGCGAGGCGCAGCCGCGTCTCGCCGGTGGCCAGCAGGCTGCCCAGCAGGCGCTTGCCGGCGGTGAACAGCCGCTGTGCCGGTCCCTGGCTCTCCGCCATCAGCGACGCCCGATCAGCATGCCGACGACGACCCCCACCGCGGCGCCGATGCCGACGCTGGTCCAGGGGTTGTCGTGCACATAGCGATCGAAGGCGTCGGCCTGGTGGGTGAGGGTTTCGCGGGTCTCGCCGTAGAGCCGCTCGCCGCGGGCCTCGAGGCGGTCGCGGGTATCCTTGAGGCGCTTCTCGGCGCGCTCGCGCAGCTCCTTGATGTTGCTGCGGGAATCGTCGGCGGTGGCGCTGACCAGCTCCTCGATGGTCTGGGTCAGGTGGTGCAGGTCTTCCTTGAGCTGCTGGGCGGACTCATGGGTATTGGGGGTTCGGCTTGCCATCGGGGTCTTCCTCTGACGGTGAATGACAGGCTCAGCATAGCAGCCGCCGGGGTGACTTCAATACGGCCGGCTCCGTCCGACAGGCCGGGCCACTGGTTCACGGGCCCGTCTCAACGGGCCATGCGGCTGCCGGAGAACAGGGGGTTGAGGCTGAAACCGATGCCGAGGCGATGAGTGCGGTGATCGAAGTCGATCAGGCTCTCGCCGAAGCCGTAGTAATACTGGACGTGGCCCCGGACGTTGCCGAACAGTGGCCAGGAGTAGTCGAGCTGGGTGCCCATGTTGCCGGTACCGGGGTTGCCGCGCCACAGCAGGCTCAGTTCCTGGTCACCGAAACGGCGGGCGACGGTGACATCGCCGTAGCCGACGAAGCGCTCGATATCGGGGTTGTCGTCATCCTCTGCGGATTCAGGGATTCGCCAATGGGGCGCCAGGCTGAATGCCCAGTCGCCGTTGATGAAGGTCGATGTCAGGATCACCCGGTTCCAGCTGCGAGACTGGTCACCGGAGCGACCGTTGGACTGGTGGTTGAAGGCCAGGCGGTTGTTGATGTTGGTCCAGCCGAGCAGCGACCAGCGGCTATCGAAGTCCAGAAAGACCTCGGGTTCGAAGTTGGTCTCGCGGAAGGGCGCAGAGGCGTCGTCATTGTAGGCCTGCCACCAGCTGCGCTGGGTATAGGCGAAGATGAGGTCGCCATTGCCGCCGAACAGGTCCTCGGCCAGGTTGACCTTGGCGCTGAACTGGAACTTTATCTCGGTGCGATCGGTGGTGGTGCTGTCGCTGTCGAAGCCCTCTCTGTTGGGGTTGTCATTGTAGCTCAGCGGCAGCAGATAGTTGCGTCGGTGCATGGTGATGGCGTAGGGGTTGCGTGAGGACTCCCTCTCGAGCTCGCGACGCTCCTCCACCGCTTCGAGGTCCTGTTCGATCTCGGCGGAGAGTCGCTCCGCCGGGTCGGAAGCCTCGTCCCGGGCCTGCCGGTCATCCTCGGCCAGTTGCTGGCGCAGCGAGTCGAGTTCGTTGCTCAGGGCGTCGACGCGCGATTCGATGGCGGCTCGCTCGTCCGCGGTGAGACGCTCGGCTTCGGCCAGGGCCAGGGAGGCCGGCCCTAGCAGCAGCAGTGGCAGGGCGAGCAGCGAGACTGAACGAGGGGGGATCATGGCATCGTCGACCGTGTGTGGCATATGACCGCTCTTCTACCATGCCGGGGGGGCAAGTCAACCGTGGCGATGGGGCGACGCCCCTGTGGCCAGGTGGCGACGCATTGCCTTGCGGCGCCGGGAAGCCGAGAATTGGCCCTAGGCTTTGCCCGAAAACTGCCTGCGCTCGCCCATACGGCGTTAAAAATCAGCTTAAAATGCTCATTTACATCCACGTAAACTCCGCTTTTGCGCTGATTTTTGCCTTGTCTGGCCATCGCTCGCCGACTTTTCGGACAAAGCCTGGGAGCCTGTCGGACTTAACGCTGATCTGCTGGAAACCCGGGCTTTCGGCCAATTTCATTTGATCTGATTCGTTAAATAGCGCGCTATTCGCCTCATCAGATCGATAAACTTGTCTCGAAATCCGTGTTTCTCGCGACGATCGGTCGAATCCGACAGGCTCCTGGCGGCCGGCTCGGCCAGGATTCTGCCCAAGGGAGTCAGTGATCAGGATGCGACGTGTGCGAGTCTCCCGGGGGTGGGAGCATATCAGGCGGGCCATGGTCGGGTGGATGACGCTGCTGCTGCTGTGTGTGGCGTTCGAGGTCCGCGCCGATGAGACGCTGCCCGAGCGAGCCGTGGTGGAAGAGCGCCTCGCGGCATTGCAGCCCGGGGAGGGCGAGTCCCTCGGCGATGCCGATCAACGCCGTGTCGAGGCGCTCGAGGCGACCCTGAAGGGGCTGGAGCGACTGGCCGAGACGGAGGAGCGCCTGCAGGCCCTGGAGGAACGGGTGGAGCAGGCGCCGGCCGAGTTGCTGCGCCTGCAGCGGGAGCTGCGGGAGGAAGAGGAGGAGGCCGCGGCACTCTCCGCCACCGGCCTGGACGACGAGCCCCTGGAGGAACTCGAATATCGCCAGCAGGAGGCGGTGCTCGAGCTGCAGCAGCTGCAGGATCGTCTCGCCGAGGTCAATTCCCAGCTGCTCTCCGCCCAGACCCTGCCCGAGCGGGCCCAGCAGGCGATTGCCGAGGCGATGCAGGCCGTCGAGACGTCGCGTCGCTCGCTGGACGAACTGGAGGTGCGCGACCTGGCCGAGGATGATCCGCGGCTCTGGCGGCAACGGGTCGAGCGGCGTCTGGCGGAACAGACCCTGCGCCTGCACCAGCGTGAGCTGGGCACCAACACCCGCTTGCGCGAGCTGGCCCAGCAGCGGCGTGACCTGTTGTCGCAGCAGATCACGCGTCAGGAGACCGAACTGGCGCTGCTGCAGAGCGTCATCGAGCGCAAGCGCAGGATCGCTTCGGAGCAGGCGATCGCCGATGCCGCGCGGGACGATCCGCTGCTCGAGGCCGGACATCCCGTGCTGGAGCGGGCCCAGCAGATCAACCGGGACCTGAGCCTGGAGCTGCTGCGCGCCAACGACCGCAACAACAGCCTGGTGCGGGACAGTTTGGCGATCCGCAGCCAGCTCGACCATGTGCGCCAGCTGCAGCGCAGCCTCAACGAGCAGATCGAGGCGATCCGCGGCAGCCTGCTGCTGTCGCGGATCCTGCGCGAGCAGCGCCGCTCGCTGCCCCAGGTGGATGCCCGCCGCGACCTCCAGGACGAGATCGCCGATCTGCGCCTGCGCCAGTTCGACCTGGTCCGCCAGCGCGACGCCTTGCGGCAGAGCGAGCGGCTGGCCAACCAGCGCCTGGAGGAGGCGGGCATCGAGATCAGTCCCGCCCTGGTCGAGTCGCTGCAGGGCCTCTACCAGTCGCGTCGCGAGCTGGTCGACCAGCTCGAGCAGTCCTACGGCAATCTGCTCAGCGCCGCCATCGAGCTGCAGCTCAACCAGCAGCAGTTGCTGGAAACCTCACGGGAGCTGCGCACCACCATCGACGAGCAGCTGTTCTGGATCGCCAACACCCGGCCGCTGGATCTGTCCTGGCTTCGCCAGTTGCCCTCGCACCTGCTCACCGAATGGGAGGAGGGTGAATGGCGTGAGGTGCTGCCGGTGCACTGGCGGATGCCCGGCGCCGAGGCGCTCCTCGCTGTCCCCTTGCTGCTGGTGGTGGCCGTGCTGCTGTGGTGCCGCCGGCGCATCCAGGCCCGGCTCGCCGTGCTGCACGAGCAGATAGGCCGGTTGCGCAGCGACAGCCAGGGCCATACGCCCCAGGCGGTGGCCCTGAACGCCCTGCTGGCGCTGCCCGGGCCGCTGGCGCTGGCCGGGGTGGGCGTGGCGCTGGTGGCGGGGGGCCATGGTATCGCCATCGGGCTCGGCCAGGCCTTCTGGCATCTCGCCCTGGCCTGGGCCGTGATCGCCTGGTCGCGGCGTCTGCTGGTGAGGGACGGCGTGGCCACCAAGCACTTCTACTGGCCGGCGGGCTACGTCGCCCGGCTGCGCTGGCTGCTGCTGTGGCTGGGGGTGGCACTGGTGCCGGTGCTGCTGATCTCGACCCTGGCGCGGGGCGGCGATATCAGCCTGACCCAGCGCCCGCTGGCGCTCGGGCTGCTGCTCGGTGGCCTGGTGGCGATGAGCGTGCTGGCGGCCAGGCTGATCCTCGCCCATACGCCCTTCTTCGGGGTCAAGCTGTTCCGCTTGATTCTCGGCCTGACCATGGCCGCGGTCCCGCTGGTCTTCATCGGCCTGATCGTCGCCGGCTACGAATACACGGCGCTGAGCCTGGTGGGGCGCTTCGTGATCACCCTCTACCTGCTGGGCCTGTGGATCCTGGTCGAGTCCACCGTGGTGCGGGGGCTGGCGGTGGCGGCGCGTCGCCTCGCCTTCCGGCGCGCCCTGGCACGGCGCCGTGCCCAGGTGCAGGAGGGGGCCGAGGGCGGGCTCGAGGTGGTGGAGGAGCCACCGCTGGACATGGAGCAGATCAACCAGCAGTCGCTGCGGTTGTCCAAGTTGATCCTGCTGATCGGTTTCGCGGTGCTGCTCTACCTGGTCTGGGCGGATCTGCTGACGGTGCTGCGCTACCTGGACCAGGTGGCGATCTGGGGCGATGGCGAGGACGCCGACCTGGTCACCAGCGCCCTCTCGGTGGCCGATATCTTCACCGCGCTGCTGGTCTTCGCGCTGACCCTGATGATGGCCCGCAACCTGCCGGGGCTGCTCGAGGTGATGGTGCTGTCGCGCCTGGAACTCAAGCAGGGCAGCGCCTATGCCATCACCTCGCTGCTCTCCTACGCCATCGTCGGTACTGGCCTGGTGATGTCCCTGGCGACCCTGGGCGTGGCCTGGAGCCAGCTGCAGTGGCTGGTGGCGGCGATGGGGGTGGGGTTGGGCTTCGGCCTGCAGGAGATCTTCGCCAACTTCGTCTCGGGGCTGATCATCCTCTTCGAGCGGCCGGTGCGGATCGGCGACACCATCACCCTGGGCAACCTGACCGGCACGGTGAGCAAGATTCGCATCCGGGCTACCACAGTCACCGACTTCGACCGCAAGGAGATCATCATCCCCAACAAGACCTTCGTCACCGACCAGCTGATCAACTGGTCGCTGTCGGATACGATCACCCGGGTGGTGCTCGCCTACGGGGTCGCCTATGGCTCGGATCACCGCCTGGTGCATCGCCTGCTGCGACAGGCCGCCGACGAGAACCCGCGGGTGCTGGCCGACCCCGAGCCCCAGGTGTTCTTCATGGACTACGGCGAGAGCACCCTCAATTTCGAGCTGCGCATCTTCGTCAACAGCCTCGGTGACCGGCTCTTCGCCACCGACGAGATCAACTGCCGGGTGGGCGAGCTGTTCGCAGAGCACGAGGTCGATATCGCCTTCAACCAGCTCGATGTGTGGCTGCATCGCACCGACGGGACGGTGAAGAAGGTGCAGAGCGCCACGCCCGGCCGGGTGACCGATCCGGCCTTCCCGCCGCCCGGGGCCAGGGGCGATCCCGGCGCCTTCGACGACGGAGACGGAGGTGGCGGCGATGGCGGACGCTGAGGTCTGTCTTCACTTCCCGTGGTCGGGGAGGGGGGCGCCGAGCGTGGCGTGGAGCAGGAACTCCCGGTTGCCGTCGCCGCCGAGCAGCGGACTCTCTCGCCAGTGCAGGATCCTGAAACCGTGCGCGTCGCAGCAGGCGCGGAGGCGTGCCTCCACCTCGCCGTAGCGGGCCGGGTCGCTGACGATACCGCGGGCATTGACGCCCCCGGGCCCCGCCTCGAACTGTGGCTTGACCAGGCTGAGCAGTTCGCCGCCGGGGGCGAGCAGGGCGGCGAGCTCGGGCAGGATCAGCGTCTGGGAGATGAAGGAGACGTCAATCACGGCGATATCGGGCCCCTCGGCACCCTGCGCCGCCAGGGCCCCGCACAGCCGCGGCTCGCCCGCCATGGCGCGGGCGTTGAGCCCCTCCAGGCAGGTCACCCGTGGGTCGCCGCGAAGCTCGGGGTCGAGCTGGTCGTGGCCCACCTCCACGCCGATCACATGACGGGCGCCGAAGCGTAGCGCGCAGTCGGTGAAGCCGCCGGTGGACTGGCCCACGTCCAGCACCAGCTTCCCGGAGAGGTCGAGCCCCAGGGCCTCGAGCAGTGCCTCCAGCTTGAGCCCCGCACGGGAGACGTAGCGCTCCTCGGGGTCTTCCGTCACCGTCAGTTGCGCCTCGTCGGGCAGCTTTTCGCCGGGCCTGGTCAGCACCCGGCCAGTGCCGGCCAGGCTGACGCGGCCATGGCGGATCAGCCGCTGGGCGCGGGTACGGGAACGGGCCAGGCCCTGGGTGACGAGCAGTTGGTCGAGGCGCGGCATGGGCGGGGCAGAGGCGCCTTACGGCCCCTCGTCGGCCTGCAGGCCCGTGGGCGGGATACGGTCGACCCCCCAGCTGCGGTGGATGTAGCCGGTGACCCGGTCGAGTTCCTCCTGGGTGATCTGGGCCAGCTCGCCGCGCTCCAGCGGGTCGTAGTGGAAGATGTAGAGGCGCGAGGCGAACTGCTCGAAGGGCAGCGATGACTCGCCGAACCGTTCTCCCTTGCCGGCGGTGCTCACCTGGATGCCGTCACCCCAGTCCTGGCCGCTGTCGTTGTTGGGGTTGAAGAAGTAGACCCGCATGACGTCGTTCGGGTCCAGCGAGACCCGCAGCACCGTGATGGCGTGCCAGCCGATGAAGCGGGCGGCGCTGTCGGTCACGGCGATGCCCGCCGGCTGCGGGTGGATCAGCGGCTGGTTGCCGTTGTAGTAGGGGTGGTAGCTGGCATAGAAGTGGCGCAGGAAGGTGTCCACTTCGTGCAGCTGCCCGGTGGCCACGTCGACATTGATGCGAAAGCCCCGGCCCGACCACCAGCCGTGGAATTCCGGGTTCACCCAGCGGTGCGGGTCGCCCTCGCGGCCGATGCAGCGCCGCCCCATCTCGGCATAGATGCGGTCCAGATGCGGCACCACGATCAGCGACACCGGGTCCAGGTCCATGGGCAGGGTCTGGGCCACGCCGGAGAGGCTCGCCATGGAGGAGAGCGGCATGCCTTCGAAGTGCATGATGATCTCGTCGTCGCGGGCCGCCCAGGCCACCATCTGCAGCAGGTAGTCGGGGTCGTTGTAGGCCCACATGGAGAGCGCCCTGGCCGACTGGCAGGTGGGGTTGTTGCCCTGACCCACGCCCAGCGGCTGCCCGAGCATGCACAGCACGCCTTCCAGCAGTCGCGCCCGCGGCGAGATGGCCTCGCCATAGGCCAGGTTCAGGCGTGCCTGGGACCACTCCGAGAGGGAGAGCCCCAACTGGCGCCACATGGCCGGGGCCACCGGTGGCTGGTAGAGGATGCCGCGCTCGAGCATCAGCGCCAGGCCATAGGCTGCCTGGGGGGTGGCCGAGTGGACGCCCCCGCGGATCAGGGCGTGGACCAGCTCGCGGTAGCAGAGCAGGCAGTCGCGGCCGGTGGAGGAGAGCCCCAGCGCCTCGGCGAGCAGGTGGTCGCCATGGTCGAGCAGGTGGCGCAGCAGCACCGGATGGTAGGGCGATACCAGGCCGGTATCGTGCATGGCGCGGGCGAAGCCGGTGGCCTCGCTCTGGAGGGCGGAGCTGTCCATGCTCGAGAGTCGTTCGCGATAGACCTCCAGCCCCGGATCCTCGCGGCACGCCTGGGTGGGACCGAACAGCGAGCTGACCAGGCGGTCGGCGCCCTGGCCGCTGGTGCCCAGGTCGATCGCCGGGTTGGACTGGCAGATGGCGATCTGGGTGATCATCTGCTTGACCGGTTCGACCTGGATCGGACGCTGTTGCAGGATCCGCCAGATCTCCTCGATCAGCTTGTCGATGATGTGTTCGTAGCCGATGCGCTCGGCCAGGTGGCGGAACAGGTGGCGCGGGATCTGTGCCAGGCGACCCTGGGTCTCGCGCTCGGCCTCGCTGGGCGCGCCGAACAGCAGCCAGAGGTTGAGCGCCATCACCTGGGTCAGGTAGTGGTGGGCCTGCTCCGCCGAGACCAGCGGATGCAGGTACTCGCCCTTGGCCACCGCCAGCAGCCGCAGCTCGCTCAGGGCCTCGATCACCACGGTGTTGGGATCGGCGCTCTTCAGCGCATGGGTGGTGAGCGAAGGCACCAGGTACTGGGGTGTCTCCCAGTCGGAGCCGAGGAAGACCCCGGCCTCCTCCAGTGCCCTGGCACGGGCCTCCACGGCGGCGGCGCCGCCCTCCTGGAGCAGCACGCGACGCGCGGTGTCCAGCACCCGGGGCAGTTTCCCTGGCTTGGCGAAGTCGAGTGATTTGGCGAGCAGGGTGGTCGCGTCATCGAGCTTCACCAGCAGGCCGGCGAGCTTGTCGTCGCCTGCCGGCTCGCTTGTGTCTTGCGTATGTCGGTGCGTCGTCACGCCGATTCCTTGTCGTCAGGCTGTCATCATCCCCATGACGCCTCGATCAGACATAGAAATCAAGCTCTTCCATATGCTTGAGCAGCTCCTTCATGCGGGCGGCCTCGTCGCCCTTGAAGTAGATCAGCCCCCAGTGGGTGCCGAAGGCGGTCCGCTTGGTGACGGTCTCCTCCATCGGCGGCGTCAATTCGTGGGACTCGAAGTAGGGGTCGTCCTCGACCTCTTCGGGAATCTCCAGCTTGCTGACCACCCGGCGGCGCGGGTAGACGCCGAAGCAGCCGGCGTAGCCTTCGGCATCGACCACTTCCTTCGGGAAGAAGGCGCTGACTTCTTCCGGCGTGGACTTGGGGTCGAACACCAGCATGCTGGCCTGGTAGGCGTTGAAGCCGTAGACCCGCTCGAGCAGTTCGAAGACCTTGAAGCCCGGCGGCCGGTAGGCGACCTCGCCGAAGTACATCTCGCCGTCGCTGGTGACGAAGTACTCGGGGTGGATCAGGCCGAACTCGATGTCGAAGGCCTTGATCAGCTTCTCGATCTGGGCGGTGATCTGGGGGCGATACTTCTCGAGTTCCGGCGAGGCGGGCACGAACACCGAGTAGCCCAGGGTCACGTATTCCGAGATGTTGAGAAAGGCGATCTTGCCGTTGTGGATCCAGGCCTCCACGGCAAATTCCCAGCCGTCCAGGTGCGACTCCATCAGCACCGGGAACTCCTCTTCGGGAATGGTATCGACCTCGTCCGGGGTACGGATCACCCGGTGGCCCAGGCAGCCGGCCTTGTCGAAGGCCTTGAGGTGAATGGGGTCGTTGGGGTCGCCGTCGAGCTTGAGCAGGGTCTGGTTGACCCGCTTGAGGAAGCGGATGACGTCTCCCTTGTCGTGGGCCTCCTCGAAGATGCCCACGCGGATGCCGCCCAACTGGGCGCGGCGCTTCATCAGCGCCTTGTCACGCAGCAGCAGCGACTGGCCGTAGAGCCGCGGGTTGTCGAGCAGCAGCGAGTTGATGGCACCGGCCCACTCCACCGTCTCCTCGAACAGTGGAATGGCCACGTCGACGCCCATCTCCTTGAGCGTCTCGGCGATCTCCATGGAGCGGTCGTTGAGGCGCTCGAAGTTCCAGGAAACGTGGGGAATGTCGTGCTTCTCGCAGTACTCCTCGGCCCAGTCGGGCGCCACCACCACATAGCGTCTATCGAAGTTCTCGGCGGCTTCGATGGCATTCAGGCTCCAGCCCAGCAGGGCGATGTAGCCCTTGTTCGGATCCTTCTTCATGGGGCGCCTCCAGATGTCGGCAATGAATGATTCCTCCCTGACGGGAGTGACTGTCGGAAGGAAGAGAATACCCCTCACCATACACCAGGGGGCGAAGGGTGACATCCTCGCGTCGCCGCGCGAGCGTTCCGACGGGTGCCACCCCTTGCCGCCATGGCGGGCCGCTGTTATAGTGCCCGCGCACTCGACAAGCCCTTGATGCGACGTCGAGTTTGATGCCTCGAGCCAGGCTCGGGAAGCATCCGCTGTGGTGGCCCCGTCGGTCCTCCCGCAACGCTAAACCGCAAACCCCGCCAGGCCCGGAAGGGAGCAACGGTAGTGGTGGACGCGTGTGCCGGGATGTGGCTGTCGGGGCCACCTCCATTTCGGCTTAGGCTCTTCCCTCCTTACCCCCCCCCCCCCTCCATGACATGTCACGCTCTGCTGCTGGCGGATTCGGCCAGCGCCGCTGCGCGGCTGATGAACAGCGCATAGGTGGTCAGCACGTGGCGGATCGAGGCGATCTCCACGCACTCGTCGACGCCGTGGATGCGTTCGGCCACCGGGCCGTAGCAGGTGCCGTCGATGCCGCTCCGCGCTTGCCTCTGCAGGGGGCTGCGTGCGTTTCGCTGCCATCCTGGGCTGCCTTGGGAACGTCTTGCCTTGCGCATGGTCCCACATTGGGACATGATGGGTGGATGAGGATCATCGCCATCAAGAACCTGCGTGACTTCTGGGCGCAACACCCTGATGCAAAGGCGCCACTGGAAGCCTGGATCGATGAGGTGAAGCATGCCGACTGGAAAGATGCGCATGACATCAAGGCCAAGTACCGGAGCGCCAGTCCGGTGGGCAACAAGCGCGTCGTGTTCAACATCAAGGGTAACGACTATCGGCTGATCGTCGCCGTTGCCTACCGGTTCGGAGCAGTCTACATCAAGTTCATTGGCACTCACGCGGAGTACGACAAGGTGGATGCCGAAACCGTAGAGATGGAGTAACCCATGGATATTCGCCCCATTCGCACCGAGGACGACTACCGAGCCGCCCTGCGGGAAGTGTCCGCCTACTTCGACAATGAACCGGAACCTGGCACCGAAGAGGGCGACCGCTTCGAGATCCTCATGACGCTCGTCGAGGCCTATGAAGCCAAGCACTTTCCGGTAGACCTGCCGGACCCCATCGAGGCCATCAAGTTTCGCATGGAGCAGCAGGGCCTCACGCCCAAGGATCTTGAACCCGCCATTGGCCGACGCAACCGCGTCTATGAGATCCTGAACGGCAAGCGCAACCTGACCCTCGCCATGGTCTGGAAACTTCACGACATGTTCGGCATTCCTGCCGAGAGCCTGATCAAGCCCCCTCATCATGCCTGATATTCGCCTGCGTATCGAACTGCTCGACACCGATCCCCTGGTCTGGCGCCGCGTGCTGGTGCCGGAGCAGATCAACCTGCACCGCCTGCACGAGGTCATCCAGGCCGCCATGGGCTGGTGCGACTGCCACCTCTTCGAGTTCGAGTGCAACGGCCGCTACTATGGCGAGCCGGACGACTGGAGCGACCGGCCCATCGCGCTGGCGCGCAACGCCAAGCTCAAGACCATTGCCTCGCGGCTGAAGGACAACACCTTCCACTACCTCTACGACTTCGACGACGACTGGGTGCATCGCATTGTGGTGGAAGAGACCGGCCTCGCCGAGACCAACCCCTGTCCGCGGCTGATCAATGGCGCCATGGCCTGCCCGCCGGAGGATATCGGTGGCATCGGTGGTTTCGAAGCACTCAAGGAAGCCGCCGGCGGGCGAGGCGACGAGCACGGCGAGATGCTACTGGAAGCCGTGGGTGGCCACTTCGACCCTGAAAAGCTGGACGAGGACGAGATCGATTTCATGCTGGAGCCGATCCAGGCCGGCTTTCGCCGGGGCGGCCGCAAGGCCGCCGAACGGCGAATACCGCCCCGTGTGGCAACCAGGTGCGACATGGAAAGCACGCTCAAGGCGCAGGGCATCAATAGCATCGAGGAGCTGATGCAGGCGCTGCAGGCCGAGATCGACAGGAGTCGCAAGGGATAGACGCCGCCGAGCGATTCTCACCCATGCGCCATGCCCGTGGGCTCCCCTTGTTGTGCAACGTCAGCCCATGTCCCGGCCGATGCGCTACCAGGCTCCCCGGCCAACGACTCGGCACCGTTCTTGGCGCCGAAAACTGAAGTGGTCCAATTGGAGCGGACACCCCGATAAGCCTCATAATGGAGGCAGTGGAAACCGTCCTCGGTACGGGCTTCCATTCGTGAAGGGGGCCGGTCGCCGCTGCGCGGCCATGCCGACGACGGCGGATGAATCTTCGTCACTGGAGCCGCGCATTCTCCGCGGAAGCCGATACACTGTAACCAGGGCGGGTCGTGATATTCATGCATCGACTCCATCGGCCGCAGGAGTGCAAGAGGGGATGGGGGGCGGGGTGACGCAGGCGCAGCGGCGCATCGTGACACTGGCCATGATGGGGATCCTGGCCACGGGCGCTCTGGTAGGGGCGAGTACTGCGGTGCCGCTCTTTCATGTCACCCGAGACAGGCTGGAAACCACCACGCTGGCCAGCCTCCAGACCCAGGCGGGTGCCCTGGACCATCAGCTGCGTCACTTCGAGGATCTGGCTCGACAGGTGGCCAGCGACGACGAGATTCGTCGGCGTCTGGTGTCCCATGTCGACGGTGAATCCAGTCGCTCCTGGCTGGTCGCCTACAGTGCCCCACGGCTGCGCGATGCCATGGTCCAGTCCGACGAGATCGTCGGGGTGGTGCGCCTGGGCCCCGCGGGGGAGCCGCTGCTGGCACTCGGCCGCACCCCGCAGGCGCCGCGGGAAGTGCCACCCGGTGAGAGCGAGACGAGTTCGCCAGCCCGGTTGGTGCGGGTGGATGAGTCGCTGGTGCTGGAGGTCGCGGCGCCGATCATCGCCCCGGGCGGTGAGCCCATCGGCACCGAGCTGTTCTACTTCCGGATGGATACCCTGCTGGCGCTGCTGGCCGGTGCCGATAGCGTCGGACCCGGGGCGAGCCGGTATCTGGTGGCGCTGGAGAGCGGGACCCTGCTGGGTGCCGGCGATGACGGAGCGCCCCTGACCCGGGAGCCGGATGCACTGGAGCAGGCCAGGGTGCAGGCCCTGGCCGCAGGGCAGTCCGGGGTCGACAGGACCGGCATGGGCGATGGCGAGCAGGTGTTGATCGCTGTGCCCATGTCGACGCCGGGCTGGGGGTTGCTGGTGGAGCTGCCGGCCGGCAGTTTCTATGCCGAGGTCTTCAGGGTGCTGTACTGGCCGCTGCTGGCCACCCTGATCATGATGTTGCTGGGGGCCCTGGTCACGGCCCGGGTGCTCAAGCCGTTGCTGTCGCGCATCGACGAGCAGGCCCGGCGCCTCGAGGAGTCGGCCCACTATGATGCCCTCACCCAGCTGCCCAATCGCTTCCACCTCAGCCAGCGTCTCGAGGCGGCGCTGGAGGTGGCGGCGGCGGAGCGGTCCCGGCTCGCCGTGCTGTTCCTCGACCTGGACCACTTCAAGGGCGTCAACGACAGCCTTGGCCACCCCCTGGGTGACCGCCTGCTGCGGGCGGTTGGCCGGCGATTGTCGCAGGTACTGCGCGACCGGGACCAGCTGGGTCGGCTGGGCGGCGACGAGTTCCTGATGGTGATCGAGCGCCTGTCGGCCCCCGCGGAGGCCGATGGAGTGGCTCACCAGTTGATCGGCGCGCTGGTGGAGCCCTTCCACGTCGGGGGGCACGAGATCTTCATCGGGGCTTCCATCGGCATCAGCCTGTTTCCCGAGGACGGCACGACCAGTGAGGCGCTGATCCGCAACGCCGATACCGCCATGTATCGGGCCAAGGCCCTCAAGCGCAACACCTGGCAGCGCTACACCGCGGCGCTGGGAGAGGAGAGCCGGGAGCGCTTCGATATCGAGGTGGGGTTGCGCCGGGCGCTCGAGCGCAACGAGCTGCAACTCTACTTCCAGCCCCAGGCCTTCGTCGACGGGGGCCGGGTGTTCGGCGCCGAGGCACTGATTCGCTGGGTCTCGCAGGAGGGCGAGACAATCATGCCGGAGCGGTTCATCCCGCTGGCCGAGGAGTCGGGGCTGAGTCATGCGCTGGGGCGCTGGGTGCTTGACGTGGCCTGCCATCATGCACGTCGGTGGGAGCAGCGCGGGCTCGACCTGCAGGTGGCCGTCAACCTCTCCGGTGCCCAGGTGGTCAACGGCGATATCGTCGGCGACGTGCGCCGGGCGCTGCAGGAGAGCGGCCTGTCGCCGGAGCGGCTGGAACTGGAGATCACCGAGGGGTTCCTGATCAACCACGCCGACGAGGGCGTCGGGGTGCTGCACGAACTGCGCGAGCTGGGCGTGATGCTGGCGGTGGACGACTTCGGCACCGGCTACTCGTCGCTGGCCTATCTCAAGCGTCTACCCGTGCAACGGCTGAAGATCGATCAATCCTTCATTCGCGACGTGCCCGGCGATGCGGACGACGAGATCATTGTGGCCGCCATCCTGTCGATGGCCGGTCGGCTCGGGCTCGAGGTGGTGGCCGAGGGGGTCGAGCTCCCGGTGCAGCTCGATTTCCTGGCGGGCCAGGGCTGCGAGCGCTACCAGGGCTTCCTGTTGAGCCGACCCGTGCCGGCCGAGGTGTTCGATCGTCGCTGGGGGGGCGGAGCCGAGCTTTGCGACCCCGTCCCCAGCCGGTAGAATGAAGGGCGATACCCATGATCGGCGTGGCCAGCGGGAGTTCCGGGCGGCGTCGATCCTCGAGTCCGGCTGCCAGCCAGCCCAGCTGCAAGGATTCCGCGCTGCATGAGCTATCAGGTTCTGGCCCGCAAGTGGCGGCCGCGTACCTTCCATGAACTGGTCGGCCAGGAGCATGTCCAGCGGGCGCTGGTCAATGCCCTGGACCAGGGGCGCCTGCATCACGCCTACCTGTTCACCGGCACCCGCGGGGTGGGCAAGACCACCCTGGCGCGTATCCTCGCCAAGTGCCTCAACTGCACGGCGCAGGGGCAGGGCGACGAGGGCATCACCTCGACGCCCTGCGGCGAGTGCGACAGCTGCCGGGCCATCGACGAGGGCCGCTTCGTCGACCTGATCGAGGTCGACGCCGCCTCGCGCACCAAGGTGGAGGATACCCGCGAGCTGCTCGACAACGTGCAGTACGCCCCGACCCAGGGGCGCTACAAGGTGTACCTCATCGACGAGGTGCACATGCTCTCCACCCACAGTTTCAATGCGCTGCTCAAGACCCTGGAAGAGCCGCCGCCCCACGTGAAGTTCCTGCTCGCCACCACCGACCCGCAGAAGCTGCCGGTCACGGTGCTGTCGCGCTGCCTGCAGTTCACCCTCAAGAACATGGCGCCGGAGCGCATCGTCGAGCACCTGACCCGGGTCCTCGAGGCCGAGTCGGTGCCCTGTGAGGAGAGCGCCCTGTGGCTGCTGGGCAAGGCCGCCGATGGCTCCATGCGCGATGCCCTGAGCCTCACCGACCAGGCCATCGCCTTCGGCCAGGGGCAGGTGCGCCATGCCGACGTGGCGGCCATGCTGGGTACCCTGGATCACCGTCATGTGCTGGCCCTGCTCGAGGCCCTGGCCGAGGTGGACGCCGGCCGCGTGCTCGCCGAGGTCGCGGCCCTGGCCGAGCAGGGGCCCGACTTCGCCGCGGTGCTCGACGACGTCACCGGTGTGTTGCACCGCCTGGCCATCGCCCAGATGGTGCCCGAGGCGCTGGACAACGGTCATGGTGACCGCGAGGCGCTGCTTCAGCTGGCCGCCCGCTTCACCGCCGAGGACGTGCAGCTCTACTACCAGATCGGCATCCAGGGGCGCGGCGACATGGAGCACGCCCCCGACCTGCGCATGGCGTTGGAGATGACCCTGCTGCGCATGCTGGCCTTCCGTCCCCAGGGCGTGCCCCGGCCGGCGAAGACGCCACTGCCGCTGCGGGGGGGTAATGTCGACGAAGGGGCCGGCGATGGCGATGGCGACGGCGAGTCGCCCGCGACCGGTGCCCCGGCCGTGCCGGCGGCGAGTGCGCCGCAGCAGGCGCCCGCCACGGCGGAAGCGCCAGCCGCCGGGGCCCCTCGTGCGGCGGCCCCCGTGTCATCCCCGGAAGCCGCGCCTCCGGTCGAGCCCCAGGCGCCGCCAGCGGAAGAGCCGCCGCCGGTGGAAGAGCCGCCGCCCTGGGAAGAGCGGCACGCAGCGCGCGGGGCGGATACCGCGCCCGAGCCGGTCGCCCCGGTGCCGCCGGAACCCGAGCCGGCCCCCCTGACGCCCGAGCCAGCGGCTTCGGCCCCCGAACCCGCCGTCTCGGCAGGGGGCGTCGAGGGGCATCTCGACCATGCCGGCTGGCTGGCCCGCTTCGAGTCATTGGGGCTGGGCGGCCTGACCCGCAACCTGGCGGCGAACTGCGTTGTCGAAGCCGATGACGGCGAGCGGCTGTTGCTGCGGCTCGACCCGGCGCTCTCGGCGATGAACGCCGAGGTGCATGTGGAACGCATCACCCAGGCACTGGCGACGATCGGCATCGAGCGCCGCCTCAGCATCGAGGAGGGGCCGCTCCCCGAGGACATCGAGACCCCCAGGCGGCAGGCCGAGCGCCTGGCCGCCGAGCGCCATGCCGAGGCGGTTGAAGCGCTGAGTAACGACCCGCAGGTACAGCAGTTGCAGCAAGCCTTCGGTGCGCGGCTGATCGAATCCACGGTCAAGCCGGCCGATGCCGAGGCACGAGGCTGAGGCGCCGCACCCGATCACAGCGGCATTCACACGACCAAGAGAGGAATCCCCCATGATGAAGGGCGGAATGGGCAACCTGATGAAGCAGGCCCAGGAGATGCAGGAAAAGATGCAGCGCGTCCAGGAGGAGGTCGCCAAGGCCGAGGTCCTGGGCGAGGCCGGTGCCGGCATGGTCAAGGTAACCATGAATGGCCGCCATGATGTCAGCAAGGTCGACATCGACCCCAGTATCATGGAAGAGGACAAGGAGCTGCTCGAGGACCTGCTGGCTGCCGCGGTGAACGACGCCGTGCGCAAGGTCGAGGCCAACTCCCGTGAAAAGATGGAAGAGGCCACCGCGGGGTTGAATTTGCCGCCGGGCTTCAAGATGCCTTTCTGATGTCTGCCGGAAAGGGCTGCCAATGAGCTTCTCTCCCCTGGTCGATCGACTGATGGAGTCGCTGCGGGTGTTGCCCGGCGTCGGCCCCAAGACCGCCCAGCGCATGGCCATGCACCTGCTCGAACGCGACCGCGATGGTGGCCGGCGCCTGGCCGAGGTGCTGGGCGTGGCGCTGGAGGAGGTCGGCTACTGCCGGCGCTGCCGCACCCTCACCGAGGAAGCGGTCTGTACGCTCTGCGAAAGCCCGCGGCGCGACGACAGCGTGCTCTGCGTGGTCGAGTCTCCCGCCGACCAGTTGGCCATCGAGGAGGCTGGCGGCTATCGCGGCCGTTACTTCGTGCTGCACGGCCACCTCTCGCCGCTGGATGGCATCGGCCCCGAGGACATCGGCCTCGACCAGCTCGAGGCCCTGGTATCTGGAAGCGAGGCGGCCGAGGGCGGCGTCGAGGAGGTGATCCTCGCCACCAATCCCACCGTGGAGGGTGAGGCGACCGCCCACTACATCGCCTCCCAGCTCGCCTCCCGGGGCGTGACGCTCTCGCGCCTGGCCTATGGCGTGCCCATGGGCGGCGAGCTCGAGTACGTCGATGGCGGTACCCTGAGCCGTGCCTTCAACGGTCGCCTGCCGTTCCAGGGCGACTGATCCCCTTTCCCGTCCCACTGCCTGCCGGATGCCGCATGCCCCTGACCCCCGAGATTCGCTGGATCGATACCCCCGCCGCCCTGGACGCCGCCTGTGCCGAGGTGGCCGGAGCGGAAGTGATCGCGCTGGACACCGAGTTCTTCCGCGAGAACACCTTTCACCCGGTGCCGGCACTGATCCAGTTCTCCGCCGGCGGCCCGGCCTTCGTCGTCGACCCGCTCGAGGTCGAGTGCACCGACGCCTTCCGGCGCCTGCTCTCCGAGGGGGCGCTCAAGCTGCTGCATGCCAGCAGCGAGGACCTCGAGGTCTTCGCCCACTGGGCCGGGGTGCCGCCCGCCCCGCTGGTCGACACCCAGCTCGCCCAGGGTCTGCTCGGCGAAGACCCCTCCATGGGCTACCAGCGGCTGGTGCAGCACTGGACCGGCGAGACCCTGCCCAAGGACGAGACCCGCTCGAACTGGCTGCTGCGCCCGCTCAGCGATGCCCAGCTGAGCTATGCCGCCCTGGACGTGGTCTACCTGGTGCAGGTGTGGGAGCACCAGCGCGAGTCGCTCGAGCGGCAGGGCCGGATGGCCTGGCTCGAGGCCGACTGCCGCGAGATGGTCGCCCAGGCGGCCCGCAGCGATGCCGCCGACGGCCAGTGGTACCTGCGCAACCGCCAGCTGTGGCGGCTCTCGCCGCGCCAGATCGAGGCCTACCGCCGGCTGACCACCTGGCGCGAGGGCGAGGCACGTCGCCGTGACGTGCCGCGGGGCTGGCTGGTCAACGACCGCCTGCTCTACGCCATCGCCGAGCGGCTGCCCGAGAACCGCTACGAGCTGGCCCAGGTCGAGGAGGTCAAGCCGACGCTGGTCAAGCGCGAGGGCGACGCGCTGCTGACCCTGGTGCGCGAGGCGCTGCATGTCGACGAGCAGGCGTTGCCACCGGCGATGCCCTCGCCGATGGCGCCGGACTTCAAGAAGCGCCTCAAGGCCCTCAAGCGGGTGGTGAGGGGCGAGGCCGAGGCGTTGGGGTTGGCCCCCGAGGTGCTGATGCGCCGGCGCGACCTGGAGGCGCTGGTGACCGCCGACCTCGAGGGCGAACCGCTGCCGCTGCCCGGCGGCTGGCGTGGCGAACGATTGAACATGGGGCTCAAGGCGGCCCTGGACGAGGCGAATGACGGATGAGTGACGATCGAATGAAGGGCGACAAGCTGCTGTGCGAGATATTCAAGAGCCCGCGCCTGGACGAAATGTATCTCTATGTGGACAAGCGCAAGGGGCTCGGCGAGGTGCCCGAGGCACTGCTCGAGCGCTTCGGCAGGCCACTGCCGGCGATGACCCTGATCCTCACCCCGGAGAAGACGCTGGGCCGGGCGAAGGCCGCCGACGTCATGGCGGCGATTCGCGACAAGGGCTTCTACCTGCAGATGCCGCCGGCCAAGGAGGAGTACCTGCTCGATCTCTATCGTACCCCGACGGAAGCCCGCTATTGATCGAACCCGGGGTCGAGCCTGGCGCCCAACTCCGGTAAGGGTTTGCCAGCGCTGGGAGCCCCTATGGGGTCAGACCCGAATGGCACTTACTTAAGCTTTTTCGGATGTCCGTATAGTTGGATTTCCTCACGAGCTTGGTGGCGATGCATTTTCAATAACCGGTGGGGCCTGGGCCGCCGTTTGATGGCCCTTGGCTCCA
>NZ_JAKVPY010000031.1:0-44173 GCF_022487945.1 Halomonas flagellata
AGGCGACCTGGGGGCCGTCGACGCGGGGCTTGGGGTCGGGCGCGGGGCGCCAGGCGGTGTCGGCGGGGGTCAGCACCAGCTCGTTGTGGTACTGGGTCATGCCGGCGCTATCCGCCTGAGTCACCCCGTCCTCCTCCAGGGCCTGGGGCTGCTCGCCGTGGTGCTCGACCGTCACCACCTGCCAGTCGCGGTTGAGGCTCTCGGCATCGTGGTCGGTCAGCGTGAAGCGGGTACCGGGGGCGAGCTCGGGCAGGTCGCTCTCGGCCTCGGCGGTCAGCGCATCGTGGCGCAGGCGTTCGAGGCGGAGGCGGGTGAAGGCCTCGCCGGAGGCGTCGGCCTTGTAGCGGCCGGGGTAGTCGTAGTGCTCGTACTCTCTACCAACGACACCCCGCTGGGCGTGCACTTCCAGGCCGCCGGTCTGGCGATCGTGCGATTGGGCCTGATGTAACTGTGAATAGCCCGGCTGCTTGAACGAGTAGTCCTTCAGGGTCGCCGAGGCCGGCCGGACCCGCGACACCTGGCGGAGCTTGCGCACATGGCGGGTCGGGGCGGTGCCGCCGGCGCGGCCGTGGTAGGGGCGCTCGCCGAGGCCGGCCAGCACCTGGGGGTCGTCGGCGAACACCAGCCGGTGGACGCCGTTCGGCGCCTCCTCGAACTCATGGAAGTAGAACAGCCCCTCCTCGGCGGCCAGGCGCTGGATAAAGGCCAGGTCGGTCTCGCGGTACTGCACGCAGTACTCGCGCTCGGCGGGCTCACGGGTCACCGCGAAGGCCACATCACGCAGGCCGTGCTCCTCGCACAGGGTGTTGATGATGGTCAGCGGCGAGACCTTCTGGAAGACCCGCGAGTTGTGGCGCAGCCCGAGGCGCCACAGCGCCGGCTGGAGGGTCAGTGTGTAGCGGGTGCGGCGGTGGCCGCGGTCGCCGCGGCCGAACTCGGTGGCGATACCGCGGATGCGGCGCAGCGGCGCGCTGTCCTGCCAGATCGTCAGGGTCAGCTCGCGGTCGAGGAAGGCCTCGGGGGAGAGGTCGCCGTCGCGACTGGCGAGATTGACGACCAGCTCGAAGGGCGCCGAGAGGGTTTCGGTCAGCGTGAAGTCGACCACCGCCAGGTCGGGCTCAATGGCCCCGGCGAGCGCCAGGGTGAACTGCAGTCCGGTTGCGTTGGCCATCTGGGCTTCCCTCCTGGAAGGCGTATTGCGCGGCACTCCATTGCCCGGCAGGTTACGTGAGTGCCCCGGCATGGCAAGGGCGCCATGGCCCGAAGGGGCGAAAGCTGACAGGAAGTGTCAGCGATCGCTGACACGCCACGCGGCCAGCACTCGTCGGACAAGCACTGGCCGCGTGACGCCAAGGGCGGGATGCCCCGCCCGCGTCGGCGAGATTGCGAGCGGGGAGCGGGCAGGACATCACGCCAGGCTGACCCTCAGCCCTCGATCGGCGCGCGCCAGTCGTCGGAGCCGGAGGTGCCGGCGACGGTGTGCTCCCAGTCGATCTTGCGGTAGGCCAGGGAGACGTCCATCAGCTGGGTGAACTCGGCCTTGGTGATGTCCTGGGCATGGGGCATGCGCAGGTTGATGTCGACGATGGTGGCGTCGGTCAGGGTGGTGGTGAAGAAGTGCTCCTGCTTGCCTTCCACCGAGGTGCGGTACCACTTCAGCTCGACGTTGGGCAGCATCTCGCCGGAGGCCAGGGCGTTGTACATCAGCGGCACGGCCTTGTTCAGCGCCACGGTGAAGATGAACGGCTTGTGGGCGCGCTGGCCGGAGGGCTGGCCGGACTGCGGGTCGGTAGGCACGGTGACGACGTGCTTGAACTCCTGGACCAGCATCTCGTCCTCGTGGCCTTCCACGTAGATGTTGCCCACGGAATCGGGGGTGAAGGCCCCGGCGGTGATGTTGCCCTGGGTCTGGCCTTCGATGCTGATATAGCAAGGTGTCGGCATGAGTCTGCTCCTTGACGAGGTAAGAGAATGTCCGATGGACACCCCGTATAGGGCAGGCGGCGTGCCAATGTCGGGAAAATCATTGTCCATCAATTAATTAGCTGTTTTTGATGGAATGGGGCTAAATGGAGTTAGGCGAAGCGTTGCGCGGGTCGGGCAAGAAGTTGCCCGCGGGGCCATTTCTTGCTCGCTGCGCGGGGCGCTGTTGCCGGGCACGGTGAAAAAAAGGCGGCCACGAAGGCCGCCCAAGGTACTGCCAGCCGTAAAAGGGTCATGACATCGAGGGAGTGGCCTCAGGCCGCGCAAGATACTCTCTGGCCGCGGGTACATCGCGCTCCAGCGACAGCCGCCGGTCGCACAGCCGCTCGATCAGCGCCGGGTCGTGGCTGACCAGCATGACGCCGCAGCGGTGCTCCCGGGCCAGTTCCACCAGCAGGGCGAGGGTCTCGCGCTGGGTGATGGGGTCGAGCCGCGAGGTGGGTTCGTCGGCGAACAGGAAACGCGGCTCGAGCAGCAGCACCCGCAGGATGGCGAAGCGCTGCAGCTCGCCGCCGGAGATCTCGCCGGGGCGGCGCGCCAGCAGCCGCTCGTCGAGGCCCAGGCGCGCCATCCAGGGCGCGATGGCGCGGCGATCGAGGCGGTGACGGCGCACCAGGTCGTCGAGCAGCCGGCCGAGCGTCCAGTGGGGCGAGAAGGCCGCCGGCGGATCCTGGTAGAGCTTCTGCCGGCCGAGCGGCGAGCCCGGCGCATGGTGTACCTCCCCGGCGTCCGCGTGGGCCACGCCCAGCAGCATATCGCCCAGGGTGCTCTTGCCGCAGCCCGAAGGCCCGACCACGCCGACGATCTCGCCGGGATGGATGGCCAGCGAGAGGTCGCGGAACAGCTCGCGGCCGCCGCGGGCCTTGGCCAGCCCGGTGGCCGCGATCACGGGCGCGCCGCGGTCGCCCGAGAGCGGCGGCGGGGCCGGCCAGCGCGCCGGTTCGGCGGCCAGCAGGCGCAGGCCGTAGTCGCTCTGCGGTGCCGAGAGCAGGCGCTCGGCCGGGCCGCGCTCGACCACCCGGCCCTGGCGCAGGATCGCCACCTCGCCGCCGAGGCGCCGGGCGACGTCGATATCGTGGGTGATGGTCAGCAGGGCCCCGCCCCGTTCCGGCGTGCGCGCCAGCAGTTCCACCACGGCGTCGCGGCGCGGCGCGTCGAGGCCCTTGGTCGGCTCGTCGGCGATCACGATGGTCGCGCCGGCGGCGCTGGCGGCGGCGAACGCCACCCGTTGCGCCATGCCGCCGGAGAGCTCGCCGGGCAGCTTGTGCCCGGCCTCCGCCAGCCCCAGCTCGGCCAGGTCGCGCCGGGCGGCCTCCGTGGCCCGGCGCCGGGACAGGCCGGCCACATGACGATGGCTCTCGGCGACCTGGTGCACCGCCCGCATGGTCGGGTCCAGGGCGTGCCAGGGTTCCTGGGGCAGCAGCGCCAGGGTGCGGCCCCACAGCGGGCGGCGCGAGCGGCCGTCGGCGGCCTCGAAGGCCTCGCCGTCGATCGCCAGCCGGCCGCGGGCGGCGAGGCCGCGGGGCAGGGTGCCCATGATCGCCTGGGCGATCAGGCTCTTGCCCGAGCCGGTCTCGCCGAGCAGGGTGAGGCGCCCGCCCGGGGCCAGGGTGAGCGAGACCGGGGCGATGGTCACGCCATCGCCGTGGATCGCCAGGTCGTCGACCTTCAGCAGGGGCGCGTTCATCGGGGGTCCCTCCCGGCCAGCAGGTTGAGGCTCACCACCAGTACGAACAGCACCAGGATCGGCTGGGCCATGGCCCAGGGGGCCTCGTGGTAGTAGGGCAGCAGCTCGATCATCATCAGCCCCAGTTCGGCGGTGGGCGGGCGCAGGCCGACGCTGACGAACCCGAGCGCGGCCATGGCCAGGATCGCGCTGGCGGCGCCGAAGGCGGCCAGGGTCAGTACCTGGGGGGCGAGCTCCGGCCACAGGTGGCGGCGGAACAGGTAGAGCGGGCCGAAGCCCAGCAGGCGGCTCGCCTCGAGCTGGGGCGAGGCCGCCAGCGCCCGGGTGCGGGCGCGCACCAGGCGGAAGTACTCGATCCACAGCACCAGCGAGATACCCATGTAGAGCGCCCAGAAGTTGCCCGGGGCGATGGCCACCAGCAGCAGCACCAGCAGCAGGCCGGGCAGCGCCAGGCAGGCATCGGCCAGGCTGCCCAGCACCCGGTCCAGCCAGCCGCCGCGCCAGCCGGCGATCACGCCGAGCAGCACGCCGGGCACCGCGGCGGTGGCCACGCTGAGCAGCGCCATGCCGAATGACAGGCGGATGGCGGCGGCCAGCCTGGCCAGCAGGCTGCGGCCCAGGTGGTCGGTGCCCAGCGGCTCGGCCAGCGTGGGCAGCTGCAGGATGCGGGTCAGCTGCTGGCGGGCCGGGTCGGCGTCGAAAAGCCACGGCACCAGCCAGGCGAAGGCCAGCAGCAGCGCCAGCAGCGCCGCCCCCAGGCGCTGGCGGGGGCCGAGCGCCGGCAGGGGCAGGGCGCGTAAGCGAAGAGCGAGGGTCGTCATGCCTGGCGCCTCCTGGGGTCGAGCAGATGGCAGACGATATCCACCAGGGTGTTGAGCGCCACGAACAGCAGCCCCATGACCAGGGCCGTGCCCTGGATCATCGGCACGTCGCGGGCGACGATGGCGTGCACCAGGGCGTGGCCGATGCCGGGCCAGGCGAACAGCGTCTCGACCACCACCACGCCCTCGATCAGGGTGACGAACTGCACGCCGAGATAGGCGATCACCGGTACCGCGGCGTTGCGCAGGCCATGGCGCAGGAAGCTGAGCCGCTCGCTGAGCCCCTTGGTGCGCGAGAAGGCGTAGTAGGCCGACTGGGAGACGTCGGCCATGGCGTTGCGCGCCACCCGGCTGGAGACCGCCGCCAGGGCCAGCGCCAGGGTCAGCGCCGGCAGCACGCTGTGGGCGGTGCGGCCGTGGCCGGCGGCGGGCAGCCAGCCCAGCGTCACCGAGAACAGCAGGATCAGCAGCAGGCCCACGGCGAAGGGCGGCAGGGCGCGCAGCACGCTGGCGGCGACCTCGCTGGCGCGGTCCAGGGCGCCGCCGGGCCTGAGGCCGGCGACCAGGCCCAGCGGTGGGCCCAGCAGCAGCGAGAGCAGGACGGCGGACGCCGCCAGCCCCAGGGAGTGGCCGAGCTGATGCCACAGCTCGTGCACCACCGGTGCGCCGCTGACCAGCGAACGGCCCAGGTCGAACTGCACCAGGTCCCATAGCCAACCGAAGTAGGCGGTGAGGGCCGGCTGCTCCAGGGCCAGCTCGGCGCGTACCGCCTCGGCGGCGGCGCTGTTGACCATGTCATGGCCGTAACGCCCGGCGGCGATGCGGTAGGCCATGTCGCCGGGCAGGGTGCGGGTCAGCACGAAGGTCAGGGTGCCGACCATCCACGCCACCAGCCCGGCCTGGAACAGCCGCGGCAGCAGCAGGCCGCGCAGGCCCGTCATCCAGCGCCCGGGAGCGCTCGGTGCCAGTGCCGTGCTCATTCGGCCCACCTCAGCTCGTCGATGCGGTAGTTGCGTTCCAGCGCGTCGATGGAGAAGCCCTCCAGTTCACCGTTCACCGCGGCGGTCTGCTGGTACCAGGCGACGGGGATGACCGGCATCGCCTCGTGCAGGCGCCTGGCGACCCGGGTCGCCAGCTCGCTGCGGGCGTCGGGGTCGGCTTCATGGCGCAGGGAGTCGAGCCAATCGGCCAGCTCGGCATCCGACCAGCCCATGGCGCCCCAGTCGCCGCCCATGGCGTCCGGATCGCTGCCGAAGTCGTCGAGCAGCGTGCCCAGCGGATCGGGCACCAGGCCGTAGTTGCGGGCCATCAGGCCCAGCTCGAGGCTGCCGTCGCGGTGGCCGGAGGGGATCTCGCTGGCGTTGCCCACCGCCACCTCGAGATCCACGCCCAGCTCGCGCCACTGGTCCTGCAGGGCGGTGGCCACCAGCGGCAGCTCCGGGCGGTCGGCGAAGGTGCGCAGGGTCAGCCGGAAGGGCTCGCCGTCGCGCTCGAGGACGCCGTTGCCGTTCGCCTCCCAGCCCAGCTCGGCCAGTAGCCCCCGGGCCCGGTCGAGGTCCCGGGCCGCATCGGCCTCGAGGCCCAGGTGCCAGGGCCCGAGGCTTTCCGGGAACAGCTCGGCGGCCGCGGCCTCCGGGTGGCGCAGCAGGCCGCTGGCGATGCCGGTGCGATCGATGGCCAGGCCCAGCGCCCGGCGGGCGCGGTCGTCGTCGAGGAGGGGGTGGCCGGCATTGGTCTTGAGCACGATGGTGCGCGGCAGGGGTTCGGCGTGCAGGTCGAGCCGGTCGTGGCGGGAGAGCCGCGCGAGGCTTGCCGGGTCGAGGGTGAAGACGATATCGGCGTCGCCGCTCTCGGCCATCAGCGCGCGGGTCTCGCCGCGGCCCACCGCCAGGTAGCTGGCGTGTTCGATCTCGGGTGTCTCGCCCCAGTAGTCGTCGAAGCGGCTCACCGTGAGCCGTTGGGGCGGTGCCAGGGACTCGACCCGGTAGGGGCCACTGGCGATCATCTCCGTCACCTGGCCATCGTCGCCGTAGGCCGCGGGGGCCAGGATCAGGGTGGTGGAGTGGGCGAGCAGCGCCGGCAGCGGCGCGAAGGCGCTGTCCAGGCTTATCACCACCTCGTCGCCGTCGGCCTCGATGGCGGTGATCGGCGCCGAGTCGAGAATGCCCGGCTTGGCCAGGGCGTGCTCGAGGCTCGAGACGACGGCCTCGGCGGTGACCGGCGAGCCGTCATGGAAGCGGGCGTCGTCGCGGAGGGTGAAACGCCAGCCGAGGCCATCGTCGGCCTGGTGCCAACGGGTGGCCAGCCCCGGCGCGGGTCGGCCGTCGGCGTCGGTGTCGACCAGGGTCTCGGCGACCCGCATGCGGCCGAACACATAGCCCGAGGTGGCAGGGTCGGCGCCGGTGATCTCCCAGGGGGCGACGATATCCAGGCTGCGGGCATCGGCCAGGGCAGCGGTGGAGCTCAAGGCCAGGGCGAGGCCGGCGAGTAGGGGGCGGGGAGGCAACATCTTTTGCAGTCTTCCTTGGTGGGTATGTCGTTGAAAGCGGTGTCGGTGGCGTCGGTTCGGTCGCCTGATCCGGGGCGAGCCATCCGGGGTGGGTCAGCCGGGGTCCAGGGCCAGCAGCAGGCGCGTCCGCCGGGGCCTCGGCCGTGCCAGTCCAGGCGGCCATGGCGAGTCTCTCTTCCACGAATAATAAAGGTTACTATATAACATAACAATTCTTGCTTGGGACAATGCCCCTGGGGGTGAGCGTGTTGGAGGTCGCATCCGTGTCTCGCGGCGGCGGGCGCAGGGCCTGACGTCGGCCAGCACTGTCATGCGTGCCGGGGCTCGGTGAGTCCGGGAGCGAAACGTCATGCGCGTGGCAATCGGCGACCCGGTGGTTGCCGTTTGTCTGCTAACCTCCTAGCCTGACGTCACGATCACGCCCCGTCGGCCTCCTGGACCGGCGGGGTGGTTTTTTGGGCGCCGGCTAGCCGGAGGGGCGGGGAGGGCTCCATGTCATCGTCGTTGAAGGGCATCCTGTTCATGTGTGCGGGCGTCTTCTGCCTGGCACTCGGCGACGCCATCGCCAAGTGGCTGGGCGAGGTGCATTCGCCGCTGCAGATCATCTTCTTCCGTACCCTGGTGTCGCTGCCGCTGATCGCGCTGCTGGCGCATTTCGGCGGCGGCCTGCGCAAGCTGCGCACCCGCCGGCCCGGCGTACACCTGGCCCGCGGGCTGATCTACACCGGCACCATGGTCTTCTTCGTGCTCGGCCTGACCCTGCTGCCGCTGGCCGAGGCCACGGCCATCGCCTTCGCCGCGCCGCTGTTCGTCACGCTGCTGTCGGTGCCGCTGCTCGGCGAAAGGGTCGACCGCCAAGTGCTGGCGGCCTCGTTGCTGGGCTTTGCCGGGGTGCTGGTGGTGGTGCGGCCGGGCGGCGAGGGTTTCCACTCCGGCGCGCTGGTCATGCTGGCCGCGGCGGTCTTCTATGCGTTGCTGATGATCACCTCGCGGCGCTACGGGGGCCGCGAGCATCTCTGGGCCATGGTCTTCTACATCACCCTGGTGCCGCTGATGGTGACCACGGTCACCCTGCCCTGGGTGTGGCAGACGCCGCATCCCTGGCACTGGCTGGGGTTTCTCGGCTCGGGGATCGTCGGTATCGGGGCGACGGCGTGCATCACCCTGGCGTTTCGTTTCGCGCCGGCGGCCATCGCGGCCCCCTTCGACTACAGCGCCATGCTCTGGGCGGTGCTGCTGGGCTGGTGGTTCTGGGGCGAGATGCCCGACCTCTGGGTCTTCGTCGGCAGTCTGCTGATCATCGGCAGCGGCCTGGCGATCGCCTACCACGACCGCCGCACGACCCTGAAGCGCCGCCCCACCTCTTGAGTGCCATCAGTGCCGGGTGAAGAAGGCCCGGGCGGCGGCCTCCGGGTCGGGTTGGCCGCAGATCGCCGAGATCACCGCCAGACCGTCGGCCCCCGCCGAGCGCACCGCCGCGGCATGCTCGGCCTTGAGGCCGCCGATGGCCACCGTGGGCAGGGGGCTGGCGGCGACCAGCGCGGCCAGGCCGTCGAAGCCCAGCGGGCGCGCGTGGTCGTGCTTGGTGGGGGTGGCGAACACCGGGCCCAGGCCCAGGTAGTCCAGCGGGCCCGGATCGAGGCGAGCGAGCTGCGCGTGGGTCTGCACCGAGAGCCCGAGGATCGCCCGCTCGCCCAGGGCGGCACGGGCGGCGGCCACGTCGCCGTCGTCCTGGCCCAGGTGCAGGCCGTCGGCCCCGGCGGCCAGGGCCACCTCGGGGCGGTCGTTGATGATCAGTGGCACGCCGCTGCCGGCGAGTGCGGCCTTGAGGCGGCGGGCCTGGTCGATCAGCTCGGCATCGGAGGCGTGCTTGTCGCGCAGCTGCACCAGGGTCACGCCGCCGCGCACGGCGGCGACCACCGTGTCCACCAGCCCGCGGTCGGCGCAGAGGCCGGGGTCGGTGACCAGGTAGAGGGAAAGGTCGATTGGCATGCTGTCCTCCCGGGCGCGGGACGTGCAGGCTGGCGGGAGCTGCACGACTCCCTACGCCGGCATTATCCGGGTCAGGTTCCGAGGGTGCGTCTCAGCCGTGGCGGTATCGCCGCGGCGCCCCTGTCGTCAGGCCACCACTATCCCTGCCCGCTTCCTGGCTGTAAAGGCAGGTTGTCTAGAGGCGCCGTCTTAAGAATCGCTTAAGGCGGGATGACCGTTGCATGTCAGCGGCGGCGCCGCCCTTCAGGCGGTGCGGGCGAGCCAGCGCAGGGCCACCTTCCGGGCGTGGGCCAGCTCTCGGCAGTAGGTCAGCCGGCCGGCCGTCCGGCGGATGCCTGCACGGCGCAGCTTGACGAGGATCCGCGCCGGCAGGCCGACCAGCACCAGTGCGACCCCCTCGCGGTGCATCTCGTCGATCAGGGCCTTGAGGGCCACGATGGCGGTGCCATCCATGCTCGGCACGTCATGCATGTCGAGGATGACGATCCGCACTTTCGGGTCCACCAGGTGCAGCGAGGTGAGCGCCTTCTCGGCGGCGCCGAAGAACAGCGGGCCGTTGATGTCGTAGAGGGCGACCTCGCCGGGCAGCTCGTCGATGGGGGCATGGGACCCGGTATCGACGCGCAGGGTCTGGGTCAGCAGCGACATGCGCCGGATGAACAGGGCGGCGGCCAGCCCGATGCCCACGGCCACCGCCAGCACCATGTCGAAGAGCACGGTCAGGGTGAAGCAGGTCAACAGGATGGCCACGTCACCCGGCGGGGCCGAGCGCAGGGTGTGGAGGAAGTGCCGGGCCTCGCTCATGTTCCAGGCGACGATGAACAGCAGTGCCGCCAGCGCGGCCATCGGCACCAGCCCCAGCAGGCCCGCCAGGGCGACCACCGCCAGCAGCACCACCAGCGCATGCACCACCGCCGCGATCGGCGAACGGGCGCCGCTGCGGATGTTGGTGGCGGTCCGGGCGATGGCGGCCGTGGCGGTGATGCCCCCGAACAGCGGCGCGACGATGTTGCCGAGCCCCTGGCCGATCAGCTCGGCGTTGGGGTCATGCCGGGTCCGGGTCAGTCCGTCTGACACCATCGCGCACAGCAGCGACTCGATCGCCCCCAGCATGGCGATGGCGAAGGCGGGGCCCAGCAGGGCACGAATCAGCGCGAAATCCAGCACCAGTGGCTCACCATCCGCGCCGGGCAGCCGCCAGGGGGCCGCGAAGCTCGGCGCGATCGGGGGAATGCCACTGCCTGTCTCGCCCTGTGCCTGCCAGGTGAAGCGCGAGGCGATGGTCTCTACCTCCGCGCCCGACCCGGCCAGCCAGAGGTTGACCCCGTAGGCGGCCAGGGCCCCGACCACCAGGCCGACCAGCGGCGCGGGGATGGGCAGCCCCAGCCGCGGCCAGAGCAGCAGGACACCCAGGGTGAAGGCCCCGATCCCCAGCTCGAGCGGATCCAGGCCGGGCAGCGAGACGGCGATCCGTCCCAGATTCTCGACGAAGTGCTCACCCAGCTGCTCGACCTCCAGCCCCAGGAAGTCGGGCAGCTGCAGCACGGCGATCACCACCGCGATCCCCGCCGTGAAGCCGAGCACCACCGGATAGGGCACGTACTGGATGAGGCGCCCCATGCCGGTGATGCCGAGGACCACCAGGATCACCCCGGCCATCATCGAGGCGATCAGCAGGCCGCCCAGGCCGTACTGCTGGACGATGGGGAAGAGGATGACGACGAAGGCCGCCGTCGGACCCGAGACATTGAAGCGTGAACCGCCGGTCAGCGCGATGATCGCGCCGGCGACGATCGCCGTGTAGAGCCCGTGCTGGGGAGGCACGCCGGTGGCGATCGCCAGGGCCATGGAGAGCGGCACGGCCACGGTGCCGATGGTCACGCCGGCCAGGATGTCGCGGCGCAGGTCGACCAGGCCGTAGCCGTCTCGCCAGGCCGCGCGCAGGCCGGTGGCGATGCCGGGAAGGGGTGGGGACGGTCGGTGGCGTGCCATTCACGGGGTCCTCCCTGGGTGGTCACCCGCACCGTGGATGGGCCGGTGGCCACATATCCGGCGGGGATCGATCAGGTTGCTTATGTGAATGACATTAACATGTCGTTAGCATTGTCGACAAATACGTCACCGGCATTGCCCCGGCTGGCAGCGGACATTAACATTTGATGGTAATACTGCCGGAGAATCGCCATGGAGAAGAAGACAGCACGCCTGACCCTGTTGATCGACCCGCACAAGAAGCGAGCCTTCGAGCAGCTGTGTGCGGCCCAGGACCTGACCCCGTCCCAGGTGGTGCGACAGCTGATCCGCGACTACCTGCGCGACCACGGCGTGGAGTACGAGACCCGCCCCGACCTGGCCTCCAGGGACGCGCCGGGGCGGGAGTGATGTGGCGCGCTCCCGCCAGGCCAGCGGCGGCGGGCACGGGGCCCCCGGTGGTCACCGGCACGGCGGGGGGAAGGCAGGGTGTCGGGGCGTCTCCATGACGTTTCCCCGATACTCTGGTCCCGGCAACTTAACGCCCGCTTAAGGGGGCGGATAAATCCACGGCTCGCCGGTTCAGGCGCGGATATAGGCCCAGCCCTCGGCCTGGCGCTCGGCCAGGGTGACCACGGCGGCGTCGATCTCCCCGATGCCGGCGGCGTTGTCGAGTCCCTGAGCCTTGAGGGAGTTGCGGCACAGGCGCAGGTGGGGGTCGGTATCGTCGGACTGTGCCAGGGCGGCGGCCACGGCGCCGCCATTGGCAATGATCAGCACCTCGGCCGCGGGCCGGGCATCGAGCAGGTTACGGGCGTTGCGCCGGGCACGGCCCAGGGCTTGCGGAGTGGGAGCATGCAAGAGTACGCGCAGTGTCGCCATGGGGGGTTCTCCTCGGGTCTTGATCGCCTCAGTGGTCGCCGATACGGGCTTCGACGCCCTGCACCAGGGGGGCGAAATCGGGGTGGTCTCGGCGCTCGTCCAGCGGCAGGTCGACCTCCAGGGTATCCACTACCCTGGCCGGCTGCCCCGGCGCCTGGTCTCCGAGCACCATCACCCGGTCGGCCAGCAGCACGGCCTCCTCGATGTCGTGGGTGACGAACACGATGGCGGCCTCGGTGCGCTGGCGCAGCGCGATCAGCTCCTGCTGCAGCCGCCGGCGAGTGATGGCATCGAGCGCCGAGAAGGGCTCGTCCATGAACAGGACCCGCGGGCGCACGGCGAGCGCGCGGGCGATGCCGACCCGCTGCTGCTGGCCCCCGGAGAGGGTGTGCGGCCAGCGGTCGGCATAGGCGTCCAGGCCGACCAGCGCCAACGGCTCCAGCGCGCGCTGGCGACGCTCGGCCCGCGATAACGCCAGCCCCTCCAGCCCCAGCTCCACGTTGGCCCGCACGCGGCGCCAGGGGAAGAGGCGCGGCGCCTGGAAGACCATCGACCAGGCGCGGGTATCCTCGGCATTGCCGGCGGGAATCACCACCTCGCCGGACTGCGGGGGGAGCAGGCCCGTCAGGGCGCGCAGCAGGGTCGACTTGCCGACGCCGGAGGCACCCACCACGGCGATGAATTCGCGTGGGTAGAGGGTCAGGTCGACGCCGGCGAGCACGGGCGTGTAACCGAAGCCAAGGCTGACTTCGCGTGCACTCAGCACCGGGGACGCGTCGGCGATGGGGCGGTTCATGGCTGCCACCTCAGGACCCGACGCTGGACCAGCATGAACAGGAAGTCGAACAGCGCATAGAGCCCGGCGATGGTCAGCATGTAGACCACCACGATATCGGTGGCCAGCAGGCTCGAGGCCTCCATCATGCGCTGGCCGATACCGGGAATGCCGAACAGCTCGGCGGCCACCACGGTCATCCAGCCCTGTCCCAGGCCGGCGCGCAGGCCGCCCAGGATACCCGGGGCGGCGGCCGGCAGGCTGACCTTGGTCAGCCGGGCCAGGAAGCTGCGCTGGCCAAAGGCCAGGGCCACCTCGTCGAAGCCCGGGTCCACCGAGCGCACCGCGCTGTAGCTGGCGAAGTAGTTGATCCAGAACACGCCGATGCTGATGATGAAGGCGGCGGCAGCCGGATTGATGCCGAACCAGATGATCGCGAAGGGAATCCACGCCAGGGGCGGGATCGGGCGCAGCAGCCGGGCCAGCCAGGCGTGCAGGGCATTGAAGCGCGGCATCAGCGCCGCCGACACCCCCACCGCGATGCCCAGGCTCGAGCCCAGCAGCAGGCCCACGCTGTAGTGGCCGAGGCTCGAGCGCACCACCTCCAGCCAGATGCCGTCGATCAGCTCGTACCAGAAGACCCGCGGGATCGCCGAGGGTAGCGGGACCAGGCTGCCGGGCAGCAGCCCGCTGCGCAGCGACAGCTCCCACAGCAGCAGAAAACCGGACAGGCCCGCGGCGCTGAGCAGGGTGCGCCGCGAGCGGGTCAGGGGAGAGGTCATTGGGTGGCCAGCTCCGCACTCACGTCGTCATACAGGCGGGTGTCGAACAGTGCCTCCAGATCGACCGGCTGGCGCAGCGACCCCTGGGCGAGCTGGAAGTCGTGCATGCGCCGCGTGCCTTCCTGGATCGCATGCGGGTCGCTGACATAGTGGGATGACGGCGAGCTCAGGGCGGCTTCCACCGTCTCCAGGCCGATCAGGCGGCGGCCGACGAACTCGCGCACATGGGGGGCGGCACGGCCGGGCTCCTCGACCAGCATCTCGGTGGCACGCAGATGCAGGGCCATCAGCCGGCGCATCGCTTCGGGCTCCTCCTCGAGCACGCGCTCGCGGGCGGCCAGTACGGCACCGGGCTGGCCGGGCAGCATCTCGCCGGCACGCGCGACCACCCGGGCACTGTCGTCACGTTCCTGGACCGTGGTGAGGATCGGCTCGAGAATCGAGGCGGCGTCCACGGCGCCGGCCAGCAGCGCCTGCTGGACGCGGTCGGCGCCCATGGCGACTATCTCGACCGCCTCCAGGCCGACCCCCAGCTGCTCGATCAGCCAGTAGCGCAGCACGGTGTCGGGGACCGACCCCTGGGGAAAGGTGGCGATCTTGGGCGGGCGATTCTGCTCCTCGGTGAAGCGGGTGATCGCCTCGGCGGCATCGTACTGGTCGAAGTAGCCGGCGAGTTCGCCGCGGGCGACCAGGCCGATCTGCTCCTGGATGCTCGAGGCCAGTACCTTGATCGGCACGCCGTTGGCGCGGGCCACCATGGCGGGGCCGATGCCGAAGTACATGACATCGAGCTCGCCGGAGGCCAGCGCCTGGACCATGGCCGGGCCGCTGGAGAAACGGGTCAGCTCCAGCTCGAGGCCGGCCTCCTCGGTCCAGCCCTCGCCTTCCATCACGAACAGCTGGGCCACCGGCAGGATCGGCATGTAGCCGACCTCGAGCGTGGTCGAATGATCACTGGCCTTGGCCTGGCCGACAGCGCCGAGTACCAGCGTCGCCAGGAGGGCCAGTAGAGGAATGCGTCGTGACATGGGGGGCTCCAGGGGGCGTCGATCGGCATGGCCGATGATCTACTTTTATAACGAAGAAGATTTAATGAGGGCGTTTTTATAATTGTAACCATGCAATCACCCCCTGTGAACATCGACGACAGGCGGAGCGCGCCCGGCCGGAAAGCCGGCCGGCGAGTTCCGTATGGGCAGCGGGCTGGCCCGGGTCGTGGATGCCGGGACTCAAGGCGCCGGCCCGGCGGCGCCGAGGAAGCGCTCCTGCCAGTAGGCGACCTCGAGCGGCACGCTGACCACGTCACGGCCCCGCCCCGGGGCGTGGATCATCTGGCCGTTGCCGCGGTAGATGCCGACATGGGTGGCCGTGCGGCGATCGCCGAAGAACAGCAGGTCGCCCGGACGGGCCTGGCGCACCTCCGGCAGTTCGCGGTACTGGTCGTCGGCGGTGCGTGGCACCGCAATGCCCGCGTTGCGATAGACCAGCTCGACCAGGCCGGAGCAGTCGAGGCCCTCGGGGGTATTGCCGCCCGGGCGATAGGGCGTGCCGAGGGCCTGTTCGGCGGAGGCGAGGATCAGCGCACGCTCGAGGGAGAGGCCCTCGTCGGGGGCGGTGTCGCGGGTGGCCAGGTCGCGGCTGGCACAACCGGCCAGCACCAGCAGCGCCATCCCCGCCGCCAGGAGACGCAGGGCCGGGCCGGAGACAGGGCGCCGCCGGTGGGCGGCGCGACGGGGCGTGCGGGACATGTCGAGCACCGGACGTTATCACTCGCTGAGGGTCATGCCCCCTACATTAGCCCGTGGCGGTCAGGAGCGAAAGGCGATGCGGGTGCCGTAGGCCAGCCGCTCGTCGGGCGTGATGGCATGTCCCGGCACGCCGATCATCTCGTCGCCGCACTGGTCGGCCCAGGTCAGCACGCCGTGGGTCAGGCCCAGGTCGCCGAGCAGGTCCTGGATCTCCCCCGTGCCGAGGAAGGTCCAAGTCTTGCCGTCGGCGTCCGCCAGCTCCGAGACCCCGTTGGCATGGTGGAAGCGCACGATGTAGATGCCGTCCTGGGACTCGACCTCGACGATGGGCGAGAGGCCGTGGGACAGCGCGTAGGACAGTTGCTTGAGGGTGATGTGGTCACCCAGGCTCATGTCGATGGCAGTCATGGTGAACCCTCGACTCCTTCCGGTGGCAGGGGCGTATCCTTATCAACATAGGCGCTCCTTCGCGTCCCTGCCTCACCACCAGGGGGGCTCAGGCGAAGGCGTAGACATCCATGGCCAGCACGCCGTGCTCGACGCTGTGGTGCAGGCGTTGTGCCTGGCCGCCCGCCCCCATCGCCACCAGCAGCGGCTGGAAGTGCTCCGGGGTCGGGTGGTTGGCACGGCCGTGAGGCGTCTGCTCCCAGGCGAGCAGGGCAAGGCGATCGTCGGCCAGCAGGCGCCCGTGCACCCAGTCGATGAAGTCGCTGACCCAGGCGGGCACGGTGCCGTGCTCCGGAGTCATGGCCCCCAGGTTATGGGTCAGGCTGCCCGACCCGATCACCAGCACCTTCTCCTCGCGCAGTCGGGCGAGCTTCTCGCCCAGCGCGACCAGGGCGGCGTTGGACCAGGTGGTGGGCAGCGACAGCGACACCACCGGGATATCGGCCTCCGGCACCATCAGCGAGAGCGGGACCCAGGCGCCGTGGTCGAGGCCGCGCTCCACCGGCGTGGCGCCGAGCTCCTCGGCCAGCCGTCGTGCCAGTTCGGGCTCGCCGGGAGCAGGATACTGGCACTCGTAGAGTTCCCGCGGGAAGCCACCGAAGTCGTGGATGGTCTCGGGACGGGCACTGGTGCTGACGGCCAGGCCGCGGGTCGCCCAGTGGGCCGAGACCACCACGATGGCCGCCGGGCGGTAGCGGCGGCCCAGTTCCCGCAGGAAGTCGTGGGCCGGGGTCGGCGTGAGCGCTAGCATGGGCGAGCCGTGGGAGATGTACAGGCTGGGTAACATCTTGAATCTCCTCTTCATGGGCCAACGCCAGCCCGATTCGGGACCGGCGTCGGCCAGGGGTGATGGCTCAGGCGAAGCGACGGCTGAGGGTCAGGTTACCGCCGCCCAGGCCGGCCTGCACCAGCAGGGCGATGGCCCAGAACACCGGGAATTCCCAGCCGCCGCCTTCGTTGGAGAACATCCAGCCATTGCCCAGGTGAACGGCGGCGGCGCCGAGCAGCACCGGGACCAGGGCCAGGCTCACCCAGCGGGTGTAGAGGCCCAGCAACAGCGCCAGGCCACCGCCGACTTCGGCCAGGATGGTGAGGTAGGCGAGGAAGGCCGGGAAGCCGAGCGACTCGAAGTAGCCGACGGTACCGGGGATGGTGAACACGAACACCTTGAGCAGGCCGTGGGCCAGGGTCATGGTGCCGAGGGAAAGGCGCAGCAGGGTGATGGCATGTGCTTGCATGGGGAATCTCCATTGAGTCTGGCGGGGGGTGATGTCGCTACTCTAGAGAGATTCCTTGGCGGGATAATCACCAATGCTCGAACATCATTGTTTCCTTTTGGGTGACAATCCCAGCTCGGCCTCCCAGTAGGGCGGCTCGCCCCAGGCCTCGGCGAGAAAATCCAGGAAGTGCTCCACCTTGGCCGGCAGGTGTCGCCGGGCCGGATAGAGGCCATAGACCCCCAGCGTCACGGGGGGCGCCTCGGCGAGGATGGGCACGAGGCGCCCCTCCCGGATGCTCTCGGTGAGCAGGAAGCTGGGCTGCTGGATGATCCCCAGCCCATCTTCGGCGGCCTGGACCAGCACCACGCCATTGTTGCTGTCCAGCGGCCCGCTCACCGGCAGGCTGTGATCGCCCAGTTGCCAGGTGGTGCCGCCGCCCGAGGTGCGGTAGCGCAGGCAACGATGCTCGGTCAGCTCCTCGAGGCGTTGCGGTTCCCCGTGGGCGGCCAGGTAGGCGGGCGAGGCGCACAGCAGCAGATGGCAGCGGGTCAGGGGCCGGGCGACCAGGCTCGAGTCCGGCAGGCTGCCGATGCGGATCGCCAGGTCGTAGCCCTCCTCGAGCAGGTCCACCCGGCGGTCGTTGAGGTCGAGGCGCATCTCCAGGGCCGGGTGCCGGACCATGAAGCGTGCCACCAGCGGCGCCAGGTAGTCGGTGCCGAAGGCCATCGGGCCGTTGACCCGCAGCCGGCCGCAGATCTCGGTGACACCGGCGCCGACCTCCGCCTCGGCCTCCTCCAGTGCCTGCAGGATGCCCTGGGCACGTGCCAGGTAGCGTTCGCCGGCCTCGGTCAGGTGCAGGCGTCGGGTGGTACGCTGTAGTAGCCGCACCTGCAGATGCGTCTCCAGCTGCATGACCAGCTTGGAGACCTGGGTGCGCGACAGCTCGAGCTGCTCGGCGGCCCGGGTGTAGCTGCCCAGTTCGGCGACCCGGACGAAGGCCGTCATGGCGACAAGCAGGTTCATGGTGTCTCCTTTCTGCGGCCTGCGACGGCGTCGGGTCGCTTGGCGGGCCGTGTCATCCCTTCAGTAGCCGGTCATCTCCAGATAGCCCACCCCCAGCGCCTCGCCGCCGTCATGGTCGCTGACCGTCACCTCGCCCTCCCAGTAGGACACGCTGGTGGCCATCCAGCGTTCGCTGTGGCGCGCCTCGACCACCAGGTCGAGGCCCTGCGCCGGCAGCTCGAGCCGCCAGCGGGTGGGCATCTCGCGGCCGGCAACGAGGCTGGTGCTCAGTGGCGTCAGGCGCAGTCCTCCCTGGGCGACCGGGGTGGCAGCGCCGTCGGGGGCAATCACATTGCCGAACAGGAAGTCGCCGCCCTCCTCGCCACCGCCCCGCAGCCGGTAGGCCATCAGCTTGTGGCCGCTGTCGAGATGCAGCGCGACCCAGTCCCAGCCGCTCTGCTCGGGTTCGAGCACCTGGCTGCTCCACTCCCGGTCGAGCCAGCCGCGGCCGCTGACCGCGCGGGTCTCGCCGTCGAGCGTGACCTCCCCCTCGATGCGCCAGAAGGGTTGGCTGTAGTAGATCGAGCCCTGGCCGTCGGCGGTCTTCTGGCTGAAACCGGCCTCGCCGTGCAGCACCAGGGGTCCCTCGGCGGTGAGGTCGAGGCGGTAGCCGAAGCCGCCGTGCTCGTCATCCTGGTGGGCGAGCAGCGCGAGTTCGGCGAAGGTATCGGCGTCGGGGTCGTCCACCCGGCTCTCGAGTCGCCAGTCGTCGAGCCAGGCGGCAAAGGGCCGGGCCCGGACGCCAGCCTGGCCATCGTCCTGCCGGGAATGACCGCGGGCGAAGCGCTCCGCCACCCGGTGGGTCGGGCCCCGGGAGACCGCCATATGGGCCATCCACGCCTGGTCGGCGACCCAGGGGCCGGGAGGCGGCCGCTCCTCTGGCGGCACCAGGGCCTGGCGGAACAGGGTCCACTGCAGGCCCAGCGGCTCGCCGCGCTCGTCCTCGAGGTTGGCGGTGAGGTACCACCACTCGATGCGGGTATCCGGGTGGGGGCCATGATCCTCGGGGAAGCGCAGTGTCGTGCCGGGGCGCGCCTGCACGAAGCCCCCGGCCGCCTCGCCCGGCGCGGCGAGGCCGGTGTCGGTGGCCGCATCGCGCTCGCAGCCCATGAGCACCAGCGCGGCCAGCAGGCCGAGCATGGCGAGTCGCGTCATGGGGTCTCCTCCTCGGCCAGCAGGGCCCGGGGCGGGGTGCGCCACAGTGCCAGGGCCGGCAGCACCGTGGCCAGCAGCGCCACCGCCACGGCGGTGGCCAGGGTCAGCAGGATCTCGCCGGGGAAGAGCTGCAGCGGCAGGCGCCAGCCGAAGGCGGCCACGTTGATCACCGCCACCAGCCCCGCCGTGACGGCGATGCCCAGCGGCACGGCGAGCAGGCCGGTGGCCAGCGCCGCGCCGCCAACCTGGACGAGCTGGCTCACCACCAGGCGGGCCCGGGGCACGCCCAGCGCCCAGAGCGGGGCCAGCTGGCGGCGGCGCTCCCGGGCCTGGGCCAGCAGGCTGGCGAACAGCGCCAGGGCCGCCACGCCCAGGGTCAGGGTGTTCAGCGCCCGGGTGATGGTGAAGGTGCGTTCGAAGATTTCGGTGGAGACGCGTTTCACCTCGCGCTGGTCCAGCAGGGACTCGCGGTCCGGGCCGAGGCGGTCGCCGAGGGCGGTGCGCAGCGTCGCCTCGTCGGCGTCGCCGTGGAGCACGATGCCCAGGGACCCCGGCGGTGCCCGGAAGCGCTCGGCAAGCCGTGGCGTGGCCAGCAGCACCTCGCCGCGGGGGTTGCCGTAGTCCGGGTAGATGGCGGCCAGGCTCACCGTCTCCCGGCGGCCCCTGGCGTCGAGGGTCAGCCGGTCGCCCGGCGCCAGGCCGGTGGCGATGGCGAGTTGTTCGTTGATGAAGGCCGCGCCCTCGCGGAAGGCCTGCCAGGCCGCCTCGCGCCCGGCGAGGGTCGACAGCAGCGGCCAGCTCGGCACGAGCCGCTCGCCCGGGGTGATGCCGTAGAGGCCGACCGGCAGGTTGAGCGGCCGGGTGGCGTCGGTGCCGGCGTCGAGCAGGGTGGCGTCGGTGCGGCGGGTGGCCAGCAGTTCGTCGACCTCCGGCCGGTCGGCGAGCCAGTCGTGGATCTCGTCATACCGCTCCGCCGGCGGGCGCAGGTAGAGGTCCGCCACCAGGCGCTGGTCCAGCCAGTCGAGGAAGGTCAGGCGGAAACCGCCCACCATGCTGCTCACCCCCAGGTTGGCGGAGAGCGCGATCAGCAGCGCCATCATCGCCAGGGCCAGGCGCGGCAACTGCAGCTGCAGGTCGGCCAGGGCCCACTGGACCAGCGGCCGCCGCCGGGCGAGGCGTGCGAGCCCGGCGAGGCCCAGCGCCAGCAGCGGCGGCAGCCAGAGCGCGCAGGCGAGCAGCAGCATGGCCATCAGGCCGAAGCCGGCCAGCAGCCCCTCGCCGGGCGGCTGGCGGGCGAGCCAGGCCCACAGCGCCAGGCCGAGCAGGGCACAGGCGGTGCCGGCGGCGGCCATCAGCCGCAGCTGGCGGTGGAACCCCGTGCGCCAGGCCTGGGCCTGGCCGAGGCCCAGTACGCCGAGCCGGGCGGCCCGCCACAGCACGCCGCTGCCGGCCAGCAGCAGGCCGCCCAGGGTCACGGCGAGCCCGCCGAGCCAGTAGTGCCAGGGCAGCTGGAGCTCGGCCGTCACCCCGGCACCATAGAGGCTGTCCAGGGTGGCGGCCACGTCCGGCAGCAGTGCCCGGGCCAGCCAGACGCCGCTGACGATGCCGGCCAGGGCGCCGGCGAGCCCCAGCAGCACCAGTTCGAGCAGCAGCAGACCCACCAGGCGGCGGCCGGGCACGCCCAACGCCCGCAGGGTGCGCAGCATGCCCAGCCGCTGCTCCAGGGCCAGGCCGAGCGCCGCCTGCACGATGAACAGCCCCACCACCAGGGCCAGCAGCGCCATGGCGGTGAGGTTGAGGTGGAAGCTCTCGGTGAGCTGGCCCGGCGCGACCAGGGTCGTCGCCCGGGTCAGCACCAGCCCCTCGGGTGCCTCGGCCAGGGCGTCGGCGGCGCTGACCAGCCGCGTGAGCATTGCGCCGCTGTCCAGCAGAGCCGCCGCGGCGGCGATATCCATCACCAGGGTGTCGGGGGGCAGCGAGGGGGCCAGGGTCAGGGGCGGCAGCCGCCGGCCGTCGGGCAGGCGCGGTTCGGCCCCCGGCGCGTCTCTGGCCGTGACCGCCAGGGCAGGCAGGGTGTCGGGGGCCAGGCGTGTCTGCCACGGCGGCGTGAGGAAGTCGCCGGTGCCGCCGGCGAAGGGGCTGTCGCCGGGCAGGGTCAGCGGGTCGATGCCGATCACCGTCAGCCGGGTGCCGTCCGGGGTCTCCAGCTCGCCCTCGAGCAGCGGCGAGACCGGCAGCCCCGCCCGGCGCAGCCGCAGGAAGTCGTCGCGGGTCAGCGGCTCGCCGTCGCGGCGCTCCAGGCGGTCCAGCCCGGTGGAAAAGAGCGCCTCGGCGCGGGCGTAGCTGTCGCGGGCCGAGGCGTTGATCGCCTGCACGCTGCTCCACAGGGCGCTGGCCACCCACAGGCCCAGCAGCAGCATGGCCAGCTGGCCGGGGTGGCGGCGATAGTGGGAGAGCAGGGTGGCCAGGGCGGTGAGCATGGGGGCACAAGGGTGAGGATCGACCGGGGCCTTGTGGCCCCTTGTGCCGGCATCGTCTCACAGAAGCGGCGAGGCGGGGAGTGGCAGGCACAGCGCGGTCTCGCCCCCCGGCCTCCTTTCGCTGACCGGTCGAGCCCGACGCGGATTAATCGAGATGCAGCCACCTGGCCAGTCGCGAATGACGATGGCGGCTCAGGTACCAGGGCAGCAGGGCCATGACGGCGAGGATCGTGATGGCCGCCGTGGTGCTGAGCAGGGGATGGAGCTCGAACGTATGGCCGAGACTGGCGAATACCACGGTCATCGGCAGCATGCCGATCACGGAGGCCAGGGCGAAACGCCATGCCTTGATGGCGGTCACGCCGGCGGCGTAACTGATCAGGGCGAAGGAAAAGATGGGAATCAGGCGGGTGAGCAGCACGGTGAGGAAGAGCAGCCGCTGCGAACCTTGCGCACCGAACAGCGGATTGTCCCGGAACCGTTCGCGCAACAGGTCACGCCCCAGCAGCCGGGCGAGGAAGAAGGCGATCAGTGCCCCGCACAGGGCGCCGGTCACCGAGAGCAGGGCCCCGGGAAGGATACCGAATGCCAGCCCCGAGGCGGCGGTGACCGGCAGGGTGGGCAGGGGGCCGACCACCACCGTCAGCACCATGAGGGCCACCAGCAGCAGCGGCCCCAGCGCGCCGCGGCCGTTCAGCCACCGCGACAGGGCGTCGGGCGACAGGGAGTCGGGCATGCCCAGCTGCCCCAGCACCAGCCAGACCAGGGTCATGCTCATCGCCGCGGCGATGAGCACGCCCGAACGAAATATCCAGTCACGCCGGGTCATGTCGCTCCCTTGTTGCGTCATTTACCCGGCCATGGGACAGGCGCAGGCAGCGGTCGAGCGGCGCCGCCACCCGGGGGCTGTGGGTCACCACCAGCAGGGCGCTGCCGGCGTCGTGCACCAGGGCCTGCAGCAGCGCGAGCACCTCGTCCGCGGTGGTCTCGTCGAGGTTGCCGGTGGGTTCGTCGGCGAGCAGCAGGGCGGGGCGCGGGGCCAGGGCGCGGCCGATCGCCAGGCGCTGCTGCTGGCCGCCGGAGAGCTGCTCCGGGTAGCGCTTCTCGAGCCCGGCCAGGCCCAACCGCTCGATCAGCCGTGCCGTCCAGGCGGCATTCTCGCGGCCGGCCAGGCGGGCCTGCAGGCGCAGGTTGTCGACGACGTTCAGGCTCGGCACCAGGTGGAACTGCTGGAACACCAGGCCCAGGGATTCACGGCGCAGCCGGGCGCGGTCGGGCTCGGCAAGCATCGAGATCGCCCGGCCCGCCAGTCGCACCTCGCCGGCATCGGGCAGGTCGAGCCCCGCGGCCAGGTGCAGCAGGGTCGACTTGCCGCTGCCCGACTCGCCCATCAGCGCCAGGCTCTCGCCGGCGTGCAGGATCAGGTCGACACCGGCCAGCACCGACAGCGGCCCCTGGGGCGTGGCATAGGCCTTGTGGACCTGGCAGAACTCGAGCATGAAGGGCTCCCGTCACATTCAGGCTTCGATGGTCCCACAAAAAAGGCGCCACCCGTAGGTGGCGCCGGAAACCGTCGTCGGGGACGAGGGTCAGTGGCTATGGCCGTGGCTGTCCTCGTCATGGCCGTGATCGTCACCGCCGTCATCGTCATGGCCCGGCTCGGCCAGGGCGTCATGCAGGGTCTTGGCGTTGTGGCGCATCATGCCCAGATAGGTGCTCGCCTCGCCCTCGGTGGCCAGGGCGTCGGCGTAGAGGGTGCCGGCGATGGGCAGGCCGGTCTCCTCGGCGAGCTGATTGATGACCGCCGGGCTGGTCATGTTCTCGTGGAACAGCGCCTGGACGTTCTGCTCGCGGATCACGTCGATCAGCCGCGCCATGTCGGCGGCGCTGGGCTCGGCCTCGGAGGAGAGCCCGACCGGCGAGAGGAAGCGCAGGCCGTAGGCCTGGGAGAAGTAGCCGAAGGAGTCGTGGCCGGTGATCACGCTGGTGGATGCGGGGATCTCGGTGAGCAGCTCGCGGATCTCGTCCCCGGTGGCCTCGATCTCGTTGATGTAGCGCTCGGCATTGGCCTCGTAGGCCTCGGCGTTGTCCGGGTCGGCCTCGATCAGGCCGTCGCGGATATTGACCACATAGACCTGTCCCAGGGCCAGGTCCTGCCAGGCGTGGGGGTCCTGGTCGCCGTGGTCATGATCGTCATGGCCCTCATCCGCATGGCCTTCATCCTCATGATCGTCATGCGCGTGATCGTCATGGTCGTCGTGCCCATGGGCCCGATCAGGCGCGTGGCCAGGGTAGTCCAGCTGGTCGACGCCCTCGCTGGTGACCACCAGCGGACCGGCATAGTCGCTGGAGTCGATCAGCCGCTCCATCCAGCCCTCGAACCGCAGGCCGTTGAACACCACCAGGTCGGCGTCGGCCAGCGCCCGGGCGTCGCCGGGGCTCGGCGAGAAGACATGGGTGTCGCTGTCGGGGCCGACCAGCGAAGTCACCGCGACGTGCTCGCCGCCGACATTCTCGACCATGTCGGCGAGGATGCTGAAGCTGGCAATCACCTGGATGCGCTCGGCCGCGACGGCGGCCGGCAGTGCCAGCATGGCGGAGGTGCCGATCACCAGGGCGGAGGGTCTGAGACTGCGCAGCATGCAAGGGCTCCTTGGGGGTTAGCAGTATGGAGGCATATCAGTGGGGTTCGGGGGCACCCAGCGGGGCGGCCTGCCGTTGCAGGCGGGCTCGCAGGCTGTGGTGTCGCCCGAGCAGGGCAGAGAGCATGTAGCCGACGCCGGCCAGCAGGATGATCGCCGGGCCGGAGGGAATGCCGAGGTGGTAGGAGAGCAGCAGGCCGCCGCTGCTGGCGACCATGGCGATGCCGACGGCGACGCCGATCAGCCCCTCCAGGCGCTTGCTCCAGAAGCGCGCGGCGGTGGCCGGCAGCATCATCAGGCCCACCGCCATCAGCGTGCCCAGGGTCTGGAAGCCGGCGGTGAGGTTGAGCACCACCAGGCCCAGGAAGATGCCGTGGACCAGGCCGCCGTGGACGCCCTGGCCGCGCAGGAACAGCGGGTCGAGGCACTCCACCACCAGGGCGCGGAAGATGCTCGCGAGTATCACCACGATCAGGCTGCTGATGGCGGCGATCAGGATCAGGGCGGTGCTGTTCACGGCGAGGATCGAGCCGAACAGCACATGGGTGAGGTCGACGCTGCTGCCGCCCAGCGAGACCAGCATCACCCCGGCGGCCAGCGAGATCAGGAAGAAGCTGGCCATGGCGGCATCCTCGCGCTGGCCGGTCATCTGCGACACGCTGCCCGCCAGCACCGCCACCAGCAACCCGGAGAGCACGCCGCCGAGGCTCATGATCGGCAGCGAGAAGCCGGCGACCAGAAAGCCCAGTGCCACGCCCGGCAGGATGGCGTGGGCCATGGCATCGCCGATCAGGCTCATGCCGCGCAGCACCAGGAACACGCCCATGGGCGGGGCGGCCAGGGAGAGGGCCAGGCCGGCCACCAGGGCGCGACGCATGAAGCCATAGTCGAAGGGCGCGATCAGCCACTCGTGAAGCAGTGCTAGCATGTGCCCACCCCCGGCATGGCGATCGACAGCGAGGCGGCCGCCGCGTGGGGGGCCTGGGTCTTGAGGACGGCATCGGGCGAGGACCACTGCACGTGACCGCTGGCGAGGAGCACGACCTCATCGGCCAGCCGGGCGAGCTGCTCCATGTCATGCAACACCACGATGATGGTGGCCCCGGCTTGGGCCATGTCGCGCAGCACGGTCATCAGCACGTCGACGGTTTCGGCATCGACGTTGGCGAAGGGCTCGTCGAGCAGCAGCAGCTCGGCTTCCTGCATCAGGGTGCGGCCGATCAGCGCCCGCTGGCGCTGGCCACCGGAAAGCTCCCCCAGCGGCCGGTGGGCCAGGTGGGAGATGCCCAGGCGGGCCATGATCTCGCGGCCGCGGCGGTAGTGCGAGGCGCAGTAGCCCGTCAGCGCCCCGTGGCTGGGCCAGCTGCCGGTCATCACCAGCTCTTCCACGCTCATGGGGAAGCTGAGGTCCAGGGCCAGCTGCTGCGGCAGCCAGGCGCGTCGCTCCCTGGGCACCGAGCACTCGACACGACCGGCGATCGGCTTGAGCATGCCCATGATGCCCTGGATCAGGGTGCTCTTGCCGGTGCCGTTGGCGCCGATCAGCGCCGTGATGGCGCCGTCGCGGAAGCTGCCTTCCACATGCTCGAGTACGGTACGGTTGCCCTGGGCCAGCTGCAGGTCGTGCAGCCGCAGTCGAGTCGCTGTGGCCCGGGACATCAGGACCACCACCCCGCCGCCCAGGACACCGTCAGCCACAGCAGGGCGAGCGGTATCGTCGCCAGCAGCAGCCGGCGCGTGGCGGAAAGCGACATCAGGGAGAAATGGCAGGGCCCCTCGGGGCGGTGCCGATGGGTGTGTGAGCGGTGTGCCATGACACGGCTCCTCTGGGTATCAGGATTAAGATATAACATAACAAATGCGAGACCCGATCGCAGCCTCGGGATCGACCTCACCCCGCTTGATTCGTCGCGGGGAGTGCAGTATCCCGCATTTCGCGAAAAATGGAACCGCCCCGGGCTGCTCCGCTGTAGATGTAATGTTATATCATAACCATTTGGGCGCTGTCTATCTTTCATGTCGGACCACCCTTCAGGACGGGGCGCGGGTCAGTAGCGCAGCGCGACTCCCAGTCGGTTGGGCCCCACCAGGAAGGCGTACTCCCCCTCGAGATGGATATCGCCGAGCGACACCCGCGCCGGCTGGAAGCGGTTCACCGCCGCCAAGGCCTGGCGCGGCTGGGTCTGCAGCTGCAGCTCGCTGACCAGCATGCCGGTGGCGAAGTTGATCGCCCCGTCGCCCTCGCGGCCGTCGCCCACGGCGATCACCAGCCCCGCCAGGGTGTTCACGGCCAGTGACCCCAGCCGCGCCTCCAGGCTGCGCCGCCGGCGCTCCTCCTCGGCCACGGCCTGGAGCAGCCGCCGGGCGCTCTCGAGATCGCCCTCGCCGTCACGCAGCTCGCGATGGGCCCGAGGGTGTGGCTGGCGATCCAGGAACATGCCTCCCAGTGCCAGGGCGGACTTCACCACCCCCACCCGGGCATCGAAGCGATCGTCGCGGTCGCTCGCCTCGCTGGCCAGCCAGGCGTTGACGGCCAGGCCGGTCGCATAGACCCCGGTCCAGCCCGCCTGCCAGCGGTTGGCGTGGCGCTCGCCACGGGCCAGGGCATCCTCGTAGGCCTGCAACTCCTGTTCGGGCGTCTGGGCCAGGGTGGGGGCGGCAAGACCGGTCAGCAGCAGGGCAAGCAGGGCGGCAAGCAGACGAGTCGATGGCATGGTGGTCTCCGGGTGACAGGGCTGGGCCTTCCAAGCGTAGCACCGGCGGCCGGATGTTCCTCTCGATGGCGATGCAAGCGGCGTGAGCCGGCACCGCCGCCCGGAGAAGTGACCGCTCACCGGCGGATATCGTAGAGTCGAAGGGCGCAGCCATGAGGAGGACCCCATGCGCCCGTCCCTCGACGACCACGCCCTCGACACCCTCTTTCGAGAGGCGCACACCGCCCACGGCTTTCTCGACGAGCCCGTCGACCCGGCCACCTGGCGGCGGCTCTATGACCTGCTGAAGTGGGGCCCCACCTCGATGAACTGCCAGCCGGCGCGTTACGCCTTCGTGACCAGCCTCGAGGCCAAGTCGCGGCTGATTCCGGCGCTCTCCGAAGGCAACCGCGACCAGACCGTCCAGGCCGCCGCCACCGTGATCGTGGCCACCGATACCCGCTTCTACGAGCACCTGCCGACGCAGTACCCCACCTCGCCCAACGCCCGCGAGCGCTTCGCCGCCAACCCCGAGAAGGCCTGCGAAACCGCCCTGCGCAACGCCACCCTGCAGGGCGGCTACCTGATTCTCGCCGCCCGCACCCTGGGCCTGGACGTCGGCCCCATGAGCGGCTTCGACAATGCCATGGTGGACGAGGAGTTCTTCCCCGACGGCCGCTACCGGAGCAACTTCCTGGTCAACCTGGGTGTCGCCGACCCCAGGATGACTCGCCCCCGAGCGCCACGGCTCGCCTTCGAGGAGGTGGCGGAGATACTTTGAGGGCTGCGGGTTCCCGGAAATCTCGATGCAACATCAGTTTGTTGGGGCGTTTATCCCCCGCAATACACCGCCCCGTGCCCTCGAAGGATCGCTGCCTCGCCTGGTGTCCACTAGGCTTGAGGGTGAGCCAGGGGAGGCCGCGGCGTTGGAAGCTGCGGTGGCGGGGCTTGAGTGCAGGTTCACTTGCTGAAGACAGGAGGTGCGTGATGGGTATCTGTGCAACTTGCGGCAATCATTACGAAGGCACTTTCACGGTCAGCAAGGACGGTGAGAGCTTCGATTTCGATTCCTTCGAATGCGCCATCCACAAGCTGGCGCCGGCATGTGCGCAGTGCGGCTGCCGGGTGATCGGGCACGGTGTTCAGCACGGCGACACGATCTTTTGCTGCGCCAACTGTGCCGAACTGGCCGGCGAAGTCGGACTGGTCGACCATGACTGAAACAGGGTCGCCCACCCGCCCGGCTCGACACCGAGCAAGACATGGCGCTGCCGCGCTCTCGTGACGACCAGCACGCCCCCGCCTCTTGGCTCCTCGAGCCTAAGCCAACGCGTAGGCGGGGGGCTTGTTTCGGGCTAGCCAAACTCTTCGGTGTCGATATCCGCCTGCTGGGCCTCGCTGTAGCGGGCGCCCGCCACCTGGTCCGGCGTCATCATGGCGTTTAGCCGGGTGATGGTCGCGGTATCCAGGCGGAGGCTTTCCGCCCCCAGGTTCTCGCGCATGTGATCGACGGAGCGGGAGCCGGGGATCGGAATGACGTCATCTCCCTGGGCCGTGAGCCAGGCCAGGGCCAGCTGGCCGGGCGTCACGTCCAGTTCGCTTGCCACGGCCATGAAGTCTTCCAGCAGGCTCAGGTTCCTGGGGTAGTTCTCAGCGCTGAAGCGCGGCATGTGGCGGCGCATGTCGCTCTCTTCGAGGCGGGCGGGATCCCTGACGGTCCCCGTCAAAAAGCCCCTTCCCAGGGGGCTGAAGGCCACCAGCGCCGTGTATGTCTCCCGACACGCCTCGAGCAGCGCGATCTCGGGGTTGCGGGTCCACAGCGAGTATTCGGACTGCACCGCCGCGACGGGGTGCTCGGCCCGGGCGCGGCGCAGGGTGGCCGCGGACACCTCGGACAGCCCGATTCCCCGTATCTTGCCCTCTTCTACCAACCGCCCCAGCGCCCCCACGCTCTCCTCGATGGGCACCCGGCGATCCAGGCGGTGCAGGTAGTAGAGGTCCAGATGATCGGTGCCCAGGCGCCGAAGACTCGCCTCGCACTGCCGGCGCAGCGTCTCGGGGCGCCCATCGACCACCTTCCGGCCGAGCTCGGGATCGAAGGCCATGCCGCCCTTGCTGGCCAGCAGCACCTGGTCCCGCTTGCCCGCCAGCGCCTTGCCCACCAGGCGCTCGTTGGCCGTCTTTCCGTACAGGGTCGCGGTATCGAAGTGGCGATAGCCCATGTCGAACGCCGCATCGAGGGCACGCAGCGCCTCGGCCTCGGGAACCGGGCTGCCGTAGGCATGGGAGAGGTTCATGCAGCCCAGGCCGCTGCGGGGCGAGGCCACTTCCTTCAGGCGAGCGAAGACGGTCGACATGGAGACTCCTGGTCAGGGGGCGGGAAAGGCAATCACCGGCGGAGCCGGCGACAGTGTCGGGTCATCATGCCGAGGCGGGGTAGGGGATCGCAAGGCAGAACTACCCTGACTGGGCTATCCGGCCGGGTTGCCAGCGCTGGGAGAGCCCTGGGGGGCAGATTCTGAGGAGTCCCTCTGGAGTATTGCTGAAAAATCAGTATGTTGAGGGTGTTCAAGCGGTGGGCTGCCAACGCTGGGAAGCCCTAGGGGGTCAGACCCCGGCGGTGTCGAATCCGCTTGCCAGGGGCACGATGACAAGCCTGGCAACTCGGCTGGGGTCTGACCCCATAGGGGCGGGCATTGGCGCCTTTGTTCGGCGAACGTGCCGCTATTGTCGAGAAATTTGTGGAGAGGTCCCAGGATCAATCCCAGCGGATCCAGGTGGCCAGCGCCTCGCGGTTGGCGATCTCGATCTGCTGGGCGCGCGGATCGGGTTCGCTGTGATGCGGGTTCACACCGAGTTCCCGCAGGGCATAGAGCACCAGCGGGCCTCGGCAATACAGCAGGAGCTCACCATCCGTCATGCCGTAGTCCATGGCGAGGAGCTCACGCTCGGCTTCGGGCAACCGCCGGTCGGGGATCAGCCTGACCGCCACCTGGGTGTGCCACTGCTCGTCATGCTGGCCGCCATGAGCCCCCAGCATCTCTCCGCAGGGCTCCGGCACGCCGCGGAAGCGGCTCAACACGAAGTCCCGATAGGCAAGGTGCTTTTCGCAGAAAGCTCGCACATGCCAGCGCCCGGCAGCGAATACCAGGGTGTGCGGCACGATGATGCGCTCCTCCCCCGCCGGGCTGGAAAACGACGCATAGGTCACCTCCAGCCGTAGCCCCTGGCGCGACGCCTTGACCAGTTCGCGTACTACCCCCGGTGACACCTGGCGGCTGGGCAGGGGCAACGACTCGGTATCCGCCGCCCCCAGGCCGAGCCCGGTGAAAGGCGAGTCCAGCCCCTGACCCGACCCCAGCAGATGTAGGTACTCTTCGACCCGGCCGAGGGTGAAGTGTGGCGAGAAGTCCTCGGCGGGCAGGAAGCCCTTGCGCGACTCGTCATACACCAGGTTCGCGGGCACCAATTCCCGATAGCGCTTGAGCACCTTTTGCGCCTGCTGGCGCCCGATGCCGAAGGCCTGGCCAAGCTGCGACGCCACCACCCGGCCCTCCCATAGCGCCAGGATCTCGATCAACCGGTAGCGGGCCAGGGTGTCCCAGGGAAGTGGTGCCATTGCGGTCATACAACCTCCTTGTAAGGTGCGGTTCTGCGACCATGGCCATGATCAATATCGGCCTGAAAAATATGCTGGTCTCATGGACAGTGGTGGTGGCAACAGGGATAGGGTGCTTAGATGGATACATAATAGAAACATTCTGGATGTGGTGGGCACCTCATGGACGACCTCTCTCCTTCGGATCTGAAGACGATCCTCCATTCCAAACGTGCGAATCTCTATTACCTTCAGCATTGCCGCGTGCTGGTCAATGGAGGACGTGTCGAGTACGTCACCGACGAGGGCAGCCAGTCGCGCTATTGGAATATCCCCATTGCCAACACCACGTCGCTGCTGCTGGGAACGGGGACCTCGATCACCCAGGCGGCGATGCGTGAACTGGCCAAGGCTGGGGTTCTTGTCGGCTTTTGTGGTGGGGGAGGTACACCGCTGTTTGCCGCCAACGAGGTGGATGTCGATGTGGCCTGGCTGACGCCCCAGAGCGAGTACCGTCCCACCGAGTATCTGCAGCATTGGGTCCGCTTCTGGTTCGATGATGAAAAGCGGCTGGAGGCGGCGCGCCGGTTTCAGCTAGCTCGGCTGGAGAGAATCGAAAGGCAATGGGCGGACCGAGCTTTTAAAGATGCTGGGTTCACGGTTTCTCCGGATACCCTGCATCAAGCGCTGGAAAGCCACCGGAGTGCCATCGCCAAGGCACCCAGTACCACCGATCTGCTGACTCTGGAGGCCCGCCTTACCAAGGCCTTGTTCAAGCATGCCGTTCAAGCAGTCAATTACGGCGACTTCACCCGTGCCAAGCGCGGCACTGGCAGTGATCCCGCCAACCGCTTCCTCGACCATGGCAACTACCTGGCCTACGGGCTGGCGGCGACTGCTACCTGGGTGCTGGGTATTCCCCATGGCCTGGCGGTACTGCACGGCAAGACGCGACGAGGCGGATTGGTTTTCGATGTTGCCGACCTGGTCAAGGATGCCGTGATCCTGCCCCAGGCGTTCCTTTCCGCCATGCAGGGAGACGAGGAGCAGGAATTTCGCCAGGCCTGCATCGAACGGCTGACGCGCACCGAGTCGCTCGACTTCATGATCGACTCTCTCAAGTCCATTGCGCTGGACCTTGGGGGGCCGGGCGCATGAATGTGTTGCTGGTTTCCCAGTGCAGCAAGAACGCGCTCACCGAGACGCGCAGGATTCTCGATCAGTTCGCCGAGCGGCGTGGCGACAGGACCTGGCAGACGCCGATTACCATGGAAGGGCTAGACACCTTGCGGCGCCTACTGCGCAAGAAAGCGCGCAAGAATACCGCCGTGGCCTGCCACTGGATTCGGGGGCGCGACCATAGCGAACTGATGTGGATCGTCGGTGATGCCAAACGCTTCAACCTGCAAGGTGCCGTGCCCACCAACACGACTTCCCGGGACATTCTACGCCGCAGCGACGAAAACGACTGGCACACCGGAGAGGATATTCTGCTGCTGGCCGCCATGGCGGCACTGCTGCACGATCTGGGCAAGGCCTGTGAGGCCTTCCAGCGCCGCCTGGCCGGCAAGCTGGAAGGTCGCAACCTGTATCGTCATGAATGGATATCGCTGCGCCTGTTCCAGGCCTTTGTCGGCGATGACGATGATGAGGCCTGGCTGACCCGGCTCGCCGAGGGCTCCGACCTGGGCGTCGATGATTGGCTGGGCCGTCTACAACGCGATGGCTTGGATGAGGTGGCATCGCCATTCCTGACTCTACCACCCCTGGCGGCGGCCATCGGCTGGCTGCTCGTGACGCATCATCGTCTGCCGTTGTTGCCGGGCGACAGCAAGTCCGACGGTGACGCGGCGAGTCGATCAAGAAGGGAAACGCCGGCCTTCCAAGCGGACCGGCTACGCGACCTGCCGGCGGTGATTACGGCTGACTGGAATGAGATGGCCAAGCCCCTGGGTGATAACCTGCCTGGGCTCTACTGGACCTTTCATCACGGCCTGCCGGTCACCACCCATAAGTGGCGCGAGCGGACGCGGCAGCGGGCTGAGCGGCTACTCAAGCGGCTCTCCTCGCACCGAACGGCCTGGCTCGACGATCCGTACACCCTCCATCTGGCTCGGCTTAGTTTGATGCTGGCCGACCACCACTACTCGAGCCTCGAGGATCCTCGTCATCGCGTGTGCGGCGAGTCCAACTATCCGCTGCATGCCAATACGATCCGCAAGACGGGCCGACCCAATCAGCCGCTGGACGAACACATCCTGGGCGTCGAAAAACATGCTGCAGCGGTGGCCAGGGCTCTGCCGAGCCTGACTCGTCACCTTCCCCGCCTGGCGCGCCACAAGGGATTTCGCAAACGTAGCGCGGATCCGCGCTTTCGCTGGCAGGATCACGCCTACGACCTGTCTCAGGCGCTGCGCGAACGCAGCGAACAACAGGGCTTCTTCGGCATCAACATGGCCTCCACCGGTTGCGGTAAGACGCTCGCCAACGGCCGCATCCTCTATGCACTGGCAGACCCCCAGCAGGGGGCACGCTTCAGCGTGGCGCTGGGGCTGCGTACCCTGACCCTGCAGACCGGCCAGGCCTACCGCGAGCGGCTCAGTCTGGGTAAGGACGAGCTGGCGATTCGGGTGGGCGGCAGTGCCAGCCGGGCCCTCTTCGAGCACCACGAACGCGAGGCGGAGCGCACCGGCTCGGCCTCCGTCCAGGAACTGGTCGAGGAGGATGGTCATGTCCTCTACGAGGGCGACTTCGAGGGCCATCCGGTGCTGCGCCGGCTTGGTGGCGATGCCTCGGCCAGGGCGCTGGTCGCCGCACCGATCCTGGTCTGTACCGTCGATCACCTGGTGCCGGCCACCGAGGGCACGCGAGGTGGGCGCCAGATCGCGCCGATGCTGCGCCTGATGGGCAGTGATCTCGTGCTGGACGAGATCGACGACTTCGACATCCACGATTTGCCGGCGTTGACGCGGCTAGTGCACTGGGCCGGGTTGCTCGGGTCGCGGGTATTGCTGTCTTCGGCAACGCTGCCCCCGGGCTTGGTGCGTGGCCTCTTCGAGGCCTACCGGGATGGCCGTGTCCACTTTCAGCGCAACCGTGGCGAGCCGGGGCGGCCGGTGGACATCTGCTGTGCCTGGTTCGACGAGCATGACCGGCAGCACGCCGACTGTGCCAATGGTGAGGCGTTTGCCGTGGCGCATCGCCGTTTCGCGACCCGCCGTCACGGAAGGCTGGCGAAAGCCCCAGTTCGTCGACGTGGTGAGCTGGTGGCGCTGGAGGGGATGGGGCGGCACCGCGATGAGATTCGCCAGGCTCTCGCCGAGCGTTTGAGAGATCATGCCTTCACGCTGCATGCCCGGCACCACAGCGTCGACCCCCATAGCGGCAAGCGGGTCAGCTTCGGTCTGATCCGCCTGGCCAATATCGAGCCGATCGTCGATGTCGCCCAGGCGCTGTTTCGCCTGGGCGCGGCTGAGGGTCAGTGCGTCCACCTCTGCGTCTATCACTCTCAGTATCCACTGTTGATGCGCTCGACCATCGAGCGGCGTCTCGATCGTGCACTGGATCGTCGCGACGCGAAGGCCGTGTTCGACCTGCCCGATATCCGCCGGCGCTTGGATGCCTCCGTCGAGGAGAATCAACTCTTTATCGTGCTGGGCAGCCCGGTGACCGAGGTCGGTCGGGATCACGACTATGACTGGGCCATCGTCGAGCCCTCGTCAATGCGCTCCTTGATCCAGTTGGCTGGACGCGTTCGGCGCCATCGCGATGGCGAATGCGACACGCCCAATCTCATGGTGCTCGAAACCAACCTGAAGTACCTGGAGAGTCCCGATCAGCCGGCCTTCTGCCGGCCCGGCTTCGAGGCTGAGGGCTGGAACCTCGACAGCCACTCGTTGAACGAGCTGCTGCATCCCGAGGAGTGGGAGGTGATCGACGCCCGGCCGCGTATCGTCGAGCGCGAAACGCTGCACCCGCGAACCAGCCTCGTCGATCTGGAGCATGCCCGTCTCGAGCGTGACATGCTGGCTCCTGAGGTCGAAGCCGTGCCGGAGGTTCCGGCAGACTTCGACAAGTTGACGCCTCGCCAGCGCCGACGCCTGAAACACGGTCCGCCCGCGCCTCCCCTGGGGGCCTACACTTGGTACGCCATGCCGCGGGTGAATCTGGTGGGCGTCATGGCTCAGTGCCAGCCCTTCCGGCGTCAGACCATCCCGCAGGTGGAGTTGGTCCTGTTGCCCGATGAGAGCGGTGAAGGCTGGGAGCTGCACCAGATCCATGACGGACAGCGGCGCGGCGAGGCGCTCTACGTCAAGGTTGAGGACAGCCTGCTGCGGCGCATTGATCCCTTGGGCGAAGCAGGCCCACGCATCCGCCCTTGGGGTGAAACGGACTACCTGGAAGCCCTGGTGGCACTGGCGGATGACATGGAGCTGCCGTTGGACGAGGCGGCCAGGCGCTTCGGGACGGTTACCATGCCGGAATCCATCCATGGCTGGTCGTTCCACCCCGTGGTGGGGTTCAGCAAACGGCGTTGAATGGAGTTGGGCCGGCTGGCGCCGGCCCGCTGCCTGTGCGGCAGCCGTATGTTCCCTAAAGGGAAGGCCATGATTTTCTGAGCTGCCTTGCGGCAGGCCTCTAGAGTAGCTACGTTTAGCTTAAGGATCATTTTTCCCTGTATCCCTAAAAGTAAGACCATGATGGATAAAAAGGTGTGACCATGCCGAATTTCACCAGTCAGGAGCTACGCGCCCGGATCGAGACATTCTTGCAGGAGCGCTTCGAGGGCAAGGCCGAGAAGCTGGCCGAGGACGATCCCAAGCGCCGGCTCCTGGCCGAGCAGTTCGCCTTCGAGGCCTGGATCGACAATGCGGCGCGACGAGTGAGTCAGCTCCAAGTCGTCACTCACTCTCTGAAACCCATCCACCCCGATGCCAAGGGCACCAACCTCTATGTGCCGCCAGAGACGCTGACGCGGCATAACCTGGTCGGCAGTCATGCGATTCCCGAGGATTTTCAGGCCGATGTGGTTGGCAATGCGGCGGCGCTGGACGTCTACAAGTTCCTCAAGCTAGAACATGACGGCAAGTCGCTGCTCGAGCGGGTCCTCGAGGAGGATGCCGAGTTGGCAAGCGCCTTGAGCGATGATCCGGAGCAGGCGCGAGAGTGGATGCGGGCTTTCGCCGCGATCACCGAGCCCCGTGGCGAGGCGGCTTCGCATGCCAATGCCAAGCAGCTCTACTGGTTGGCGAAGGGCGACGACCCTGTGGATGACCGGGCGTACCACCTGCTGGCGCCGCTCTATGCCACTTCGTTGACCCACCGCGTCTTCCAGACCATCAACGAGGACCGATTCGGTGAGTCGGCCAAGCTGGCGCGAGAGGCGAGGCGCAAGAACCTGGCCTCCGAGACCGGCTATCGCGACTATCCCAACTTGGCGGTCCAGAAGCTGGGCGGTACCAAGCCACAGAACATATCTCAACTCAATAGCGAGCGGGGCGGCAACAACTACCTGCTGGCCTCATTGCCACCTAACTGGGTGTCGCGAGAGATCCGGGTACCGCTGGGCACGGATTCCGTCTTTCCTCGCTTCGGCCGTCGTCGCGAGGTGCGCCAACTGGTGAGCGACCTGCGACGCTTCCTCGAGTCGAATCCCGATCCCAACTATGAATCCCGCGATCTCCGTGACGACCTGAACGCTGCGCTGATGGACGAATTGATGGTCTTCAGCATGGAGTTTCACCGGCTACCGCCGGGATGGAGCGATGATCCCAAGTGCCGCTTGGCGATCGAGGAAATCTACTGGCTGGATCCTGGCCGCGCTGAGCTGGATGAAGACTTCTGTCAGGCGAGGCAGGAGGGAGACTGGCCCAACGAGGTCAGGAAGCGTTTCGCCAACTGGCTGAATCAGCGACTCGGCCGCCAGCTGCCCATGGGGGATACCGAGCACCGGCGCTGGGACAAGACGCTGGAGCGCGACCCCAGCTTCCAGCGCTGGCTGGAGCGCGATCGCCGCTGGATGGAATCCCTGGAGCATGAACTGGATGAGTGGCAGGAGGGCGTGGGCCATGAATGAGATCAAGAATCTGCTGATCCTGCCTCACCTGCGCGTGCAGAACGCCAATGCCATCTCCAGCCCGATGACCTGGGGGTTTCCCGCCATGAGTGCCTTCGTCGGACTGATGCATGCTCTGGAACGCAAACTGCCCGAGCATCTCGAGCTGGAGTTCCAGGGTGTCGGGGTGATCTGCCATGACTACCAGGCACAAGCGTCGCGGGGCGGCTTCACCCGGAGCTTTCATCTGACCCGGAATCCCGTCGACAAGTCCGGCAAAACGGCAGCTATCGTGGAAGAGGGCCGCATTCATCTCGAGATCACCCTGGTCTTTGCCGTCAGCGGCGAGGCCTGTCACGGCGATGAGGAAGGTCAGCGGGTGGCGCGCGAAGTCGCCGAGATCGTCTCGGGTATGCGCATCGCCGGGGGCAGCGTGGTACCGGCTCCTCTCGGAGAAGAGCCGCGGCAGCATCCCTGGCTGGAGCGGTTGGATGACGATCTCGAAGCTCGGGCCCTCAGGTTCAGGAGGCTTCGTCGCCGCTGGCTGCCGGGCTTTGCGCTGGTCTGTCGCGATGACCTGCTGACCCGGCGGTTGGCGGAGATGCGTGAGGAATCCTCCGAGGCCACCGTCCTGGACGCCTGGCTCGACATGTCACGGCTCAACCATGAATGCCGGCTGACGGAGACCGAGAACACCGAGGGCGAGCTTCGAGAGGAAGTGAGTTGGGAAATTCGACGCCCGCCGGGCTGGCTCGTGCCGATTCCCGTCGGGTATGGCGCGATCTCGCGACTGTTCGAGCCCGGTGAGGTCGCCAGTGCCCGAGACGCCGTCACGCCTTTCCGTTTCGTCGAGAGCCTCTACACCATCGGGCAATGGATCAGCCCACACCGTCTTTCGAGCCCGGAGGAGCTGCTCTGGTACGTGGACAACGATCTCGATGCCGGACTCTATCGGCTGGCCAACAAATTCCCGGCCCGCCACACCGCCACCCAGTGAAGAAGAAGGAATTGACTCATGGCCAAGAACGATACCCTCAAGACCGCTTCCGTCCTCGCCTTCGAGCGCAAGCTGGATCCCTCCGATGCCCTCTTCTATGCAGGGAAATGGGAGGGACGGGCCCAGACCAGTGAGTGGCCCGCTATCAGTATCCGTGAAAAGTCGGTGCGGGGAACAATTTCCAATCGCCTGAAGACCTCGGAGCAGGACCCCGCCAAGCTGGACGCTGCCATCCAGAATCCCAACCTGCAGACAGTCGATGTCGCGACCCTGCCACATGAGGCCGATACCCTGATGGCTCGCTTCACCCTGAGAGTTCTGGGCGGCGCCGGTACGCCCTCGGCCTGCAACAATGCCGAATACCAGGCGAAGCTCAAGCGGGTGGTGCGCGACTATGTCGCTTCTCATGGCTTCCGGGAACTTGCCAAGCGCTATGCGCACAATCTTGCCAATGGGCGCTTCCTGTGGCGTAACCGGGTCGGTGCCGAAGAGATGGAAGTCCAGATTCGTCAAATGGAGCAGGGAGAGGTCGCCAGGTCCTGGACCTTCGATGCCCTCGGGCAATCACTGCGGAAGTTCGAGGGTGGTCAAGATGTCGCCGAGCTGGGCCACCTGATCGCGGATGCCTTGGAAGGGGAGCGCTATCTACTGCTAGAGGTGGTGGCCTTCGCCCGCGTCGGAGCGGGCCAGGAGGTTTTCCCCTCCCAGGAGCTGATCCTCGATCGGAGCCGTGGCGACAAGAGCAAGACCCTCTATCGTGTCGGCGAAGTGGCCGGTATTCACTCCCAGAAGCTGGGTAATGCCATCCGTACCATCGACACCTGGTATCCCCAGCCGGAGGACGGTGATCTCGGCCCAATCGCGGTCGAACCGTATGGCTCCGTGACGACCCAGGGCAAGGCCTATCGCCAGCCGAAGCAGAAAGTGGACTTCTATTCCCTGCTGGATAACTGGCTGCTGAAGGACAAGGAGCCCGACACCGAGCAGCAGCATTTCGTGATGGCCACCCTGATTCGGGGCGGCGTATTTGGTGAGGCGGGGTAAGCCGTCATGGATTACTACATCGATATTCGGCTCCTCCCAGACCCGGAGTTTCCTGCAGCCATGCTGATGGGGGCACTATTCAGCAAGCTTCACCGGGCCCTGGTCGACCTGCGGGCGACCGATCTCGGGGTCAGCTTCCCTGAGCACCGGAATGGCCACAAGAAGTCCCTCGGTCAGGTGCTGCGTCTCCATGGCAGCGCTGCGGCTCTGGATCACCTGATGGCCACTGGCTGGCTGAAGGGGATGCGAGACCATATCAGCGCATCGGACATGGCCGAGGTACCCGCCGATACTCGCTACCTGGTCGTATGTCGCAGGCAGTTCAAGACCAGCGCGGAGCGGCTGAGACGTAGGCGTGCCCGAAGGCATGGCGAAACCCTGGAGCAAGCCCGGGAACATATCCCCGATAGCGTCGAGCGCAAGGTTGATCTGCCCTTCGCTACGATCCGCAGTCTGAGCACCAGGCAAACCTTCCACCTCTTCGTCGAGCATGGCGATATCCGACAGGACCCTGTGGCTGGGCGCTTCAATGCCTATGGTCTCAGCGATGAAGCGACAGTGCCCTGGTTCTGACCCTTTTTGTGATGCGTCCTTGTAGGGGCGTAATATCAATGAGTTAGCGACGCCTTCCTGAATAAGGGAGGCGTCGCTGTATCGAAGCATGGCTCTTTAACAATCAGCATGTTAGCTTGATATAGCTCTACTTCGCTGCCGCATAGGCAGCTCAGAAAGGCTCCTCGTCCTTGGGGGTCAGGCGCAAGAGCTTCGCTGCCGCATAGGCAGCTCAGAAATGTGCCTTCTCTGGCTCTCGAAAACGCTCCTGCTTCGCTGCCGCATAGGCAGCTCAGAAACGGTGTGAATGGCCTGTTTATTACCGGTTCCTCTTCGCTGCCGCATAGGCAGCTCAGAAAACCATCGTCAAGGCGAAGATATCCATCACCCTCTTCGCTGCCGCATAGGCAGCTCAGAAATGTGACACCCGTGGACGTTGAGGCCCACTCGGCTTCGCTGCCGCATAGGCAGCTCAGAAAGCCGAGCAGATGATCAGGCTGGAGAAACAGGCCTTCGCTGCCGCATAGGCAGCTCAGAAAAATGCCAGCGCGCCCGCCACCAGCGGCGGCCACTTCGCTGCCGCATAGGCAGCTCAGAAAACATAGGAGATGGAGGAATCGAGGGACGAGGCCTTCGCTGCCGCATAGGCAGCTCAGAAAGAAGCGTCGCACCTTCAGCACCTTGTCCAGGGCTTCGCTGCCGCATAGGCAGCTCAGAAAACCACCGAGATTGACGCGACCACCCTCGCTAGCTTCGCTGCCGCATAGGCAGCTCAGAAAATTCTCCTCAGTTACCCAGGCTAGTCTCAAGACTTCGCTGCCGCATAGGCAGCTCAGAAAGCAGAGCATAGAGCGAACCACGATGGGGCAATCTTCGCTGCCGCATAGGCAGCTCAGAAAGTCACATTAGATGACAGCAGCAGAACGTCAGTCTTCGCTGCCGCATAGGCAGCTCAGAAATCAAGAGTCTGCGCAACTGTCGGCGTATCATTCTTCGCTGCCGCATAGGCAGCTCAGAAATCCTGCATCCGGATAGACAACACGATGCTCCTCTTCGCTGCCGCATAGGCAGCTCAGAAAACCTCAAGCGCCAGGGAGGGGCGCCAGAGGCGCTTCGCTGCCGCATAGGCAGCTCAGAAAGATTAGTGTAAGGCGAGGTCGAACAGCGACCCCTTCGCTGCCGCATAGGCAGCTCAGAAATTCTCAAGCTGGTCATAAAGCGCCCGCGCAACCTTCGCTGCCGCATAGGCAGCTCAGAAAATCTGGATCCCACGGGTGGCTTCCCCTCACCATCTTCGCTGCCGCATAGGCAGCTCAGAAAGTGAAGCCGATCCAGGATCAGCTTGCTGCTAACTTCGCTGCCGCATAGGCAGCTCAGAAAATGGTATGCAAGGCTTTTTCACACCCACAACACTTCGCTGCCGCATAGGCAGCTCAGAAAATTCCAGAATCCTGGCTCGCCCACATCCACCCCTTCGCTGCCGCATAGGCAGCTCAGAAACAAGCCCGCCGGCACCATCACCGCCGTGGGCGCTTCGCTGCCGCATAGGCAGCTCAGAAATGGAGCACATCTACCGCCGCGCATCTGACGCCCTTCGCTGCCGCATAGGCAGCTCAGAAATCCAGAAACTATGGAGCCGCGCCCGCGCCAAGCTTCGCTGCCGCATAGGCAGCTCAGAAAATGTTGAAGGCGTCGAATAACCCGATGATCGACTTCGCTGCCGCATAGGCAGCTCAGAAAAGATGGGAACATGGTCCATCGCCTTATGGTGACTTCGCTGCCGCATAGGCAGCTCAGAAAAAGAAACTGGAGAGCTACGAGCCCAAGCCTGACTTCGCTGCCGCATAGGCAGCTCAGAAACACCTCCAGCTTGCGCTCCGACTTGTCCTGACCTTCGCTGCCGCATAGGCAGCTCAGAAACTAGACGCAGTGGTTAGCGACCGCTCGGACAGCTTCGCTGCCGCATAGGCAGCTCAGAAAATCGACTTTCAGGCCGAGGCCGGTAACTTTGACTTCGCTGCCGCATAGGCAGCTCAGAAAACGATACGGCGGCACAGGCCAAGGCAGCAGCGCTTCGCTGCCGCATAGGCAGCTCAGAAAAGCTCCTGGTGCTCGATGAACGCGCTCTCGTCCTTCGCTGCCGCATAGGCAGCTCAGAAACTGACCAGCCGGGATGTTCAGCTCGGTGACTGCTTCGCTGCCGCATAGGCAGCTCAGAAATGCCCCACAATAGACAACGCCCCGGACTGTGCCTTCGCTGCCGCATAGGCAGCTCAGAAAAGTAGCCGGTGACGTAGCCCAGCACGGCGATCCTTCGCTGCCGCATAGGCAGCTCAGAAAATATAAGTCGGCATGATCACTCCCCCTTTAGCCTTCGCTGCCGCATAGGCAGCTCAGAAAAGTAATAGTTACCGTTGATACTCTTAAACGACCTTCGCTGCCGCATAGGCAGCTCAGAAAGACATCGGTGCCAAGGCGCAGGACGAACTCGCCTTCGCTGCCGCATAGGCAGCTCAGAAATTGCAACAGACGTACTCCTTTTGTCTTCCAGTCTTCGCTGCCGCATAGGCAGCTCAGAAAGACAGCCTGCACGATGTGCTCGCGGCGATCGGCTTCGCTGCCGCATAGGCAGCTCAGAAAGCAACAATATGGAACTGGCGCGCATCGGCATACTTCGCTGCCGCATAGGCAGCTCAGAAAAGCTCGAGTCGATGATGGGCGGCATGGAGCAGCTTCGCTGCCGCATAGGCAGCTCAGAAAGAGAGGAAACGGGGATTTTTGAGGGGGTTAGACTTCGCTGCCGCATAGGCAGCTCAGAAACTGGATAACCATGTTGAAGGCATCGAATAGTCCTTCGCTGCCGCATAGGCAGCTCAGAAATGTTCGACGAGTTCTGGCAGGCAGGTCTCCGCCTTCGCTGCCGCATAGGCAGCTCAGAAAACGAGGTGATGCGCGCCCTGGGCCGTGCCCGTCTTCGCTGCCGCATAGGCAGCTCAGAAAACGATGGGCGTATGACTGAATTATCAACTCGCCTTCGCTGCCGCATAGGCAGCTCAGAAATCGCGGCGCCATGCCCTTTACAGATAGATCACCTTCGCTGCCGCATAGGCAGCTCAGAAACAATTGAGCTACACGCCAAAAACTGGAGCCACCTTCGCTGCCGCATAGGCAGCTCAGAAAAGCGCGGTACCGAGATCGCCAAGACCTGCTACCTTCGCTGCCGCATAGGCAGCTCAGAAATGATGCGCCAGGGCTACTACCGCCTGCTCCAGCTTCGCTGCCGCATAGGCAGCTCAGAAACTTGCCCACCAGGCCGACCGCCGCAGCCAGACCTTCGCTGCCGCATAGGCAGCTCAGAAATAGCGGCGCGGGGATCTTGTCCAGCCCCATGTCTTCGCTGCCGCATAGGCAGCTCAGAAATAGTCGGCATGATTGATACCATCGCCTACCGGCTTCGCTGCCGCATAGGCAGCTCAGAAAAACATCGCCACCGTCTGGCCCGTGACGACTAACTTCGCTGCCGCATAGGCAGCTCAGAAAAGACGACCGGATGAAGTTTCACGCGCGGCCCTCTTCGCTGCCGCATAGGCAGCTCAGAAAAGTCGCGGCCGTATGCGGCCTGGTGGATGACCCTTCGCTGCCGCATAGGCAGCTCAGAAAAGATCACTGAGACGGGAACGTTTGCTACCGACCTTCGCTGCCGCATAGGCAGCTCAGAAAAACAAAGAACTGAACGCCGCCCGCCTGCAACTCTTCGCTGCCGCATAGGCAGCTCAGAAAGGGCTCGGCGTCTGCTGCCCGCGTGCCCAGCGCTTCGCTGCCGCATAGGCAGCTCAGAAATCGGGCAGCGGGTACGTCCTCACTCTTCAGACCTTCGCTGCCGCATAGGCAGCTCAGAAATTGGCGGCAGAAGCAATGGAGGGAACTGCCAACTTCGCTGCCGCATAGGCAGCTCAGAAATCCAGCCCCTTGCCGGCCATGCGCGCGGCCATCTTCGCTGCCGCATAGGCAGCTCAGAAATCGATACCCTGACCTTCACCCTCCCGGTCGAGCTTCGCTGCCGCATAGGCAGCTCAGAAACTGGTCTGGGCTGGCGTCCAGTACGCGCCTTCCTTCGCTGCCGCATAGGCAGCTCAGAAATCGCGCTGCGCCACATGATCCCGGGCGCAGTCCTTCGCTGCCGCATAGGCAGCTCAGAAAACTTGAACCCGACGTTTCCCCGCGGGGATACCCTTCGCTGCCGCATAGGCAGCTCAGAAATTAACAACCGGGGGGCCTATGGTTTCGGCCGCCTTCGCTGCCGCATAGGCAGCTCAGAAATGGCGGGCCCGCATAGCGGGGGAGGCGTGACACTTCGCTGCCGCATAGGCAGCTCAGAAACTCCTCATTAGCCGATACCAGGGCGCGCAAACCTTCGCTGCCGCATAGGCAGCTCAGAAATCCCCGTATGTTGTGCGCTTTGCGGGGAGCGTCTTCGCTGCCGCATAGGCAGCTCAGAAATGAGCAGAGCCTGGCGCTTGCCCGGCACACCTCTTCGCTGCCGCATAGGCAGCTCAGAAAATCTGCGAGAACTCATCGTTCGGCAGGTAGCTCTTCGCTGCCGCATAGGCAGCTCAGAAAGTAAAAAACCACACGACTCGCCGGGTAGTGCTCTTCGCTGCCGCATAGGCAGCTCAGAAATGGAGACGGCCAGCGAACTGGCGCTGGTCGTGCTTCGCTGCCGCATAGGCAGCTCAGAAAATGGACCCCCAGGCGCTGCCGGCGCCAGTGGCCTTCGCTGCCGCATAGGCAGCTCAGAAATTACATCGTCGGCGCTGCTATCGGCATCATAGCTTCGCTGCCGCATAGGCAGCTCAGAAAAATGTCCGCGCGGTCGCGCGACCTTGGACGCTCTTCGCTGCCGCATAGGCAGCTCAGAAAAGACCGCCACCAACTACAACTGGGCGGAGGCTATAGAGCGACAATTACTCTGGCCGGTGGACGACAACTATTCTGACCGGTTGCCCTAAGCTTGACTGCTTGTCCCGACCCACCAGGGAGCCGGTATGGCGGTCACCAGCCAACAGGTCACGCTCTAC
>NZ_JAKVPY010000032.1:0-39834 GCF_022487945.1 Halomonas flagellata
TTCGAGCTTCGAGCTTCGAGCTTCGAGCTTCGAGCTTCGAGCTTCGAGCTTCGAGCTTCGAGCTTCGAGCTTCGAGCTTCGAGCTTCGAGCTTCGAGCTTCGAGCTTCGAGCTTCGAGCTTCGAGCTCAGCGCCGCAGGCGAAGCCCCGGCACTATCATCAGCCCGGCGAGCAGCCAGACGGGCCAGCTGCCGGTGCGGGTGAAGGGTGTCAGGCCCTGCATGGCGGTGACCTCGCCGGTGAGGGTGGCCACCTCGAACTGCGGTGCCCTGGCGGTGACGTTGCCCAAGGGGTCGATGATGGCGGTGACCCCGTTGCTGGTGACGCGTATCACCTGGCGGCCGTTCTCCAGGGCCCGCAGACGGGCCATCTGCAGGTGCTGCAGCGGGCCGAGGGAGGCGCCGAACCAGGTATCGTTGGAGACCGTGAGCAGGATATCGGCGTCCCGGGCGCGGTCGGCGACCAGGTCGGCGTAGATGATCTCGTAGCAGATGGCGTTGCCGAGGGTCAGGCCGGCGGCGCGGATCGGCTCCTGGCCCGGGGGGGCCGGGGTCATGGCCGGCATCGGCAGGTCGAAGAAGGCGATGGCGCCGCGCAGCAGGTTCTCCAGCGGCAGGTACTCGCCGAAGGGCACCAGGTGCTCCTTGCGGTACTGGCCGTCCACATCGCCCACCCCGATCACGCTGTTGTAGTAGAGCCCGCGTGCCTCGCGCTGCAGGATGCCGGTGAGCAGGGCGGTTTCCGGTGCCAGGTTGGCCTGGACACGTTCGAGGATCGGCCGCGCCTCGTCCTCGAACATCGGCAGGGCGGCCTCGGGCCAGACGACCAGGTCGATGGTGTCGTCGAGCTCGCGGGTCAGGTCGCCGTAGGTGTTGGCGGCGACGCGTTGCCCCTCGGGTGTCCATTTGATCAGCTGCGGCAGGTTGCCCTGCAGCAGGGCGACGCGCACCGGTTCACCGCTGGGGGTGGTCCACTGGGTCGGCAGGGCCAGCGGGGTGAGCCAGAGGGCGGCAATGGGCGCCAGTGCCCACCAGCGTCGGCGCAGGATCTCGATGCCCAGGCTGCCGGTCAGCGCGGTGATCAGCGACAGGCCGTAGACCCCGACCACCGGCGCCCAGGAGGCGAGTGGCGAGTCCACCTGGCCGCTGCCCAGCAACAGCCAGGGAAAGCCGGTGAACAGCCAGGTGCGCAGCCACTCGCCCAGCACCCAGGCACCGGCGAAGGTGAGGAACGCCAGCCGGGGACCACACAGGAGGCGGTAGAGCCACAGGGTGGCGGCGAAGAACAGCGCCAGGGCGACCACGAAGAGGCCGGTGAGGAACAGCGCCAGGGGGACGCCGGTATAGCCATAGTCGTGGATCGACACATAGACCCAGGATGCCCCCGAACCGAACAGGCCGACACCATAGCACCAGCCGCGCAGGGCGGCCTGGGCGGGGGGCAGGGCCGGCAGGCCGGCATAGACCAGGCCGGCGGCCACCGGGGCCAGCCACCAGAGCTCGAAGGGGGAGGCGGTCAGGGTGGTGAGGACACCCGCGGCCAGGGCCAGCAGGCAGCCCAGGGCCGGAGAGAAGCGCAGTTCATGCATCTTGGCCATCCTTGGGGGAATACCCGGGTCAGTCGTCGCCCGGTTGGTCGCAGGGCTGGGCTTCCAGCAGGCGGATGCGACGGTTGTCGGCGTTGAGCACCGTGAAGCGCCAGCCACCGATCTCGGTATGCTCGCCCCGGCCGGGCAGGTGGCCGAATCGCTGCATGACCAGCCCCCCCAGGGTGTCGAACTCCTCGTCGGAGAAACGCGTCTGGAAACGCTCGTTGAAATCCTCGATGGGGGTCAGGGCGCGGATGGCGTAGTGGCCTTCGCCGAGCTCGCGGATGTCCTCCTCCTCGTCGATGTCGTGCTCGTCCTCGATGTCGCCGACGATCTGCTCGAGGATGTCCTCGATGGTGACGATGCCCGCGGTACCGCCGTATTCGTCGACCACCACCGCCATGTGGTTGTGGGTGTCGCGGAACTCCTTGAGCAGGCTGTTGAGGCGCTTCGATTCGGGCACGAACATGGCCGGGCGCACCACCTCCTCGAGCCGGAACGGCAGCCCGTTCTCCTGGCCGCGCCGCAGCAGCGGCAGCAGGTCCTTGACCAGCAGGATGCCCTTGACCTCGTCGAGGTTCTCGCCGATCACCGGGTAGCGGGAGTGGCCGGTCTCCAGGATCACCGGCAGGTACTCCTCCAGGGGCTGGTCGAGGGCGATGGCGGTGACCTGGGAGCGGGGGATCAGCACCTCGCGGACCTGCTGGTCGCTGATGTTCAGGGCGCCCTCGATGATCATCATGGCGTCCTGCTCGAGCTTGAGCCGGCTGGCCGTCTGACGCAGGAACTCGAGCAGTTCGTCCCGCGAACTGGGCTCGTCGTTGTCACTGGAAAGGGCGCTGAACAACTTCTCGAGCCAGGACTTGCCGCCCTGGCTGGTCGATCGGTCTTCGCTCATGCGTCGGCTCTCTTGTCCTCGGTATCGGGGCCCAGCGGGGCGGGGTCATCGCGGGTGTCCGCATGATAGGGGTCGGCGATGCCCAGGCCGGCGAGGATCTCGCGTTCGAGCGCCTCCATGGCCTCGGCCTCGGCCTCCTCGAGATGGTCGTATCCGAGCAGGTGCAGGGTGCCGTGCACCACCATATGAGCGTAGTGAGCCCCCGGTGACTTGTCCTGCTCGCGTGCTTCCCGGACCACCACGGGATGACAGATCACCAGGTCGCCGAGCAGCGCCAGCTCGATGCCGGGCGGGCTCTCGAAGGGGAAGGAGAGCACGTTGGTGGGGCTATCGCGGCCGCGGTAGTCGCGGTTCAGGGCCCGGCTCTCCGCCTCGTCGACCAGGCGCACCGTCAGCTCCGAGCCTGGGGCGATGTCGTGGCGGGCCAGGACGGCGGCCACCCAGGTGTCCAGTTCGGCCTGGCTCGGCAGGCCTTCGGCCTCGATGGCAACCTGGCGGTCGACGAGCGGGGCGTTCATGAGTCTCTCTGCGCTCCGTTGCCCCGGTCGTGGTCGATGCGCTCCTGGCGGAGCGTCTCCCGCTTCTGCTCCCGGGCCTCCCGGCGGGAGCGCTCGGCGGCCTCCTGCTCGGCCTCGAAGTGGTCGTAGGCCTCGATGATGCGCTGCACCAGCGGGTGGCGCACTACGTCCTTGGCGGCGAAGTGGGTCACGCCGATGCCGGGGGTCCCCTTGAGCACCTCGAGGACCTGAATCAGCCCCGAGCTCTGGCCACGGGGCAGATCGACCTGGGTGATGTCGCCGGTGACCACCGCGGTGGAACCGAAACCGATACGCGTCAGGAACATCTTCATCTGCTCGCGGGTGGTGTTCTGGCTTTCGTCGAGGATGATGAAGGCGTTGTTCAGGGTGCGCCCGCGCATGTAGGCCAGGGGCGCGATCTCGATCACCTGGCGTTCGATCAGCTTGGCGACCTGCTCGAAGCCGATCATCTCGTAGAGGGCATCGTAGAGCGGACGCAGGTAGGGGTCGATCTTCTGGGCCAGGTCGCCGGGCAGGAAGCCCAGCTTCTCGCCGGCCTCCACTGCCGGGCGCACCAGCAGGATGCGACGCACTTCCTGCTGGTTGAGCGCCTCCACCGCCGCGGCCACCGCCAGGTAGGTCTTGCCGGTGCCGGCCGGGCCGATGCTGAAATTGATATCGTGGGCGCGGATGCTCTGGACGTAGCCCTGCTGGTTGAACCCGCGGGGCTTGATCACCGTCCGCGGGGTGCGCAGCAGCACCTCGCCCTCCTGGTCGGGGCCTTCCTCCTCGTCCAGGGCCTCGAGGCCGGATTCCTGCAGGAAGAGATGCACGGTATCGGGGGTCAGGTCACCGGCCTCGGCTTCGCGGTAGAGATGCTCGAGCACGTTGGCGGCGGCCTTGACGCGATGGCTGGGGCCGGCCAGCTGGAAGATGTTGCCGCGGTTGCGCAGGGTGATGCCGAGCCGGGACTCGACCAGCTTGAGATGCTCGTCGCGCTGGCCGCAGAGGTTGGCCAGGCGGCGGGGATCATTGGGCTCGAGGTTCAGGGTGATGATGCGATTGGCCTGGGTGGCTGGCTGGCTCAAGGCAGGGGGATCCGTGCGTTGTGTATGTGGGCTCAGCTTACTGCCCCGGCGGTCGTCGGGGCAATGCATGGCGGCGGATGCGAAGGCTCAGAAGCGTTCCGGGGATGCCAGCTCGCCGCGCAGGGAGTTGGGCAGCGCCTCGCTGATCTCCACGTCGACGAAGTAGCCGATCAGGTCGAAGGGGTTGGCCGCGCGGAAGTTGACCACTCGGTTGTTCTCGGTGCGTCCGGAGAGCTGCCCCGGGTCCTTGGGCGAGAAGCCGGTGACCAGGAGGCGCTGGGTCGACCCGACCATGCGGCGGCTGATCTGCATCGCCTGCTGGTTGATGCGGTCCTGGAGGATCGCCAGACGCTGCTTCTTGAGGCTCTCGGGGGTGTCGTCGTCGAGGCCCGCCGCCGGGGTGCCCGGTCGCGCCGAGTAGACGAAGCTGAACGAGTGGTCGAAGCCGATGCGATGGATCAGGTCCAGGGTCGCCTCGAAGTCCTCCCCGGTCTCGCCCGGGAAGCCGACGATGAAGTCCGAGGAGAAGCTGATGTCCGGGCGCAGCGCACGGATGCGCTCCATCTTCTCGACGTACTCCTCGACGGTGTGGCCGCGCTTCATGGCCGCCAGGATGCGGTCGGAGCCGGCCTGCACCGGCAGGTGCAGGTGGCTGACCAGCTCGGGGATCTCGCCATAGGCCTCGATCAGGCTGTCGGAGAACTCCACCGGGTGGGAGGTGGTGAAGCGCACCCGATCGATGCCCTCCACCGCCGCCACGCAGCCGATCAGCTCGGCCAGGTCGATCTCGTCGCCGAGCCGGTTCTCGCCGCGATAGGCGTTGACGTTCTGGCCCAGCAGGTTGATCTCGCGCACGCCCTGGTCGGCCAGGTGGATCACCTCGTCCATCACCGCCTCGAAGGGGCGCGAGACCTCCTCGCCGCGGGTATAGGGCACCACGCAGAAGGTGCAGTATTTGGAGCAGCCCTCCATCACCGAGACGAAGGCGGTGGCGCCGTCGGAGCTGGGCTTGGGCAGGTGGTCGAACTTCTCGATCTCGGGGAAGGTGACGTCGACCACCGAGATCTGGTCGTTGCGGCGCGAGTCGAGCATCGCCGGCACCCGATGCAGGGTCTGGGGGCCGAACACCATGTCGACGTGGGGGGCGCGCTTGCGCAGCGCCTCGCCCTCCTGGCTGGCGACGCAGCCGCCCACGCCGATCACCAGCTCGGGGTTGGCCTCCTTGAGTTTCTTCCAGCGGCCGAGCTGGTGGAACACCTTCTCCTGGGCCTTCTCGCGGATCGAGCAGGTGTTGAGCAGGATGACGTCGGCATCGCGCTCGTCGTCGGTGAGCTCAAGCTGGTGGGATTCGCCGAGCAGATCCGCCATGCGCGCGGAGTCGTACTCGTTCATCTGGCAGCCGTGCGTCTTGATGAAGAGTTTCTTCGCCATAAGAATAGGGTCGTGGCGGCTGGCGCCCGACGTCTGTCACCGATGAGGATGAATGGGGGTCGCGAGCTCTTCGCGAGGCTGTGGCCGGAGACGGCCATTCGAATGGCTTGCATTATACGCGGGCACCCCGCGAGGGGCCAGCACGCCCGGGTGCGCCGTGGCCGACTATGGTACCCTTGGCGCCTCGCGACACGCGCGCGCCGCGCGTTGCATTTCAGGGCGACAGGCGAGGAACAGGCACCATCATGGCGGCCAAACCGATCTATCGAGTGGTATTCCACCAGCAGGGCGAGGTCTGGGAGCTCTATGTCCGCGAGATCTTCCAGAGCGAGCTCTGGGGCTTCATCGAGGTCGAGGAGTTCGTCTTCGAGGATGTCTCGAAGCTGGTGGTGGATCCCTCTGCCGAGAAGCTGCGGCGTACCTTCGACGGTGTCAGCCGCAGCTATCTGCCGTTGAACGCCATCGTGCGGATCGACGAGGTGGAGCGTGAGGGCCCGCCGAGGGCGGTGAAGAGCGAGGGCAGGGTAGCGGAGTTTCCGCGACCCTTCGCGCCTCCGCCCAGGGGCGAGCGCTGATGCCTGGTCACGGAATGACCAAGGGGAGGGCGAGCCGGGCAGGGCGGCCCTCGTCGGCGGCTTTTCAGCGGTTTTCCCGGCACTTGTCCACAGAAGCTGTGGAAAACTGCCAGGGCCGGGCAGTGTGCCTTCCCGGCGTTGTCTCATCGTGCCGTTGCCGGAAGGAAGCCGGTGACGGTGACGGGTCGCGGTGGAGCGGATCCCGCTAGTTACAGCCAGGACGACGGCATGACGAAACACGATTTCAGATTCTTGACCATGGGCGTGGCCCTGGGGCTGCTGGCCTTGCCGCTGCACGCCCAGGAGGTCGACGATGGCACCCGGTGGGTGTCCGACTCACTCACCACCTACGTGCGCAGTGGTCCCACCGACGGTTACCGCATCATCGGCACCCTGACCGCCGGCGAACCGGTCACGGTGTTGGAGACCAGCGGCGACTATACCCGGGTGCGCAATAGCGACGACAACACCGTCTGGGTGCTGAGCAGCGAGCTGCAGGAGGTGCCCAGCGCCCAGGTGCGCCTGCCGGAGCTGGAGACCCGGGTGGCCGAATTGACCGACGAGCTCGATGGCATCAATGGCGAGTGGGAGAACCGGGTGGCCTCGATGACCGAGGCCCTGGCAGCCAGCGAGCAGCGAATCGACGAACTCGAGTCCCGTAACCGCGAGCTCGACGCCGAGGCCGAACAGTCGCGCAGTACCATTCGCCGGCTCCAGGCACGCCTCGACACCCAGGAGGAGGACCTGCTGCTGCGCTACTTCATGTACGGTGGCGGTGTAGCGGGGGGCGGGTTGCTGGTCGGCCTGATCGTTCCCCACCTGCCGCGCCGTCGCAAGAAGCGCGACCGCTGGTTCTGAGCCCGCACGCGCAGGAGAGCAGATGGCCAACGAATGGCTCGACCGCTGGCGGGAGGGACGTATCGGCTTCCACCGCGAGCAGCCCCATCCGTCGCTGGTACGGTACTGGCCCCTGCTGGGCGTGACGCCCGGCACCAAGGTGCTGGTGCCGCTGTGTGGCAAGAGCCTGGACATGCGCTGGCTGGGGCAGCATGACCATCCGGTACTGGGCATCGAGTTCGCTCCCGAGGCCATCGAACAGTTCGTCGCCGCGGGGTCGGGGGAGGTCTCGCGCTATCGGCAGGATGGCTTCGACGTCTGCCGCCAGGGCAACGTGGAGCTGTGGTGCGGCGACTTCTTCCACTTCCACATCGAGCAGGCGGCGGAGGTTGGTGCCTTCTACGATCGCGCCGCGCTGATCTCCCTGCCGCCCGCCACCCGGCAGCGCTACGCCTTCCACCTCGCCCAGTTGATCCCGCCGGGCGCGCGGGGGCTGCTGATCAGCCTGACCCGGGCCCTCGGCGACGAGGGGGGGCCGCCCTTCAGCGTGACCGCCGAGGAGGTGCGCGAGCTGTTCGAGCCCAACTTCCAGGTCACCCACCTGGAGGATGGCGAACCGGAAGCCGGCAGCGGCTTTCGCGAGAGCGTCTGGGCCCTGGTGAGGCGAGGTCCCTCGATCTAGCAGCCTGACAACGACGAGGGCGCCCCGCGGGGCGCCCTTCTCATGTCACGGCGCAGCGCACTTCACCTGGCCAGCAGCCGCCCCAGCTCCGGGTCGCGGAAGGCGCGGTCGAGGCCATCCGAGAGCAGGTCGTTGACCATGCGGGTGTTGGTGTCGCGGTCGGGGCGCAAGGCAAAGCTCTGGGTGCGTCGGGAGGTGTAGGTGCCGGTATAGGTGTTGCCGCCGTTGACCGCTTCGGCGATGAACACCGCCTCCAGGCGCGCCTCGTCGATCACCGGGCGGCTCTGGCCGCGCCCGTAGCCGAGGTGATCGAGCGTCAGGGTCAGGCTGGGTCGCCCCTGGGCACGCTCGGTGGTGGGGGTGAAGCCCATCTCGCGCACGGCCCGCTCGGCCTCGTCCTGGAGTCGGGGTACCAGCTCATGGGCACTGACCGTGATGGTGGCGGTGGACATGGCACTGCCGCTGCGGGTACCGATCACCTCGCTGTCACGGCCGTCGACGGCCACCACGGTGATCTGCTGGCCGCTGCCGGTCTGCGGCACGGCGGCACTGCGCTTCGGGTTAAGCTGCAGGTAGTGGGGGCTGGCGCAACCGGCCAGCCAGAGCCCGGCGAGCAGCACGGCGGAAAGACGAAGGAGGTGGCGACGACGCATCCGGATACTCCGAGAGGTCAGGTGGGAGGATGTCCCGCGAGTATATCGCCCCGCGACGAGCGCAGGAATTCCCGGCGTACGGCCCGAGGGTTACACTGTCGCGATAGACCAACGGATGGCCACCATGATTCGACCCGCGACGCCCGAGGACATACCGCTCCTCGTCGACATCTGGTTGCGAGCCTCGCGCCGGGCCCACGACTTCATTCCCGCCGACTTCTGGGAGGCGCGGGCCGGGGAGATGGCGCGCGACCATCTGCCCACCGCCGAGCTGCATGTGCTGGAAGCCGGCCGTCGGGTGATCGGCTTCGCTGCCCTCAACGACGACCACCTCGAGGCGCTGTTCGTCGACCCGGAGGTGCAGAGCTATGGTCACGGCACGCAACTGATGGCCCATGCCATGGAGCGCCGCCGCCGCATCACCCTGTGCGTCTACTCGCGCAACGTGCGGGCCGTCTCCTTCTACCTGCGGCTGGGCTTCCAGGTCTGCGGGGAGCGCGAGGACCCGCTGACGGGCGAACAGGAGACGCTGATGCACTGGGCCCGCCAGGCCGGCGCGACTGATCGCTGAGTGCGTTATCCTGGCGGCTGGTGATCATCGGCGCTGCAGCTGGTCCAGCAGGGCACCGCCGGCGAAGTGCTCTTCCATGGCCGCTTCCCAGCTACCGACGATGTTCTCGACCTTCAGCAGCTCGGTTTCCGGGAACCGCTCGGCGAACTCCTCGACCACCGCCTCGTGGTGCACGCGGTAGTGGAAGCTGGCCAGCAGGCGCTGGGCCTGTTCGCTGTAGAGGTACTCCAGGTAGCCCCGGGCCAGGTCGAGGTTGTCATTGCGCTCGGCGTTGGACTCGACCACCGCGACCGGGAACTCGGCCAGGATGCTGACCGGCGGCACGATGGCCTCGTAGTCCTCCTCGCCGTACTCGCCACGGATGTTGTTGGCCTCGGACTCGAAGCTGACCAGGACATCGCCGACGCCGCGCTCGATGAAGCTGGTGGTGGCACCACGGCCGCCGGTGTCGAACACCGCCACGTTGCGCAGGAAGGCGCGCATGAAGTCGTGAATTTTCTCTTCATCACCTTCGAATTCCGCATCCGCGAAGCCCCAGGCGGCCAGGTAGGTGTAACGGCCGTTGCCGGAGGTCTTGGGATGGGGGAAGACGATCTCCACGTCCTCGCGCACCAGGTCGTCCCAGTTCTCGATCTCCTTGGGGTTGCCCCGGCGGACCAGGAAGGCGGTGGTGGAGTAGTAGGGCGAGGCGTTGTTGGGCAGCTGTGCCTGCCAGTCCTCGGCGACCAGGCCGCCATCGGCCAGCACCTGGACGTCGGTGACCTGGTTGTAGGTCACCACGTCGGCGCGCAGTCCCTGGAGGATGGCGCGAGCCTGGGCGGACGATCCGCCGTGGGACTGCCTGATCTCGACCTCCTCGCCGTGCTCGTCCTGCCACCAGGCCTGGAACTCCGGGTTGAGGGCGGCGAACAGCTCGCGGGCGATGTCATAGGAGGAGTTGAGCAGCTCGCGCTCGGCGGCCACGGTCGGCGTCGCCAGGCCGATGCCGAGGGCGACGGCCAGAGCGGTACCCACGACGCCACGGTGAAAAAGGGGGAGCAGGGGCATGAGGTTCACTCCGGGTATGCAGGATATTGACGTGAAGGCTAGGATTGCGTTGAGGGTATTACACTCGTGATTTTTATTCGATTTTGAAATATATGTGTGGCACCGCAAGGTGGGTCGATTTCGCTGCTGTCCTGCCGGGGCGTGGCGGCTCTGGTAGAATGCAGCCTTCCTGGAGCAACCGCCTGGACACTTTCATGACCGATGCGCCCCGCGACTTTCTCATCGCCCCCTCGATCCTCTCCGCCGATTTCGCCCGCCTGGGCGAGGAAGTGGATAATGTGCTGGCCGCCGGTGCCGATATCGTCCACTTCGACGTGATGGACAACCATTATGTGCCCAACCTGACCATCGGGCCCCTGGTCTGCGAGGCGCTGAGGAAACACGGCGTCACCGCACCCATCGACGCGCACCTGATGGTGCGCCCGGTGGACCGGTTGATAGGCGATTTCATCGACGCCGGCGCGAGCTACATCACCTTTCATCCGGAGGCCTCGGACCACATCGACCGCTCCCTGCAACTGATCCGCGACGGTGGCTGCAAGGCGGGGCTGGTGTTCAACCCGGCCACGCCGCTCGCCTACCTCGATCATGTGATGGACAAGGTCGACATGGTGCTGCTGATGAGCGTGAACCCGGGCTTCGGCGGCCAGGCGTTCCTGCCCGGCACCCTGGACAAGCTGCGTGCCGCGCGTCAGCGCATCGATGCCTCGGGGCTCGATATCCGCCTCGAGATCGACGGTGGCGTCAAGGTCGACAACATCGCCGAGATCGCCCGGGCCGGGGCCGACACCTTCGTCGCCGGCTCGGCGGTGTTCCAGGCCGGCAGCGAGGCCGACCCGCACCGCTACGACAGCGTGATCCGCGAGTTCCGCGAGCAGCTGGCCGGGATCCGGTGAACGACAGGCCGGCGACCCCGCGGTGGCACCTCTACATGATAGAGACCGCCGGCGGCGCCCTCTATACCGGCATCACCACCGACGTGGACCGGCGCCTGGCCCAGCATCGTGCCGGGCGTGGGGCCAAGGCGCTGCGTGGCCGCGGCCCCCTGCGGCTGGTCCACCATGAGGCGGTGGGCAGCCGCGGCGAGGCGCTGCGCCTCGAGGCGTGGCTCAAGCGACTCCCGGCGACGGAGAAGCGCGCCTGGCTGGCGGATCGCCCGAAAGCGGGCCATCCGCGACACCGTTAGCCAGGAGGCCGCCCTCGAGCGTTGGGTCGCCGCGCCGCGGCCCGGGGCCGCCGGCAGGTTCGGCGGCCCCGGTCGTTGGCGGTGCCGGAGTCAGTGCAGTTTCATGCGCGGCTTGAGGAAGCGGTTGAGCCCATCCACCACCACCATCAGGGCGGTCTTGAGGCTGCCGTGAATGGCGCGCTGGTGCATGCGGTAGAGCGAGGCGTAGAAGAACTTGGCCAGGTGGCCCTCGATGAACAGGCTGCGTGCCGAGGCGCCGCGCATCAGGCTGCCGATGGCATCGAAGTGGGCCAGTGAGATCAGCGAGCCGCGGTCCCGGAAGACGAACGGCTTGAGTGGCCTGCCGTCGAGCCGGGCCCGCAGGTTGCGATACAGCCGCTCGGCCTGCTGGTGAGCGGCCTGGGCCCGGGGCGGGACCATCGAGCCATCCGCCTGGGGACAGCTGGCGCAGTCGCCGAAGGCGAAGATGTGCGGGTCGTCGATGCTCTGCAGGGTGGCATCGACCTTGAGGCGGTGGTTGTGCTCCGTGGTCAGGCCCAGTGCCGAGAGGAAGGCCGGGGCCTTGATGCCGGCGGCCCAGACGCTCAGGTCGGTCTCGATCCGCTTGCCGTCGGCGGTGACGATGGCGGATGGCTCGACCTCGGTGACCCGTGTCGCCACGTGCACCCGGACGCCCAGGCGCTCCAGTTCGGCATGCACCGCCCGGCTGATGCGGTCGGGCAGGACCGGCAGGATGCCCGGCGCCGCCTCGATCAGGTGCACCTCGAGATGCTCGCTCTCGAGGGTGGTGAAGCCATAGCTGTTGAGCATCTGGGAGGCGTCGTAGAGCTCGGCGGCCAGCTCCACGCCGGTGGCGCCGGCGCCCACGATGCCCACCACCATCCGGGGGTTCCGGTGTTGCGGCAGAGCGTTGTAGCGCAGGAAGGCATTGAGCATGTTGCGGCGGAAGGCCTCGGCCTGGCCGGGGCTGTCCAGGAAGTGGCAGTGGTCACTCACCCCCGGGGTGCCGAAGTCGTTGCTGACGCTGCCCACCGCGATCACCAGCTCGTCGTAGGTCAGGGTCCGTGGGGGCAGCACCTCGGCGCCGTCGTCGTCGTGGATCGGCTCCAGGGTCAGCGTGCGCGTCTCCCGGTCCAGGTCGCACAGGGTGCCACGCTGGAAGCGGTAGCCATGGGCCCGGGCGTGCCCCTGATAGGCGATCTCGTCAAGCCCGGAATCCAGGGCGCCGGTGGCGACCTCGTGCAGCAGTGGCTTCCAGATGTGGGTCGCGTTGCGGTCCACCAATACGATCTCGGCCTTGCCGCGCCGGCCGAGGCGTCGGCCGAGGCGGGTGACCAGTTCGAGGCCGCCGGCTCCGCCGCCGACCACCACGATACGGGGTGGTGTCATGGGAGACTCCTGAGTGAAAGTGATAGGGAAGGGTGATGAAAACGCTTCCAGCATAGCGGCCCCCGCGGCGGCTGCCTATGGTCCGGGGGCGTCGTGGCGCATATTTTTTCGTAATATTACATGCATGAAGCCCGTTGGCCGGGTAGAGTGCCGTGACAACCGCGCAGGAGGAGTGGCGATGCATCGCTTGCTGGAAGGGGTTTCCCTGGTGGCCTTCGACCTGGACGGCACCCTGATCGATTCGGTACCCGACCTGGCGGTGGCGGTGGACGCCAGCCTGGTCGAGTTGGGCCTGCCGGTCGCCGGCGAGGCACGAGTGCGCGACTGGGTGGGCAACGGCTCGCTGGTATTGATGGAGCGGGCTCTGCGTCATGCGGTCCTCGCCAGAAGCGGCGAGGCTGATCCGGCGACTGATCTCCGAGGGGGCGCTGTGACCCCCTCCCTGGGCGCTACCGATGCCATCCCTGGCATAGGACCCCCTCTACGATCAGTCCCCGGCGCCTCGCCGGATATCGACAGCGCCCTGCTGGCTCGCGCCCATGCCGCCTTTCTGGCGCACTATGGCCGCGATCCCGGCGCCCACACCCGGCTCTACCCCGGCGTGCGGGAGTGCCTGGACGCCCTGCGAGAGAAGGCAGTGCCCCTGGCGCTGGTGACCAACAAGCCGTATGCCTTTATCGCGCCCATCCTCACGGGCTTCGGGCTCGAACATCACTTCGCCCTCTGCCTGGGCGGCGATAGTCTGCCGCAGAAGAAGCCCGACCCGGCGCCGTTGCGGCACGTGGCGGCCCACTTTGGTGTGGCGCCCGAGGCCTGCCTGATGGTGGGGGACTCGCGCCACGACATCGCCGCGGGCCGGGCCGCGGGTTTTCGCACCCTGGCGGTGCCCTATGGCTACAACCACGGGGAGCCGGTGCGCGACAGCGGCCCCGATGCCGTGGTTGAATCGCTGGCGGAACTCGTTTAGGGTAACTTTGGCTGTCGCTATGAGCACTGCCTGGTCAATATGTTTTCGCTATCACACTTCCCCGCGCGGGAAACGCTTCGATGGACGGCCGCATGACGCTGGATGACCTCTCCTCTCGTGGCGGTGACCCCCTGACGGTTGCTGCCTTCCCGACTGCGCCGCTCGCCGTGCCCGGCGGCTGGCGATGGTGACGCTCCACCGCTGAGCGGGCTGCCGCTCGTCTCCGATACCACCATCGCCGACTTCCATCATCGAGGATCCGGGCATGATGACCCCCGAACGTTTCCATGAGCTGGCGGCGGCCGGCTACAACCGCATTCCGGTCACCCGCGAGGTGCTGGCCGATCTCGACACGCCCCTGTCCACCTACCTGAAGCTCGCCGACGAGCCCTGGACCTTCCTGCTGGAGTCCGTGCAGGGTGGTGAGAAGTGGGGGCGTTACTCGATCATCGGCCTGCCGTGTCGCGAGCGCATCGAGGTGCGTGGTTTCACCGTCACTCATGTCGTCGATGGCGAGCGCCAGGGCGCCACGGAAGTCGAGGATCCGCTGGCCTGGATCGAGCAGTTCCAGTCGCGCTTCAAGGTGCCGCGACTCGACGACCAGCCACGTTTCGATGGCGGCCTGGTGGGTTACTTTGGCTACGATACCATCCGCTATATCGAACCGCGCCTGCGGGGCGTCGAGAAGCCCGATCCCATCGGCGTGCCGGACATCCTGCTGATGGTCTGCAACGACCTGGTGGTATTCGACAACCTCTCCGGCCGGCTGACCCTCTGGACCCATGCCGACCCGGTCGAGGAGGCGGCCTACGAGGGCGCCCTGGACCGGCTCGAGCGCCTGGAGACCCGCCTGCGCAGCGCCACCTTCAACACCATCAGCCCCGGCACCGGCCGGGCGGCGGTGGAGGAGGGGCACTTCACTTCCGGTTTCACCGAGGCGGGCTTCAAGGCCGCGGTGGAGACGATCAAGGAGTACGTGCTGGCCGGCGACATCATGCAGTGCGTGCCCTCGCAGCGCATGTCGATCCCCTACCGGGCCTCGCCCCTGGACCTCTACCGGGCGCTGCGCAGCCTCAACCCTTCGCCCTACATGTTCTTCCTCAACCTCGACGACCACCAGGTGGTGGGCTCCTCGCCGGAGATCCTCACCCGCCTCGAGGATGGCGAGGTCACCGTGCGGCCGATCGCCGGTACCCGGGTGCGGGGCAGGACGGAAGACGAGGACAGGGCGCTGGAGGCCGACCTGCTGGGGGACCCCAAGGAGGTGGCCGAACACCTGATGCTGATCGACCTGGGCCGCAACGACGTGGGGCGCATCAGCGAGACCGGCTCGGTGAAGGTCACCGACCAGATGGTGGTGGAGCGCTACTCCCACGTGATGCACATCGTCTCCAACGTCACCGGCCGGTTGAAGCCCGGGCTGTCGGCCATGGACGTGCTGCGGGCGACCTTCCCGGCGGGAACGCTCTCCGGCGCGCCCAAGATCCGCGCCATGGAGATCATCGACGAGCTGGAGCCGGTCAAGCGCGGCATCTACTCCGGCGCCGTGGGCTACCTCTCCTGGCACGGCAACATGGATACCGCCATTGCCATCCGCACCGCGGTGATCAAGGATGGCGAGCTCCACGTCCAGGCCGGCGCCGGTATCGTGGCCGACTCGGTGCCCGAGATGGAGTGGCAGGAGACCCTCAACAAGGGACGCGCCCTGTTCCGCGCCGTGGCCATGGCCGAACGTGGCCTCGACAATCTCGAGTAGGCGCCACGCCCCTTATCCACCGCCGGCCATGGCCGGGCGAGCGCCCCGAGGTGCGGGAGAGAGAAAGACCATGAAAGTCTGCATGATCGACAACTACGACAGCTTCACCTTCAATGTGGTGCAGTACCTGGGCGAGCTGGGGGCCGAGGTGGTCACCCACCGCAACGACGCCATCGCCCTCGAGGAGATCGAGGCGTTCTCGCCCAGTCACCTGGTGATTTCGCCGGGGCCCTGCACGCCCAACGAGGCCGGTATCTCCATGGCGGCGATCCGCCACTTTGCCGGGAAGCTGCCCATCCTCGGCGTCTGCCTCGGCCATCAGGCGATCGGCCAGGTCTACGGCGGCCAGGTGGTCAGGGCCCCCCGGGTGATGCACGGCAAGACCTCGCGGATCCGCCATGGCCAGCAGGGGGTATTCGAGGGGCTCGAGGATCCGCTGGAGGTGACCCGCTATCATTCCCTGATAGTGGCGCGGGAGAACCTGCCGGCATGCCTCGAGGTCACCGCCTGGACCGATGACGACGACGTCACCCCGGGGGTGATCATGGGGCTGCGTCACCGCGAGCTGGATGTCGAGGGGGTGCAGTTCCACCCCGAGTCGATCCTGACCCGCCAGGGGCATGAGTTGCTGGCCAATTTCCTGAAACGCCGCTGAGCGAGAGGAGACCCATCCGATGCAGATGAGAGACGCCATCGCCGCGGTGATGCGCCGCGCGAACCTGAGCTTCGCCGACACCCACGAGGTGATGCGCCAGATCATGACCGGCGAGGCCAGCGACGCCCAGATCGCCGGCTTCCTGATCGGCATGGCCATGAAGGGCGAGACCGCCGAGGAGATCAGCGCCGCCGCCCAGGTGATGCGCGAGCTGATGAAGCCGGTGACGCTCCACACCGAGAACGTGGTCGACATCGTCGGCACCGGCGGCGACGGCGCCAACCTGTTCAACGTCTCCACCGCGGCCAGCTTCGTGGTCGCCGCCGCCGGCGCTCACGTCGCCAAGCACGGCAACCGCGGCGTTTCCTCCTCCTCGGGCAGCGCCGACCTCTTCGCCGTGGCCGGCATCCACCTCGACCTGGACGCCGGCCAGGTGGCGCGCTGCATCGAGCAGGTGGGCGTGGGCTTCATGTTCGCCCCCAACCACCACCCGGCCATGCGTCATGCGGTGGGCCCGCGCCGCGAGATGGGCGTGCGCACCCTGTTCAACATCCTCGGGCCGCTGACCAATCCAGCCGGGACTCCCAACCAGCTGCTCGGTGTCTACTCCGCCGAGCTGGTGCCACTGATGGCCGAGGTGCTGCGGCGCCTGGGTAGCCAGCACGTGCTGGTGGTGCATGCCGAGGATGGCCTCGACGAGATCTCGCTGGCATGCTCGACCCAGGTGGCGGAGCTCAAGGACGGTGAGATCCGCGAGTACGTCATCACCCCCGAGGAGCTCGGTATCGAGCGCCAGTCGCTGGATCCGCTGCGCGTGCAGACCGCCGAGGACAGCCTGCGCCTGGTCAAGCAGGCCCTCGAAGGCGAGGGGCCCGCCGCGGATATCGTCGCCCTCAACGCCGGGGCGGCGCTCTATGCGGCCGGCGTGGCCGACAACCTCAAGGAGGGCGTGGTGCTGGCCCAGGATGCCCAGGCCTCCCACATGCCGCTCGAGAAGCTCCGCGAGCTGGCCCTCTTCACCCGGGTCTACCAGCAGTAGGGATTGCCCGGCTATCCCCTTGGCCATTCCTCGATAAGGAGTTCGATATGACGTCTTCCCGGGGAGGTACCCCCACCATCCTGACCCGCATCCTGGCCCGCAAGGATGAGGAAGTCGCCGAGCGGAGCCGTGCCGTCCCCGAGCAGGAGCTGCTGCGTCTGGCCGGCGAGCAGGATGCCCCGCGCGGCTTCGTGGCGGCGCTGGAGCGCCTGATCGCCGAGGGCGACCCGGCGGTGATCGCCGAGATCAAGAAGGCCTCACCCTCCAAGGGCGTGATGCGCGAGGACTTCCACCCGGCGGAGATCGCCGCCAGCTACGCCACGGGCGGCGCGGCCTGCCTCTCGGTGCTCACCGATGCCGACTTCTTCCAGGGCCACGAGGACTTCCTGGTCGAGGCCCGTGAGGCCTGCTCGCTTCCGGTGATCCGCAAGGACTTCATCACCCACGGCTACCAGGTCAGCGAGGCCCGGGCCATCGGCGCCGACTGCATCCTGCTGATCGCCGCGGCCCTGGACGACGTCCAGATGGCCGACCTGCACCGCCAGGCCGTGGAGCTCGGCATGGACGTGCTGGTGGAAGTCCATGACGTGCTGGAGCTGGACCGGGCGCTCAAGCTCGACCTCAGCCTGGTGGGCATCAACAACCGCGACCTGCACACCTTCGATACCCGACTCGAGACCACCCTGGAGCTGCTGCCGCGCATCCCCGCCGGCGTCACCGTGGTTACCGAATCGGGCATCCATACCCAGGCCGACGTGCTGCGCATGCGCGAGCACGACGTCAACGCCTTCCTGGTGGGGGAGGCCTTCATGCGCGAGGACGACCCCGGCGAGGCGCTGCGGCGGCTGTTCTTCTGAAGAGGCCGAAGACACGACAACGGGGCCGTCCTGCTGGGCGGCCCCGTTGTCGTTGATACCCGCTATCGAACGCCGCCTCGCTCCGGTGGCGTCATCTGGCTGCGCCGTTCAGGCCTCGCCATGCGAGTCGCGTTGAACCGCGTGCCGCCCCCGTTTTGCACAACCCCTCCTGCCTGCGTAATCTCAGAGGCTAAGGCAGCGTGATTGCAATAAGCGCAGGGACTACCGCATGGATGGCGGCGCCATCGCAGCGTGCAGGGTAGGGCGGAAGTAGCTCTATTGCAGGCATGGGGGGTGTGGGCCGACGGCCCGCCGCCACTATCGCCATCACCATAGGAGCGACGACGATGAACTGGGCCTTGCCTCTGGGGTGCCGAGGGTTGATTTTCGATTGCGATGGCACCCTTGTCGATTCGATGCCCTTGCATTACCACGCCTGGGTAACCGTCCTGCGCCGTCACAACTTGGACTTCACGGAGGCGCGCTTTTATCAATGGGCTGGTGTGCCCGTGGACGAGATCGTCCGTCGCTTGGCCGCGGAAAAAGGACTGACGGTCGATGCCAAGAGTATCGCGGCGGAACGTGATGCCTATTTTCACAGTCTACCGACCAGTGCACTGCGCCCCGTGGCGGCGGTGGTAGATATTGCGCGCCGCTTTCATCGGCATCTCCCTATGGCAGTGGCAACTGGGAGTACCAAGGCATCAGCGGAAGCCTCCTTGCGAGCGATTGGCATTCTTGAGTTGTTTGACGCGGTGATCAGTTCGCAGGAGGCTGGCCGCCCAAAACCGGCACCAGATGTATTTTTGATGGCGGCGGAACGGATCGCGGTCACCCCGAGGGACTGCGTGGCTTTTGAGGACGGGGATGCAGGGCTCCAAGCGGCGCAAGCGGCAGGGATGCGCGTGGTCGATATTCGTCCCTGGTTACAACGCTGACGTTCTGGAGATCCTTGGCCAGCTCTAGGAGGCTGAGCTTGCGTCGTGCTACCTTTTCCTCGGTGGTCATAGTGGTTTCCTCATGGTGTTACAGCCGAGCGTCAGACACTCGTTCTATAACCCACGGGGGGGCACTATGGCCACTTTGCTGTCAGTGGCCGACTGTCAGGTAAATACCATTACACCTCACACAAACACATGATCAAGCGCAGCACTGCGCAGCCTTCGGCCGCCTGACGCTCGCAAGCTCGCGCCGGTGTGCGCAGCGTTATGACCAAGGGGGTAAAGTGCGGAAAAGGAAATCTCGGAGTACATTCTTGACCAGTATCGGGGTTTGGTTGCGGTCTATGCGTGGATGTCTTGGGTATGTGTTCTCAATCCCGACAAAACCATGATCGAAGACTTGGCTCCTTTGCTGAATGAGTCCTATGATCTGGTGGTCAAAAAGTATGCTAAACGCATCAAGTCATAACCGGGCCAATGGCGGCGACAGCTTTTTCGTAGGCGGCTTCGCCTCCACTTCAAAGCTGCACGTGTTGGCGGCGGTGTCTGTCAACATAGATTATTACTTCTTGTCTCTCACCGATTGAACAACCACAATATCCCCGACAGTACCAGGCTGGCCAGGATCATGGTGGTGATGGGAAAGTAGAAGGAGAAGTTCTCACGTCGGATGACGATATCGCCGGGGAGCTGGCCAAGCGGTAGCTTGGAGAGCCAGGGCCAGAGCAGGCCGATGGCGACGATGAGCAGGCCGATCAGGATCAGGGTGCGGTTCATGGGGTCGCCTCTCGTTTCCTGAATCCAGGCTCGATGGGCTCCTGAGTGAATTAGACAAAGCGTCCACCGGTGGTTTTACCGGTAGGCGCTTTTTTGTGCTGGCTCAGCCGCGCCGCTTGAGCTCCGTGAGCAGGGCCTGCAGCGGGTGCGGCAGGGCCCGGTCGGAGAGCCGCTTGACCTGGCTGCGGCAGGAGTAGCCGGTGGCCAGCAGGCGTCCGGTGTTGGCCGCGTCTTCCACGACCTTCTGCCAGGAGAGACCATAGATGGCCCGGGAGGTTGCGCGGTTGCGCGCCTCATGGCCGTAGGTGCCGGACATGCCGCAGCAGCCGGTGGCGACCAGCTCGAGTTCGAGGCCGAAGGCGGTGAACACTTGCTGCCACGCCTTGGGGCTGCCCGGGGCGTTGGTGGCCTCGGTGCAGTGGGAGAGCAGGCGGTAGCTCGCCGGTGACGTATCGTCGTCGCGGCGTGCCGGCGCGAGGCGGGAGGCCAGGGTCGGGGTCTGAGCGACCAGCCACTCCTGGAGCATCAGCACCTCGGGCACGGCCTCAGGTCCCAGCGCCTTCACGTACTCCTGGCGGTAGGTGAGGGTCATGGCCGGGTCGACGCCCACCAGGGGCACGCCGAACTCGGCCAGCGTGCGCAGCCGCCGGGCCTGTTGCTCGGCGGTGCGCGCGAAGGCGCCGAGGAAGCCCTGGACGTTGAGCGGCTTGCCGTTGGGGGCGTAGGGGGCGACGAAGACCCGCACGTCGAGCCGCGCGAGCAGCTCGACGATGTCCATCACCAGCCGGGCCTCGAAGTAGCTGGTGAAGGCGTCCTGGACGATCACCACGCTGCGGGCCTTCTGGGCTTCGGTGAGCAGGCCGAGCGAGGTGGGGGTGGCCTCGGCGACGCTCCAGGCCTTGAGCTGCTTGCCGAGGCTGGCCCGTGACAGTCGCGGGCTGTCGACCATGCCGATGGGCCCGGCCAGCAGGCGGTCGACCAGGCGATTGCCGAGGGCGGCGTTATAGAGCGGCGCCACCTTGGAGAGCGTCGGCACCAGGAATTCCAGGCCGCCGATCAGGTAGTCGCGCAGCGGGCGCAGGTAGCGGCCGTGGTAGACCTCGAGAAACTGGGAACGTGCCTCGGGGATATTGACCTTGACCGGGCACTGGCCGGCGCAGGACTTGCAGGCCAGGCAGCCGGCCATGGCGTGGTAGACCTCGTGGGAGAAATCCGCCTCGCCGCGCCGCTGGGCCAGGGTGTTCTTGAGCCGCAGCGGGAAGTCCTTGACGAAGCCCCAGGCGCCCTCGGCCTGCTTCTTCCTCGACTCCTCCACCAGGTCGATGCCGGCCGCGCCCTGCAGGCGCAGCCATTCGCGCACCAGGCTGGCGCGCCCCTTGGGCGACTGGACCCGCTCGCGGGTGGCCTTCCACGACGGGCACATGGCGTCATCGGGGTCGTAGTTGTAGCAGGCGCCGTTGCCGTTGCAGTAGACGGCGGCGCTGTGGGCCTGCCAGACACGCTCGTCGATCTGGCGGTCGAGCTGGCCGCGGGTGGGCACGCCGTCGATGGTCAGCAGGCCCGGGTCGACCCACTTGACCGGCTGTGCCTCGGTGGCCTGTTCCGTGACGGCGTCGGGCGGGCTAAGGGCTCCGACCCTGCGACCTGCCCCCGATGCCCCCTCGTCGGAGAGGGTTTGGATAGGCGCGCTATCGGGAGTCGCGATCTTGCCGGGGTTCAACTGGTTGTGGGGGTCGAAGGCGGCCTTGATCCGCTGCAGGCAGGGGTAGAGCGCGCCGAAGAAGCTGGGCGCGTACTCGGAGCGCACGCCCTTGCCGTGCTCGCCCCACAGCAGGCCGTGGTACTTGTGGGTCAGTTCGGCCACCTCGTCGGAGACCTCGCGAATCAGCCGCTCCTGCTCGGGGTCCTTCATGTCGATGGCCGGGCGCACGTGCAGCACCCCGGCGTCCACGTGTCCGAACATGCCGTAGGCCAGGCCGCGGGCATCCAGGGCGGCGCGGAACTCGGTGATGAAGTCCGCCAGGTGCTCCGGGGGCACCGCGGTGTCCTCGACGAAGGGGATGGGGCGCTTCTCGCCCTTGGCATTGCCGAGCAGGCCCACCGCGCGCTTGCGCATGCCGTAGACCCGCTTGATGGCGTCGTGCCCCTCGGCCAGGGTATAGCCCAGGCGCTCGACGCTGGCGTCCTCCTTCAGATGGCAGCAGAAGGCGTCGACCCGCTCGGCCAGGCGCTCGGGGTCGTCGTCGTTGAACTCGACCAGGTTGATGCCGCGTACCGGCGTCTCCCCGGCCGGAAAGAACTCCCCCACGCTGTCCCAGACGAAGTCCTCCATGGCCAGCAGCAGCACGGTGTCGTCCACCGTCTCGATGGAGGTGGGCGCCGCGCTGCTCGCCATCAGCGCCTTGGCATCGCGCAGGGCGTCCATGAAGCCGGCGTAGCGCACGTTGACCAGCGTCGAGTGCCGGGGGATCGGCAGCACATTGAGCACTGCCTCGTTCAAAAAGCCCAGCGAGCCCTCCGACCCGCACAGCAGGCTGTTCAGATCGAGACGCCCTTCCGCGTCCCTGAGATGCGCCAGGTCGTAGCCGGTCAGGCAGCGGTTGAGTGGCGGGAAGGTGTCTGTGATCAGCTCGCCCTGGGTGTCGATGATCTCGCGGGCGGTGCGGTAGGCGCGGCCGGTGGCGTCGTCGCGCGCGCAGAGGGCCTCCAGCTCGCCGTCGTCGACCGGGCGGCTGACCAGGCGCTCGCCGCCCAGCAGCACGCTGTCGAGCTCCAGCACATGGTCGCGGGTCTTGCCGTACTCGCAGCTGCCCTGGCCGCTGGCGTCGGTGGCGATCATGCCGCCGATGGTCGCCCGGTTGGAGGTGGAGAGCTCGGGGGCGAAGAACAGCCCGTGGGGCTTCAATGCGGCATTGAGCTGGTCCTTGACCACCCCGGCCTGGACCCGCACCCGGCGGTTCTCGACGTCGATGTCGAGGACGCGGTTCATGTGCCGGGAGACATCCACCACCAGGCCGTCGGTGAGCGACTGGCCGTTGGTGCCGGTGCCGCCACCGCGGGGGGTGAGCACTACCCGGCGATGTTCCACCTGGCCGGCGAGGTGCGCGATGCGCTCGAGATCCTCTGCCCCCCTGGGGTAGAGCACCGCCTGGGGCAGACGCTGGTAGATGGAGTTATCGGTGGCCAGTACCGTGCGGTTGGCATAGTCGGGGGCGATCTCGCCCTCGAAGCCGGCGGCCTCGAGGGCCTCGAGAAAGCGCAGGTAAGGCGCGTCCTGGCCCGGGAGGGTGGGCGAGTCGGCGGTGTCCAGTCGTGCGATCATGGTGTCGTATTCGGTGGTGGCGCCGCCGGGGCAATACCAGGGTAATGCCGGGCGGACAGAAGGGGATGGGCCTACTTTACCGCGACAGGGCGGTGGGGCGCATCCCGCGGTCGGTGGCGCGTGGCGCAGCGAGGGCCTTTTGCCTACAATGGACGGCCTGATTTTTTGACTTCCCTTGGGCAATCACGGTTAGCCATAGTGGAAGCGCCGGGGACAGGCCGGAGAGGAGGTCCCGCCCTGGATGGCAAATGTAGCGCCCAGGGATGGGTTCACAGCGCCTCCTCGCAGGCCTGTCCGTGGCGCAACCTGAGCGACAAGGCCGGCTGCATTGCCCTGTGACTTCACCGACTGCAACGGACCGGATTCCATGCTCGATCCCAAACTGCTGCGCGGCGACCTCGAGATAGTCGCCCAACGACTGGCCAAGCGGGGCTTCGTCCTCGACACCGAGCGACTCGAGGCGCTGGAGTCCCGGCGTCGCGAGCTGCAGGCCGAGACCGAGTCCCTGCAGAGCGAGCGCAACACCCGCTCCAGGGCGATCGGCAAGGCCAAGGCCTCGGGCGAGGACATCCAGCCGTTGCTCGACGAGGTGAGCGACCTGGGCGATCGCCTCGATGCCGCCAAGGCGCGGCTGGCCGAGGTGCAGGTCGAATGGGACGAGGTGACCAGCGGCCTGCCCAACCTGCCCCACGACAGCGTGCCGGTGGGCGAGAGCGAGGAGGAGAACGTCGAGTTGCACCGCTGGGGCACGCCGAGGGCCTTCGACTTCGAGGTCAGGGATCACGTGGACCTGGGGGCGCTCAGGAATGACCTGGACTTCGACCTGGCGGCCAAGCTGACCGGCGCGCGCTTCGCGGTGATGCGCGGCCCCATCGCGCGGCTGCATCGGGCGCTGACCCAGTTCATGCTCGACAAGCAGACCCTCGAGCACGGCTATGAGGAGTGCTATGTGCCCTATATGGTCAACGCCGACTCGCTCTTCGGAACGGGGCAACTGCCCAAGTTCGGCGAGGACCTGTTCCGCCTCGACGACGAGCGCGGCTATCACCTGATTCCCACCGCCGAGGTGCCGCTGACCAACTTCGCCCGCGACGAGATCCTCGACTACAAGGCGCTGCCGCTGAGGCTCACCGCCCATACGCCGTGTTTTCGCAGCGAGGCGGGCTCCCACGGCCGCGACACCCGCGGCATGATCCGCCAGCACCAATTCGACAAGGTCGAGATGGTGCAGATGGTCGAGCCCGAGCGCAGCTACGAGGCGCTGGAGGAGATGCGCGGCCACGCCGAGGCGATCCTCCAGGCGCTGGAGCTGCCGTATCGTGTCGTCACGCTCTGTACCGGTGACATGGGGTTCGGCGCCGCCAAGACCTACGACCTCGAGGTATGGCTGCCGAGCCAGTCGACCTACCGCGAGATCTCCTCGGTGTCCAACTGCGAGGCCTTCCAGGCACGGCGCATGCAGGCGCGCTTCCGCCACCCCGAGCAGAAGAAGCCGCAGCTGCTGCATACCCTCAACGGGTCCGGCCTGGCGGTGGGGCGCTGCCTGATCGCGGTGATGGAGAACCACCAGAACGCCGACGGTTCCATCACCATTCCGGAGGTGTTGCGGCCCTATATGGGCGGGATCGCGACCATCAACGTCTAAGCATCAGGGGCCTGTCGTCGCGGCTTTCCCGGCGACAGGCCTGCGCGGAGGCGCTGTGAACCCTTCCCTGGGCGCTACATTCCTCTTCCTTGAGGAATGACCTCCGCTCCGACCCGTCCCCGGCGCCGCTTGCTCCAGTCTTTATCCGCGAGCATTCTGCTCGGCGCTACGGCTCGATATCCCAGCTGACGCTGACCCCCGCCTCGATGGTGATGGTGCCGGGGCGATACTCGCCCTGGGGGGCGCTCTCCCTGGCGTCGGCGCTCATGGCCATCATGCGCGGGGCGTAGATCGGGGCGCGGGTCTCGGCGATGCTGGTCACCGGGCCCAGCGACACGCCCAGCGTTTCGGCCATCAGCTCGGCCTTGTGACGGGCCTTTTCCAGTGCCTTGACCAGCGCCTCGTCGGTGGCGGCGTCGCGGTCGGCGAGGTCGTAGGTCACGCCATCCAGCGCATCGACACCGGCCTCGGTCAGGGCATCGAGCAGCAGCGGCAGGCGTTCCAGGTCCTCTACCTCGAGCCGGAAGGGGCGCTCGAGGCGGGTGCGCACCAGCGTCTCGCGATCGTCGTCTCCGTGCCTCTCGCCGGGCAGGTGTTCGGGCTGCACGTTCAGCGAGCCGGCGCTGATCGCCTCGCGCTCCAGGCCGGCCTCTGCCAGGGTACGGATCAGGGTGGCGGCACGCGCCTCCAGGCGGTCGCGGGCCTCGCGCAGGGCGTCGGGGTCGTTGGCGGTGGCGTCTCGCCGGGCGATGGCCGGCGTGCGCTCCCAGAGGCGGGCGCTGAGGGTGGCGCGGTCGGGTATCACGTCCAGTTGGGCCTCGGCCTGGACATCGAGCCGCGAGCGGGACTCCTCGGCCAGCGTGGGGGTGGCGATCAGCGGCGTGACGACGAGCAGGGCACCCAGCAGCAGCTGCCGGGGGAAGAGAGCGAGCGACATGGAAGCCTCCTTGCGACGGGCAGTGTAAACGGCGGCATGATACCGTGCCCCGCTTCGAGCGCCGACGTCAGCCGTGGTTCCGTGGTCGGGACGGCGTCCATCGAATCTGCACCTTCTCCGTGGTGTTTCAAACGGTTTGTACCCGCGCCCGGCAGGCGGCATCATGGGCGTTCACTGGCTGGTAGGGACCCCGGCATGCGCCTTCCGGACGACGAGTCCTTGCGGACCGTTCCCCTCAACCTCATCCTGGCCCTGGCGGCCCTGGTGATCATCATTGCCGGCATGAAGGCCGGGTCGGACCTGATCGTGCCGTTGCTGCTGGCGTTGTTCATCGCGGTGGTCTGTACGGCACCGGTGCAGTGGCTCCATCGCCTGGGGCTGAGCCTGCGTCTGGCGGTCTGGCTCACCCTGCTGGTGATCGGGGCCTTCCTGTCCCTGCTGGGGCTGCTGGTCGTGAACAGCTTCGGCACCTTCGTCGAGGCCCTGCCGGGCATCGAGACGCGCCTCTACGAGTACTACCTGAGCCTCCTCGACCGGCTCGCCACCATGGGGCTCGCCATCGACCCGGAACGCCTGGCGAGGCTGTTGGAGATCGAGGACGATGGCGTCTGGGTGACGGCGCTGCTCGGTGAGCTGGGCAATCTGCTGGTGCAGAGCATGGTGGTGGCACTGCTGGTGGTGTTCATGCTGTTCGAGACGCTCAACTTCCGCGACAAGGTCTCGCGGGCGCTGGCCAATCCGGCGCCGAGCCTGCGTCGTTTCAGCGAGTTCAGCCTGACGCTCAAGCGTTACCTGGCCGTCAAGACGATGATCAGCCTGGTGACCGGGGCGCTGGTCTGGCTGGCCTGTGTGTTGGTGGGCGTGGATTTTCCCCTGCTGTGGGCCGTGCTCGCCTTTGCCCTCAACTTCATCCCCAATATCGGCTCGGCCATCGCCGCCATTCCGCCGGTCCTGCTGTTGCTGGTGTCTCAGGATGGCGGGCTGTTGTCGGCGATGTTGCTGGCCGCGGCCTATCTGGTGATCAACTTCGTGCTCGGCAACCTGGTGGAACCACGCGTCATGGGACGAGCACTGGGGCTCTCGACCTTCGTGGCCTTCCTCTCGCTGGTGGTATGGGGCTGGGTGTTCGGTGCGGTGGGGATGCTGCTCTCGGTGGTGTTGACCATGACGCTCAAGATCGCCCTCGACAGCCATCCCGATACCCGTTGGATCGCCCACCTGCTGGGACCCGGCGAGCGGTTCGTCGACGACGACATCGAGGATGCCGACCAGCCACCCTCGCAACGCGATGGCGGGGCCTGAGGCGACCGCGGGGTCTCGAAACGACTTCGCCCCGGCCGGGGCCGGGGGCGAAGTGGCCGTTCCAGCGGGAACCGATCAGGCGTTCTGATCGATGAACTGCGCCAGTTGCGACTTGGACTGGGCACCGACCAGGGAGGCCACCTTGCTGCCCGACTTGAACAGCATCACGGTGGGGACACCACGCACCCCCTGTTCGGCGGCGATCTCCGGGGCGTCGTCGACGTTGATGCTGACGACCTTGAGGTTGCCGGTACGCTCCTCGGCGACCTCGTCGACCACCGGTGCCATCACCTTGCAGGGACCGCACCAGGGGGCCCAGAACTTCAGCAGGACCGGCGTTTCGGCCTTGAGGACTTCCTGCTCGAAGTTGGCATTGGTGACATCGACGTTGTTGGCCATGTGATTCTCCAGTTACGTTGCGCTGCATCGAGCGGATCGGGGTGGCACGCCTGGGGCGTGTCTGGTCGGCTGATGTTAGCGGCCGACCGGGTCGCTGGCAAATGGCGGCCCGCTAGTCGTGCCATAGCTCCCGGCTATCGTGGGCCGGGAGGAGGACCGATCTGGCCGGTTTTCTTTTATGCTATATAGTGATTACATGATGCCACTTTAATCACTATCGTGTATCGCATCGCCGGGCGGTAGAGGGAGCCGAGTCCACCATGAAACTTCAGCAGCTGCGCTATATCTGGGAAGTCACACGTCACAATCTCAACGTGTCGGCGACGGCCCAGAGCCTCTTTACCTCGCAGCCGGGCATCTCCAAGCAGATTCGCCTGCTGGAGGACGAGCTCGGCGTGGAGATCTTCGCCCGCAGCGGCAAGCACCTCACCCGGGTCACGCCGGCGGGACAGGCGATCATCGAGCTGGCCGGCCAGGTGCTGCGCCTGACCGAGAATATCAAGGAAGTGGCCCAGGAGCACAGCGACGAGCGCCGCGGTAGCCTGTCGATTGCCACCACCCACACTCAGGCTCGCTACGCGCTGCCTCCGGTGATCCGCGACTTCACCCGCAAGTATCCGGACGTGGCCCTGCACATGCAGCAGGGCACACCCAAGCAGATCGCCCAGATGGTCAGCGACGGCCAGGCCGATTTCGCCATCGCCACCGAATCGCTGGAGTTGTTCAACGACCTGGTGCTGCTGCCCTGCTATCGCTGGAACCGCTGCGTGCTGGTGCCCAGGGGGCATCCCCTGGCCCAGCTCGAGACCCTGACTCTCGAGGCGCTGGCCGCACATCCGCTGGTCACCTATGTGTTCGGCTTCACCGGCCGCTCCCAGCTCGACGACGCCTTCAGGGCCCGTGGCCTGACGCCCAACGTGGTGCTGACCGCCGCCGATGCCGACGTGATCAAGACCTATGTGCGCCTGGGCATGGGGGTGGGGATCGTCGCCCACATGGCGGTGGATCCGGAACAGGACACCGATCTGGTGGCGCTCGATGCCGGGCACCTGTTCGAGAGCTCCACCACCAAGATCGGCATTCGTCGTGGCACCTTCATGCGCAGCTACATGTACGACTTCCTCCAGCGCTTCGCCTCGCACCTGGACCGCGACCTGGTCGATGCCGCCATGACCGCGGGGCCACGCCATGAACAGGGGCTGTTCGAGAGCATCACGCTGCCGGTGCGTTGAGCCGGCTCAGTGCTGCAGGTGCAGGCCGCACTCGCGCTTCTCCTCGACCTTGGTGGGGTCGAAGTAGTCGAAATTGTTGGGCAGGTCGTGGGCCTGCAGGTACTGGTACATGTCCCGGGCGCTCCAGTGCAGCAGCGGTGACACCTTCAGCAGGCCACCGGCATTGCGGCTGACGGGGGCCATGCGCGCGCGCTCCGGGGTGTCCTCGGCGCGCAGCGCCGTGAACCAGACATCCGGCGCCATTTCCTGCAGCGCCCGCTCGAAGGGCTCCAGCTTCACTTCCCGGGTAAAGGCCTCGTGGCGAGGATCCTCGATGCCCGGCATCGGCCCCTCCACGGCTTCCCGGTGAGCCCGTGAGCGGCGCGGCAGATAGGTGATCAGGTTGAGGTCGAGCCGCTGGACCAGCTCGTCGGCGAAGCGGTAGGTGGCTTCCGTGTTGTAGCCGTTGTCCATCCACACCACCGGGATGTCCGGCCGCTGGCGCGTGACCATGTGCAGGATGACCGCTTCGAAAGGGCGGAAGTTGGTCGTGCAGATGGGGCGTTCGCCTTGTTCCAGGGCCCAGCGAATCAGCGCTTCCGGGTCCTTGCCAAGTTCACTGTTGATAGCGTCGAGTGATGATGCCATGGGGGGCTCCAGGTCGTTGACGACAATTGGCCCTACCCTACCAAAGCCTGCGGAGCGTCCCCCAATACCGTTTCATTGGATGGATATATCAAAAAGGAAGAAAAATGTCGGCGCTTATTCCATATCGTGCTGAGTGTCGGTGACCGTCAGGGCGTCCATCAGGTGGCGGATCTTGTCCAGGGTCTCGACGTACTCGTCCTCGCCTCTTGAGTCGGCCACCAGGCCGCCGCCGCCCCAGAGATGCAGGCGGCCGCGATCGGCCACGGCGGTGCGGATGGCAATGGAGGTGTCCATGCGACCGCGCACGTCCACGTAGCCGAGGCTGCCGCAGTAGGCGCTGCGCCGGCAGGGTTCGAGTTCGTCGATGATCTGCATGGCCCGCACCTTGGGGGCGCCGGTGATGGAACCGCCGGGAAAGGCCGCGGCCAGCAGGTCCAGGGGGCGACGCCCCGCAGCCAGCTCGCCGGTGACCACGCTGACCAGGTGGTGGACATTGGCGTAGCTCTCGAGCCCGCAGAGTTGCGTTACCCGGACGCTCCCCGGTCGGCAGACCCGGCCCAGGTCGTTGCGCAGCAGGTCGACGATCATCACGTTCTCGGCACGATCCTTGAGGCTCGCCTCGAGCTCCCTGGCGAGACGCCGGTCCTCCTCGGGGGTGTCGCCGCGGGGGCGGGTGCCCTTGATCGGGCGCGCCTCGATCTGGCCGCCGAGGCAGCGCAGGAAGCGCTCGGGCGAGAGCGACAGGATCGCCTTGTCGTTCCAGGCCATGTAGCCCGCGAAGGGAGTCGGCGTGGCTTCCCGCAGGCGCAGGTAGGCGGCCCACAGGTCGCCTTCGTAAGGGGCGCTGAAGCGCTGGGCCAGGTTGATCTGGTAGCAGTCGCCGGCCCGGATATAGCGCTGCACGGCATCGAAGCGCCGCAGGTAGCCGTCACGGTCCAGCTCGCCGGTGAAGGCGGCGGTGAGCCGGAAGTCACCCGTCGGAGAGGGCGCTTCATCCAGCCAGCCGATTACCTGCCGGCGCCGCTCGGGGGTGGCCACCAGCCAGGTTTCCCGGCGCACCTGATCCTGGATCAGTGCCCAGTCATGCAGGCCGACGCGACTCGAGGGGAGGTCGACCACTCGCTGCGCCCGGCCGGCGACCGGCTCCAGCTGGCTCGCCAGGTCGTAGCTCCAGTAGCCGATCAGGCCGCCGAGAAACGGCAGGTCGCTGTCGGGCACCGTCGCCGGCAGGCGATCGAGCAGGGCCTGCTGGGCGGCAAAGGGGGAGCGACCGGCGAGTGCCGGGTCGCCGTGTACGCTGCCCGCGGCATCGATCTCGAGCAGGCCCAGCGGGTCGCTGCTGAGGATGTCATAGCGGCCTCCCGGGGCAGCAGGGCGCCCGCTGTCGAGCAGTACGGCACCGGGGCGGTGGCGCAGTGCCGTGAAGTAGGCCAGCGGATCCTCACGATGGGGCAGGGGGGTGATCTCGAGTCGTGGTGTCATCAAAGTGCCTTCCCTGAACAGGCGCCCCATTCTAGGCATCGCGCCCCGGTTTGTCCCTCCCGTTGCCTCCTCGGGGCAGTGATGCCCTGTCAAGGAGGCGACGGCGATTGTCGACATTGTCCGGTCTGGCTGGCGGGTTGTCTACAACCAAAGATGTAGGATGTCGCGCCGAATCGATGGTTGACCGCCTCCTAGTCAGTGATTAAAGTGCTTCTATCACTTAATTGTCGACAATTGCCATGAACTCAATCGTACCGGAACAGGCTACTCCCGAGGCTCGTACCCTGGCCGAGCGGGTCTTCCAGCAGCTCCAGGACGCCATCGTCAGGGGCGAGTTGGCGCCGGGCAGCAAGATCACCGAACCCGGGCTGTCGAAGACCTACGGCATCTCCCGGGGCCCACTGCGCGAGGCGATGCGTCGCCTGGAGGCCCATCGCCTGATCGAGCGGGTGCCCCATGTGGGGGCGCGGGTGGTCAAGCTGTCAATGAAGGAGCTGCTGGAACTGTTCGACCTGCGGGAGGCGCTCGAGAGCATGGCGGCCCGCCTGGCCGCCGAACACATGACCAGCGAGGAGGTCGCCGGGCTGCGCGAGGTGCTCGCGCTGCACGAGCGCCAGAGCGACCTCAAGCGTGGCGAGGCCTACTATCAGCGCGAGGGCGATCTGGACTTCCACTTCCGTATCGTCCAGGGCAGCCACAACCGCATGCTGATGACGCTACTCTGTGACGACCTCTATTACCTGGTGCGGCTCTATCGCACCCAGTTCAGTGCCAGCGGCTCGCGCCCCCAGCGCGCCTTCGTCGAGCATCACCGCATCGTCGATGCCATCGAGGCCGGCGATGCCGAGCTGGCCGAACTGCTGATGCGCCGGCACGTCAGTGCTTCCCGGGCCAATGTCGCCGACCGCTATGCCGCCATTCTGACACAGGAAGACGAGGCGACCGCCTGAGGCCGGCCCGGATCACTTTACCAGGAGACATCCCATGACCCTACAGACCCCCGGTGCGCGCTTCCGCGCCGCCCTCGAGGCCAGCCGCCCGCTGCCCATCGTCGGCACCATCAACGCCTACACCGCCATGATGGCCGAGCGCGTCGGTCACCGGGCGATCTACCTCTCCGGTGGCGGTGTGGCCAACGCCTCCTTCGGCCTGCCGGACCTGGGCATGACCACCATGAACGACGTGGTCGAGGATGCCCATCGCATCACCGGCGCCACCGAGCTGCCGCTGCTGGTGGACATCGACACCGGCTGGGGCGGCGCCTTCAACATCGCGCGTACCGTCAAGGAGATGCAGCGTGCCGGGGTGGCGGCGGTGCACCTCGAGGACCAGGTCGCCCAGAAGCGCTGCGGTCACCGTCCCAACAAGGCAATCGTCTCCCAGGCCGAGATGGTCGATCGCATCAAGGCCGCCGCCGATGCCAAGTGCGACCCCGACTTCTACCTGATCGCGCGTACCGACGCCTTCCAGAAGGAGGGGCTGGATGCCGCCATCGAGCGTGCCAACGCCTGCATCGAGGCCGGTGCCGATGCCATCTTCGCCGAGGCGGTGCACACCCTCGATGACTACCGCGCCTTCTGCGAGCGCATCGACGCCCCGATCCTGGCCAATATCACCGAGTTCGGCGCCACGCCGCTGTTCAGCCAGCAGGAGCTCGCCGAGATGGGCTGTCGCATGGTGCTCTATCCGCTGTCGGCCTTCCGCGCCATGAACGCGGCGGCGCTCAAGGTCTACCAGAGCATCCACGACCAGGGGCACCAGAAGGACGTGGTCGAGCTGATGCAGACCCGCGACGAGCTCTACGACTTTCTCAACTACCACGATTTCGAGCGCAAGCTCGATGCCCTCTTCGAGGAAGGCGCCGACTGACTGATAGTGCCGAGACGGGTGGCGATGAGGCGCGCGCCGGATGCTGTGGCGGACGCCCGACAACAACGACACGACAAGCACGCATACGACAGCCAAGTGCAAGACGAGGAGACGCGACATGGCAGATAAATCCGTCAGTAGTACCGGCCTGCGTGGCCAGAGTGCCGGCAGCACGGCGTTGTGCACCGTCGGCAAGACCGGCTCTGGCCTGACCTACCGTGGCTTCGACATCGAGGAGCTGGCGGAGAAGGCGCGCTTCGAGGAAGTGGCCTACCTGCTGCTCAAGGGCAAGCTGCCCAACCAGGCCGAGCTCGACGCCTACATCACCAAGCTCAAGGGCCTGCGTGGCCTGCCCCAGGCGCTCAAGGCGGTGCTCGAGCAGATTCCGGCCTCCGCCCACCCCATGGACGTGATGCGCACCGGCGCCTCGATGCTGGGTAACCTGGAGACCGAGCAGAGCTTCGACGAGCAGCAGGACGCCTCCGATCGCCTGCTGGCGGTGCTGCCATCGATCATCTGCTACTGGTACCGCTACTCCCACGAGGGCGTGCGCATCGAGACCGAGACCGACGACGAGTCGGTGGGCGCCCACTTCCTGCACCTGCTGCGCGACGAGGCCCCCAGCGAGCTGCACGCCCGGGTGATGAACGTCTCGCTGATCCTCTATGCCGAGCACGAGTTCAACGCCTCGACCTTCACCGCACGCGTCTGCGCCTCCACCCTCTCCGACCTGCACTCCTGCGTGACCGGTGCCATCGGCTCGCTGCGCGGCCCGCTGCATGGCGGTGCCAACGAGGCGGCCATGGCGATGCTCGAGAACTGGACCTCCCCGGACGAGGCCGAGCGCGAGATCCTGGGCATGCTCGAACGCAAGGAAAAGATCATGGGCTTCGGCCACGCGATCTACCGCGAGTCCGATCCGCGCAACGCCATCATCAAGGAGTGGTCGAAGAAGCTCGCCGCGGACGTGGGCGACAGCGTGCTCTACCCAGTCTCAGAGCGCGTCGAGGCGGTCATGTGGCGCGAGAAGAGGCTGTTCTGCAACGCCGACTTCTTCCACGCCAGCGCCTACTACTTCATGGACATCCCCACCAAGCTGTTCACGCCGATCTTCGTCTGCTCGCGTGTCACCGGCTGGTGTGCCCATGTGTTCGAGCAGCGCTCCAACAACCGCATCATTCGCCCGAGCGCGGACTACGTCGGCCCCGAGCATAGCGTATGGGTGCCGATCGAGGAGCGTGACTGACGTGTCCGCCTATGCCCGGTGAAGGCGGGGCCGGGGACAAGGCGAAGCGAGGGTCCTACGCCATGGATGGCGTCGGTAGCGCCCAGGGATGGGTTCACAGCGCCCTCGCGGAGGCTTGTCGCCGGCCAGCCAGCCGCTGCTGTCACCTCTCTTTATGTCCATGACCCGATGGTGCCACGCCATGAATACCGACTATCGCAAACCGCTTCCCGGCACCGAGCTGGACTACTTCGACGCACGCGCCGCCGTCGAGGCGATCAAGCCCGGTGCCTACGACACGCTGCCCTACACCTCCCGGGTGCTGGCGGAAAACCTGGTGCGGCGCTGCGATCCGGCCATGCTGACCGATTCGCTCAAGCAGCTGATCGAACGCAAGCGCGACCTCGACTTCCCCTGGTTCCCGGCCCGCGTGGTGTGTCACGACATCCTCGGTCAGACCGCGCTGGTCGACCTGGCCGGCCTGCGTGACGCCATCGCCGACAAGGGAGGGGACCCCGCCAAGGTCAATCCGGTGGTCCCGACCCAGCTGATCGTCGACCACTCCCTGGCCGTGGAGCACGCCGGTTTCGAGAAGGACGCCTTCGAGAAGAACCGCGCCATCGAGGATCGCCGTAACGACGACCGCTTCCATTTCATCGACTGGACCAAGACCGCGTTCGAGAACGTCGACGTGATCCCGCCCGGCAACGGCATCATGCACCAGATCAACCTGGAGAAGATGTCGCCGGTGGTGCAGGTGCGCCCCGACGAGAAGGGAAAGCGCGTGGCCTTCGTCGACACCTGCGTGGGCACCGACAGCCATACGCCGATGGTCGACGCCCTGGGCGTGATCTCGGTGGGGGTGGGCGGCCTGGAAGCCGAGAGCGTGATGCTGGGTCGTGCTTCCTGGATGCGCCTGCCGGCTATCATCGGCGTCGAGCTGACCGGCAGGCTGCAACCGGGCATCACCAGCACCGACATGGTACTGGCGCTGACCGAGTTCCTGCGCCGCGAGCGGGTGGTGGGGGCCTACCTGGAGTTCTTCGGCGAGGGTGCCTCGAGGCTGACCGTGGGCGACCGCGCGACCATTTCCAACATGACACCGGAATACGGTGCCACCGCGGCGATGTTCTACATCGACGAGCAGACCATCGACTACCTCAGGTTGACCGGTCGCGACGACGACCAGGTGGCGCTGGTCGAGACGTTCGCCAGACAGACCGGCCTGTGGGCCGATAGCCTGGCGAACGCCGAGTACGAGCGCGTGCTGACCTTCGACCTGTCCAGCGTGCCGCGCACCCTGGCCGGCCCCTCCAACCCCCATGCCCTGCTGCCGACCTCGGAGCTGGCCTCGCGCGGCATCAGCGGCAAGGTGGAGAACGAGGCAGGCAAGATGCCCGATGGCGCGGTGATCATCGCCGCCATCACCAGCTGCACCAACACCAGCAACCCGCGCAACATGGTGGCGGCCGGCCTGATCGCCCGTAACGCCAATCGGCTGGGCCTGACCCGCAAGCCCTGGGTGAAGTCCTCCCTGGCGCCGGGTTCCAAGACGGTCAGGATGTACCTGGAAGAGGCCAGGCTGCTGCCCGAGCTCGAGGACCTCGGCTTCGGCGTGGTGGCCTTTGCCTGCACCACCTGCAACGGCATGAGCGGCGCCCTGGACCCGATGATCCAGCAGGAGATCATCGACCGTGACCTCTATGCCACGGCGGTGCTGTCCGGCAACCGCAACTTCGACGGGCGGATTCACCCCTACGCCAAGCAGGCCTTCCTGGCCTCGCCGCCACTGGTGGTGGCCTACGCGATCGCCGGGACCATCCGTTTCGACATCGAGAAGGACGTGCTGGGCCATGACCCGGACGGCAACCCCGTCACCCTGAAGGACATCTGGCCGAGCGATGAGGAGATCGACGCCATCGTCAAGGCGAGCGTGAAGCCCGAACAGTTCCGGGAGACCTATATCCCGATGTTCGATGTGGACAAGGGCGCGCGTGCCCAGGTGAGCCCGCTCTACGAGTGGCGCCCGCAGAGTACCTACATCCGCCGCCCCCCCTACTGGGAAGGGGCACTCGCCAGGGAGCGCACCCTCAAGGGCATGCGTCCGCTGGCGGTGCTCGGTGACAACATCACCACCGATCACCTGTCGCCGTCCAATGCCATCATGGCGAACAGCGCCGCGGGTGAGTACCTGGCGAAGATGGGCCTGCCGGAGGAGGACTTCAACTCCTACGCCACCCACCGGGGCGATCACCTGACGGCCCAGCGTGCGACCTTCGCCAACCCCAAGCTGCTCAACGAGATGGTGCGGGATGATGCCGGCCAGGTGAAGCAGGGCTCACTGGCGCGGATCGAGCCGGAAGGTCAGGTCACCCGCATGTGGGAAGCCATCGAGACCTACATGGCGCGCAAGCAGCCGCTGATCATCGTGGCGGGGGCCGACTACGGCCAGGGGTCGTCCCGCGACTGGGCCGCCAAGGGCGTGCGACTGGCCGGTGTCGAGGCCATCGTCGCCGAGGGGTTCGAGCGCATCCACCGCACCAACCTGATCGGCATGGGCGTGCTGCCGCTGGAGTTCGAGCCTGGCACCACCCGCGAGACCCTGGCCCTCGACGGCACCGAGACCTATGACGTGATCGGCGAGTTCACGCCGCGTGCCACCCTGACGCTGGTCATCACCCGCCGGAACGGTGACCGCCGGGACGTGCCGGTGACTTGCCGACTGGATACCCAGGAGGAAGTGTCGATCTATGATGCCGGTGGCGTGCTGCAGCGCTTCGCCCAGGACTTCCTGGAAGCCGAGGCGGAAGCGGTCGGCTGAGCCGGGTAACGACTGTCATCGGTTGAACCCTCTTGTCGACCCAGCGCCTACCAGGCCCGGGTCGACCCCCTCCCTGTCCACAGGAAGCGATTTCCATGGCACATGCCCCCCAGATCAGGATTCCCGCCACCTATATGCGGGGTGGCACCAGCAAGGGCGTCTTCTTCCGCCTGCAGGACCTGCCCGAGGCCGCCCGGGTGCCCGGTGAGGCCCGGAACAGGCTGCTGATGCGGGTGATCGGCAGCCCCGATCCCTACCAGAAGCAGATCGACGGCATGGGCGGGGCGACCTCCAGCACCAGCAAGACGGTCATCCTGTCGCAGAGCGAGCGCCCCGATCACGACGTCGACTACCTGTTCGGCCAGGTCGCCATCGACAAGCCCTTCGTCGACTGGAGCGGCAATTGCGGCAACCTCTCCGCCGCCGTGGGGCCCTTCGCCATCAGCAACGGCCTGGTGGACCCCGAGCGCATTCCGGAGAACGGCGTGGCTGTCGTGCGCATCTGGCAGGCCAACATCGGCAAGACCATCGTCACCCGGGTGCCGATCACCAACGGTGCGGTGCAGGAGACCGGCGACTTCGAGCTCGACGGCGTCACCTTCCCGGCGGCCGAGGTGCCGGTGGAGTTCATGGACCCGGCCGACGGGGAGGGGGCGATGTTCCCCACCGGCAACCTGGTCGACGACCTCGAGGTGCCGGGGGTGGGGACCCTCAAGGCCACCATGATCAATGCCGGCATCCCGACCATCTTCGTCAACGCCGCCGATATCGGCTACACCGGCACCGAGCTGCAGGAGGCGATCAACGGCGATGCCAGGGCCCTGGCCATGTTCGAGACCATCCGCGCTCATGGGGCGGTGCGCATGGGCCTGATCCGGCATGTCGATGAAGCCGCCAACCGCCAGCACACGCCGAAGGTGGCCTTCGTGGCCAAGCCGGTCGACTACGTCGCCTCCAGCGGCCAGCCGGTCAAGGCATCCGATGTGGACCTGCTGGTGCGGGCGCTCTCCATGGGCAAGCTGCACCACGCCATGATGGGCACCGCCGCCGTGGCCATCGGCGCCGCGGCGGCGGTACCGGGTACCCTGGTCAACCTGGCTGCGGGCGGCGGCGAGCGCAACTCCGTGCACTTCGGTCATCCCTCCGGCACCCTGCGCGTGGGTGCGGAGGCCAGTCGGGTCAATGGCGAGTGGACGGTCACCAAGGTGATCATGAGCCGCAGTGCACGGGTGTTGATGGAGGGCGGGGTACACGTGCCGGGAGACAGCTTCTAGCGATTCCTTAGCAGACCTTCCCCGAGCCCTCTGTCCGGGTGGCAGCGGTCACCTATAGTGAGAGTGCTCGGGGCGTCCTCGATCCCCGGCGGTTGAAGAGGAGGCAGACCCATGAGTACGACGGTGGAAGCCAATGTGCGTCCGGACTACGACGTCGAGCTGCAGAGGATCGCCGACTATGTCCTGGAGTACCGGATCGAGAGTGCCGAGGCGCTGGATACCGCCCGCAACTGCCTGATGGACACCCTGGGCTGCGGCTTGCTGGCGTTGCGTTTTCCCGAGTGCACCAAGCACCTGGGGCCGCTGGTCGAGGGTACCGTGGTGCCCCATGGCGCTCGCGTGCCCGGCACCTCCTTCCGCCTCGACCCGGTCAAGGCGGCCTGGGACATCGGGGCCATCATCCGCTGGCTGGACTACAACGACACCTGGCTGGCCGCCGAATGGGGGCATCCCTCCGACAACCTGGGGGGCATCCTGGCCGTGGCCGACCACCTCTCCCAGAAGCGTGTCGCCGAGGGCGAGGCGCCGCTGACCGTGCGCGAGGTGCTCGAGGCCATGATCATGGCCCACGAGATCCAGGGGGTGCTGGCGCTGGACAACTCCTTCAATCGGGTCGGTCTCGACCATGTGGTGCTGGTCAAGGTGGCGTCCACCGCCGTGGTCGCCAGGATGATGGGGGCCAACCGCGAGCAGCTGCTCTCTGCCCTGTCCCATGCCTGGGTCGACGGCCAGAGCCTGCGCACCTATCGCCACGCCCCGAACGCCGGCTCGCGCAAGAGCTGGGCGGCAGGGGATGCGACATCGCGGGGGGTCCGGTTGGCCGATATCGCCCTGCGCGGCGAGATGGGCATCCCCGGCGTGCTCACGGCGCCGCAGTGGGGCTTCTACGACATCCTGTTCTCCAAGACCAACAAGGACCAGAAGCTCAAGCCCGAGACGGAGCGCAAGTTCTCCTTTCAGCGTGACTTCGGCACCTACGTGATGGAGAACGTGCTGTTCAAGATCGCCTTTCCGGCCGAGTTCCATGCCCAGACCGCCTGCGAGGCGGCCGTCACCCTGCACCCGCAGGTCAGGGAGCGTCTCGACGATATCGACAGGATCGTGCTGACCACTCACGATTCGGCAATCCGCATCATCTCCAAGTCCGGCAGGTTGGCCAACCCGGCCGACCGTGACCACTGCCTGCAGTACATGACCGCCGTGCCGCTGGCCTTCGGCAACCTGGTGGCCGAGCACTACGAGGACGAGTTCCACGAGTCCCACCCGATCATCGACGAGTTGCGCGGGAAGATGGAGGTGGTCGAGGACGAGCGCTACTCCCGTGACTACCACGATCCCGAGAAGCGCTCCATCGCCAATGCCATCCAGGTGTTCTTTACCGATGGCACGTCAACCGACAAGGTCGAGGTCGAATACCCGATCGGTCACCGTCGGCGTCGTGCCGAAGGTATCCCGGTGCTGGAGGAGAAGTTCAGGCGCAACCTGGCCACCCGCTTCCCGTCCGCCCGCTGTGCACGGATCTTCGAGCTGTGCAAGGATCAGGCACGCCTGGAGAGCACCGCGGTGCACAGGTTCGTCGACCTGTTCGTGATCTGATCCCGTCCGGCGAGCAGCGCCCCGAAGTCAGAATGCGCGCCCCTTCGAAGGAGAGGCTGCCCGACCCGGATGCCGCTACGCCAGTGACCGCTGGCGGGGTGCTTCGGCACCAGCCTGGTACCCGGGGAAGAAACTTGGCGGGAGTCATGGCAGAGAGGCGAGGAGTGGACTATCTTTTTTAGTTGCAGGGGGGTTGCGTGCGCCCTCGGAAATCCGTAAAGTACGCATCCGCTGCCGGCGACGGGCAACGTTGCAGGCGGTGATGAGTGGCAGAAGTGATTGTTCTGGAAGCATAAATCTTGACAGTCACGGCGGATTCGGTAGAATGCGCACCACTCGTGACAGAGACCCGCTGAGGGCTCTATCGGCGACCAGCGAGGCTGGCGCGTCGATGTTTCCCACCCGATCGGGTGGTGACACGAAGCCTTGACAGCGAGCGCCGATCACGTAGAATACGCCTTCCTCGCCGGGCGCTGGGCCAGACGGCACAGCAACAGCGAGACGCTCCGCTCTTTAAGGGTTCGGAGCCGCTCTTTAACAATCGATCAGGTAATTCATGTGGGCGCTTGTCGATGGGTCGGTGACCAGTCACAGAACCATCAAGGCAAGCGACTCGTCAAAGACTTTCGGGTCTTTTTGAGAACGTTTG
>NZ_JAKVPY010000033.1:0-28975 GCF_022487945.1 Halomonas flagellata
GGGCGGCTCGCCAGCCCTTGACCCGGCGCTGCAGGGTGCGCAGCAGGCTGTCGGGGTACTGGCCGGCGTGCTGCTCCTGAAGCCACTCCAGCAGCGTCAGGGCCTGGAGGTCCGGGGTGGCCGCCAGCTGCGGAACGAGCACTTCATCCCATACGCCAGCGAAGGGGTCTGGCCGGGTCCGCCAATGGCGAGTGGTCGTCGGCTCGGAGGACTCGGCTCGGCGTTCGAGGCGGCGGGCGGTGCTGACGGAGAGGCCGGCCTTGGCGGCGGCGACTTCTTGGGTCTGGCCTTGCTGACGTTGGGACATGTAGAGCGTGACCTGTTGGCTGGTGACCGCCATACCGGCTCCCTGGTGGGTCGGACGAGCGGTCAAGCTTAGGGCAACCGGTCAGAATAGTTGTCGTCCACCGGCCAGAGTAATTGTCGCTCTATACTCTACCCCATTTAAAGGCAGCGAAGACACCACCAAGAATGGTCACAATTGCTGCGATAGTGCCTATTAGTTGATAGTCCATAATTCTTCGCTATTATTGCCTAACGGTGATTAGACTGCCCATCCTATGATTGGTTGATCCTGCCTGCGTGTTCATTCGTGTTATACCGCACGTCATTGATACCCCAACCTATTAAAATATCCGAATATTAAGTATAATTCAGCGGTATAACACCAATCATCGTGCCGGCTGCACAACACTAATGTACGGGCTGGCTGCATTTTCCGGACCGGCCGCTTAGGGTCGTCATCTGCCTAATCCTATTCATCATAATCTAAACTTCCGCGTCCAGCCAAGAGTAAGATTGAGAAGATTCTAATTAATCTCGCTAATTCCTCAGAACTACGTCAAAGATCAGGTGAGGCGTGGACATCTTGATGCACTAGTTTGGCATGGGCCTCACGACGCCGAGATCACCTGAGAAACAATTGATGCCGAAGATAGAGCTAACGCAACAATAGAGAGCCACAAAGTCCAAGCAAATTTCCGATGCTCTGCATCATGTTCCGCTAAGGTCGCTGCCAAGAATGGAAAATGAACACAGTGCATTTGATCTCCAACTTTCAGAGTGAAGAGGTGAACCTCGGCGCCTCCGTCTTGTTTATAGCGATACTTAGCATCCAAGTGGTAGTACAGGCGACCAAAAAGTAGCTGTGGTGTGCAACCTAGCTTCGCGGCAATTTCCCGCACAGAAATTGGAACATATGGATCGTTTTCATGCTTTCCTTTTGGCAGCTCTGGGCCGGGATACGATCGCAGGTGCATGTCGTATATACAACGCAAAATCTTACGATCAGTAACTAGAGTTCTTTTCATATTCAACATTGATTAAACTGCCCGCCTCATGTTTGGATTAACGAACCTGCTGCATTTGCCGAAACGGCCGCTTAGGGTCGACAATTGCCGAACGCCATACATCAGCATAGACTAACATTCCTCATTCGACCCAGGCTGTGTGAAAACGTTTGAAGCATCTCGTAGAGGTTAAAAATTGATCAACATTGGCGATTTCTCGCTCATTCTGAGGAAGCTGTGTGGCAAAACCTTTCCAGATTTAGCGTACGAACGCCATCTTCAAGGCGGCTCAGGAGTTTTCACACAGCCTCGGCCAGGAGCGAACGTATACTTGACGGCAGAGCCAAGCGTAAGCAAGTCAGGAAAAGCCCCCTAATTCACTGTCCAGTGAGTCAGGCATTTGCTTGACAATGGACTAGAGCACCACCCGCAACCGCCGAGCGCGCTCCTTAAATGCACGTTCGCCACCCTCCAAAATCTCGCAAACTCTTCGCCGTATATCCGGGTTCTCTAAGCCACCACACTCGTACATGATCTCGGGCAACTTCCCCAGCCTATGGTGACTACAGGAGGCAATGATGACTTGGTCGGCGTCGGTGTTCACGACGAGGTTGGCGTTGTGCGTCACGATGATGATTTGACGCCGCTTCTTGGCCTCACGAAATCTGGTCACCAGTTCCTCGAAGACCGATTGGGGGTCAAGGTTCTCCTCAGGCTGGTCGATGATGAGCGGCCGGTCGTCCTCAGCGTCTATCGACAGGTACAAAAGCAGGAGCACGATCCCTCGAGTCCCTGGCGAGAGCTGCTCGATCTCCACCCCATCGTACTGCAGGCTGTAACCTACCGTGATGTGGTCTGTGCTGTACAGCCAGTCTGAGATGCGACGAGCCCACTCGCGGAACTCACTTTTTTCCGGCTGATGCGCCCGTAGTTTTTCCTCGTTTTCCCTCACGAACTCAAGCAGCGCAGTAGCCGCTTCAGCCGCTGACCCAGTCTGCCAGGCAGGCATCAGCGTCCCCTTGGCGGCCTGCAGGACCTGGCCACGCCCACGGAACGGACCGGTGCGGAGGTCAAGCAAATCTTCGCCTGCCTTAGCCCACTTCTCGATGTCGACGTTGCGCTTGACGGTGAAGCCGAGGCGCTCCATCGAGCCGGTGTCGGCGGCGACCCTCTGTTGGATCGGGGCGTAGAGGTCCTTCAGCTCCTGCTCTTCCTCGACGATGGCCTCGAACACACCCTCATAGGCGGTTCGGCGGAGCTGGGTCAGCTCTTTAATCCGGACGTTCGCCTCGCGAGCGCGCTCGATCTGCTCATCGAGCTTTACCAAGGCGCTTTCCGCCTTCGTGATCTTGTCGCTAAGCGCGGAATAACGCTTGATTTTCGTGCTGTCGGCACCGACCAGGAGATTGAGGCGAGCGACCTCACAATCGAGCAATGAGAGGGTCTGCTGGTTGAGATCTGCACCCTCAGGAATGAGCGACACATTAGGGTCTGCCCCTTCGCTGATCGGCGGGGTGACATCGGATGGTCCTTTCAACTCGGCTACCAGCGAATTCACCTGGCGAAGCCGGTTCGCCAACAGTGTGTCAACATCCCCGACGAAGCCCACCTTGAACTCGTTCCAGTCTGCCTCGGACAGGCCAGTGTCTGGACGCTCCTGCTTTAGGCCGTCCAATATCCCAGGAGCACGACGAGTGCGGAAGTCCTCGACGTCCCCTTTCAGATGAAGCAGCGTCTGGTAGCGCCGCTTAGCCCGCTCGACCTGCAGTCGCGTCTGCTCGGCTGCCTGCGACACCTCCTCCAATCGCTTGGTTCGCTCCTCGTTGCCTTTGGGAACTAGTGACTTGCGGTCGCGCTTGTCAAGCTCGATCTCCTTAGCCTTCTCACTGCGGTCTTTGATGAGCCCCTCCAAGCTATCCTTGAGGCTGCGCTCTTCCGTCAGGTCGCTGGAGGCCTTGCGCAGCGTTTCCTGGTGGCGTCGGCGCTTCTGGCGAGTGCCTTCAAGCCGCAGCTCGAGAAGTTCCTGAAAGGAAGAGGCACCCATACAATCGTCCCGCGTATGCGCGTCGAAGATGACCCGTTCGATCTCTGCATTGAGCGGGTTGCTCGTATCTTCAGCCGAGCACAACTTATCCACGAACTGCTGAGAGAGGTACTGGACGTGAGGGGTGTCCAGGATATTGTCGATGTCCACGGAAGAGACTTCGTTGCAGGTGGTCTCGCTGTTCTCCCAGGTTAGCTCCGCCTTACAGGTGCCTAGGTGCTCTTTCGCCCGGAAGACAAACGACTCCTTGTTGAGTTGAGTCGAGAGTGCATAGCCACCGGCAGCGACTAGGTCGGCAAGGGCTGTTTTCCCGGAGCCACGCGCACCGACTACAGCAACCAAGCCAGCGTTGAGCGGGATCGATGCCTTCCTGAGCCAAGGCGCGCCGGAGACCGTCAGAGCCTTGATCGTGTGGCTCTGAAGGGAGCCACGGGGAGGCTCGAGCCCTATGACCGCTCGTTCCTCAGGCTCCAGGCAGGTTTGGCGCAGAGATTCAAAGGTGAGGTCGCCCTTGATCCAGCAGTAGCGCTGCTGGTCTGGCGCTCCCACTCTAACTGCAGTATGCGCGTCCGACCCATGGAGACAAGGCTTTCGGCCATTGTACTGCTCGTCAAGCTCTTGCACTGAAAGCGCGCCCTGGCCGAGCCAGAAGCTGATCTGCTTTGGGTTGGAGTCGAAGATTATGTGGGCCAGCTGCTCAATATTCTTCCGCTGGGCGGCCCATGAATCAGTCGAGTCTCGCAGTCCTGAAGTACCGTCTTTCTGGCCACCAGCGACCGCGATCAGAGCATTGTGCTTGATCCATTCGTGCTTCCCCAGGGCGGCCTTCAACTGATCCAGGCTAACTTTGAACTGGTTCGCACCGACGGAACGGGCAGCATCGGGATCAGTCTGTTCGGGCTTGTGCTTCTTGCCCAAGCGGATTAGGTCCTCCCGATGGCAGCGGAAGTTCTCCCCCTGGTAAGAAAATTCGAACTCGAGTAGAAAGCGCTTGATTCGGTCGACGTGATCCGAGTCATCGGGTGGGAACATGAGATGCAGATTGACCGCGGCCCCCCTATTCGTCTCGATATTGAGACGGAGTTCCACGTTCGGAAAAACCAGACCCACGTGCGACAGCCGTCCTTGGCGTTTGAGCTCGAGCACCTTTTCATAAGGATCGATTCCAAAGTAATCGGTGATGCCCAGCGCCCTAATCGCTGGGTTGGAGGCCTCCACCTTGGAGATGAATATCTCCCACGGGTCGGCTCCACTGTATTGATCATTTAGGACGGTGCCAGGCGTGTGTATGTGTGGGTCCCATCGATGCCACTCGGAACCACGATCGCTGTGCAAATCATTGCCTATCTTCATTGATTCCTCTGCCGTGCTTTTCAGGCGCCTCTTGGGAGGCATCAGCGTTCTTGTACTCTATCTCAATCGCGCAATGAACAGTAGCAACGAGTCCCAAGCTTGAATACCACTGCAAGTCAACCGCTTGGCCGGATTCGGGCTTTTGAGCGCTACCCTGGAAAGCTACACGCGGTGCCTTAAAACGTCAGGGGCGCTCCGCAACTTGCAGTTCAATGACCACTATTGTCCATCGACTACGGAAAGCATAGAATCAGCGTAGCCTAATATTAATAAATCGGCCAGAAGCGGACATTGAAATTTGCCTGACGTATAACGCCGCGCACAATGGCGCGAACTCAGTGAGCGTCCGGCGCCGCCAGGCGCGCATTGGTACGCTTTGTTATGCGCGGCATCAAATATCACCGCTATTCCTCCATAAATCCCACAAAGTTGCCGTCGGGGTCTCGAAGAAATCCTGTCCATAGCTCGTGGGCTGGCATTTTGGCGGCGAGCTGTGGGGCGCGCTCATTGTTGGCACCACGCGCAAGGATAGAAGAATGGGCCGCTTAGAAGTTCGGGGGGTCAGGTCTTGCTTCTTGCTCTTGGTGGAAATGGAAAGAGACAAGACTTGACCCCATAGTTAAGGAACCACTGATCAATTCGTCTCTGAGCGGCTGAAGTGCTCAGAGTGACACAATCACCGCGTCAGCGATCATTTTCTGACCACCTCAGGTGGTCTGTTTTCCCTGGCAGCCGGGGTAACCGGCTGCCAGGCCAGATTCAAGGGGCACTGGCCCCGTCAACTCGGCCCTTACATCGTGTCGCCAGCACCAAGTTGGCCAGTCCGAACAGACTGAATAGCTGCGCCTGGTTCTTGGCCAGCCCCTTGTAGCGCACCTTCCGGTAGCCGAAGAGGTTCTTGATGACATGAAACGGATGCTCGACCTTGGCGCGGATACTGGCCTTGGCCTTCTCGATCGCCAGCAGCAGCAATGGGGCTGTCTTCCATCTTCTTGATGGGGCTGCGCTTGGCGGCAACACAGCAGCGGGAGTCCGGGGCATCCTTCTCTTCGTCCAGGTACTTCCCCATGCCGGTGTAGCCCGCGTCGCCGTATACCTGCTTGTCATCGTCCCGGACCAACTGGCCCGCCATGGTGACATCGGCGACGTTGGCCGAGGTAGTGGCGACACTGTGGGTCAGTCCGGTGACCGCATCGACGCCGATGTGGGCCTTCAGGCCGAAATACCACTGGTTGCCCTTCTTGGTCTGCTTCATCTCCGGATCGCGTTGCTTGACCTGGTTCTTGGTAGAGGGCGCGGCAGCCACGATGGTCGCGTCGACGATGGTGCCCTCGCGCATGAACAACCCTTGCTCGGCCAGGTGGGCGTTGATCACCTCTCAATCCGTTTAGGTGACAACTACGTTGACGCATAGGGTCGGCAAGGGCATACCACTGCTGGAGGAAGTAGACGCGCAGCATGCGCTCCAGGCCGATCGGCGGGCGCCCACGCTTACCAGCCGCATTCGGGAAATAGGACGGCGACAGCGCCTCGATCAGCCGCTGCCATGGCACCAGATCCTCCATCTGGGCCAGGAACCGCTCGCGGCGGGTGACCTTCTTCTTGTTCTGGTACTCGGCTTGGGCGAACGAGATCTGCTTCATCGGGTGGCTCTGATCAGACGGTGGCAGGAGGGCCAAATTCTACCCCGCCGATGGCTGCCAAGCAGCTGCGCCGGGATTTGTGCAGCGTTTCCTTAATTCACGGACGCTATTCGTCTGGGTTTCCGGCCTCCTGTGGGTCGACTGGCGGACGTTCCTGCAAACGCCACCTTCGAACGACACTTTCGACATATTCGGCACCATGGTCCGCCGCCGCCCAGCGTGCTGCGAAAGGGACATCTGCGCTCTGAGGTTGATGTTCTTCGGCAAGATCGTTGAAGCGCAGCCGCACCGGCACGACTGTGCCTTCCCCGACGACCAGTGCTTCCTGCGTCCTCAGGGTCGGAAGAACGTTGACGAGACTGCGCACGGAATCCGGCAATGCCCGTTGGACAAAATTTTGGTCCTGCTCATTGCTCATGCGAAGGGCAATCAGCGTGTTGCACTGCGAGAGGATGGACTCGGCCAGCTCGGAAGGCCGCTGAGAAATCAGGCCCAGTCCCACCCCGTATTTTCGGCCTTCTTTGGCTATGCGCGATAAGGCCTGTTTGGTTGGCTGGAAGGCGGCGTCGTCACGGCGCGGCGCATAGCGATGCGCTTCTTCGCAGACCAGAACGATCGGCACCTGCACCGGTCTCGGACTCCATACCGCAAAATCGAAAATCATCCGGCACAGCACCGAGACAACAACATCGACCACATCCGAAGGAACGCCCGACAGGTCGATAATCGAGAGCGGTTTGTCCGATACTGGTATGCGCAGATATTGTCCGACGATATCTTTCAGTTCGTCCGAGACATTTTCGTCGGGCCGAATCAGAAACGAAAACCGGCTGTCTTGCTGCAAGATCTGTATTTTGTTCTTGATTTTCAGGTACGGGTCTTTCTTGGAATCCTGGGGCGGCATGTTGGCTTCCACATGCGCTAGGAGTTTGCTCAACTTGTAGGGAACCGGCGTGTCCACAGTGATTTTCTCGGGAGAGATCCCTTGCACCCCGAAGTCCTGCCGGGCAGCCAGAATGGCATCTTTTAGAATGTTGGTCTGGCTAGTCGCAACAAATTCCGTTTTGCCGATAAATAGCGCCATACTTTCTTCGAAATTCAAGAGCCAGTGCGGCAAGTTCAGACTAGTGGGGTCGATGATTTCCGCATTGTCCGGAAATGCCCGCCGATATTCGTTGTGAGGATCTAGCAGGATCATATGCGCTTTAGGGGCCACATCGAGTATCGAGCGAAGGAGAACAGTCACCGAACACGATTTTCCCGAACCGGTCGTGCCCAGCACAGCGAAATGCTTGCCGAGGAGCTCGTCGGTGAGCAGATAGACAGGCAGCGACGCCGCTTGAGAAAGAGTGCCCACATGGATGCTCGGCTTGTCCGGTCTATGGTAGATGCGGGCCAATTCCGAGACGCTGGCGACAAAGATACCCTGGCCGGGAAGTGGATAAGTAACAACGCCGCGTTGGAATGAAAACTCACTCTCCCCAAGCCCGGTGCGGACCGCCTCGCCGAACAACTCGATTTCCAGCCATTTGGCATCGGATGCTGATTCAAGGTGAGCGTCGTAATCACCGTCGAGCAATGTCTCGGTCATGCGCAGCGCGGTCACGACGCCGAATACAAGTTTGTCTCCGGCCTCAATCTTCACGATAGAGCCGACCTGACCCACCGTGTAGCGACGGCTCTTGTAAGTGCGGTGCAAGTCTTCCACAGTACCTTCAAGCTCGCCGATGACTTTCGATCCGGAGACCTCGACAACGCGGCCGATTTTTAGGATTGGATCGCTCATGCCGTTTTCCCCGCGATGAAATCGACCAGGTTCTCGAATTTCCAGAAATCCCCTTTGAGAACAGCGTTAGCGGCATCGGCATCAAGGGCATGGCCGATGAATGTGCCGGTCTGGTCGTTGCCAATGAAGGCGTTAAAGCGAGAATCGCACCGCGCGCTAAATGCGGTCAAACGCTCGTCTTGTTTGCCGCGATCCTGTTCGGGACCAACAAATGCAATAATAGTCAAGTTGCTGTTGTTGGCATTGACGGCATCACAAATCGCTTCGTTTATGTGCTCGTCATTGAAACTATAACCAAGCACGACTAGACAATTGTTGACGCCTGGAATTCTGAGCCGGTTCCTGAACCTACCAATTAATGTCTCGTAGACACCGTACTGGGTTTGAAGATATTTCTGCTCGGAAGGGTAGACAACAATCGGCTCGTCAGCCGCATCCTCATTGGCATTGCGTCCGCGCCGAACACACCCGCTTGTATCGCGCGTCCAATTAATCGAGCCGTGGAGTTTAAAAATTCGGTACGCTATCCCGACACCGGCTTCATCGAATGTACTTGAATCAAACCAGCCTCGATTGGTGCCTCGGAAGCCGTCTGTGTATGGCAACCTTACAGAATCCAGACTGGCCTCCAGCAGCGTATCGTAGTTCAGGCTGAAAATGTCGCGGGGGCTGCGATCACGCGGGCCACGCAGCCGCTGCAAGAACCGTTCATGGTACGAACCGGCCTTCCAATCATCCGCAACTTCTGTGACGATCTTCTTTTTGATTTCAGCGAGCCAGGAATCGATCTCACCGACACTCACGCCGTGACCGTCGGCGTTGGTAATGGTGTCCAGAATGTCTCGGTATCTCACTAGGTAATTAATCAGATCTTCGATGGTTGCCGGACGCTCGCCTGAGGCCTTAAGTGCACCAAAATGCTCTTTGAGCTTCGCGTCGGCATCATTCAAAACATTCTCGGTCAGTTTTCCGATGAGCGGTTTTCCCTCGCACATGCTGCATCCCGCTCCCAGCAGGAAGCAGGTGTCATTACCGGTCAGCCACTCTGTAATTTGCTCTCGTACTTCAGTTGTCATTTATTATTTCCTCTACAGAGTCCAATCAGTGTGCATGCTGCATATCCCCAATGAACGTGCCTGCTCCCTTTGCCGCCATGTCGCCTTTGGGTCGTCAACTGCCTCAACCATCCCAACGGCATAGCCTAAAGTTCTCAATCCGGCCATAAGCGGATGTTCAAAAAATCCTCATATAACGCCCGCAGCACGCGCAGCTTTGTAGTGAAAGCGGAGCCGCAACGGAAAAGCTGTCGCCGTGCCTGCGATTGTTATGCAATGTTGCCATTAAAGCTCCAGGCGCCTGTTCTAATGTGATTGAAGTTTATTGCATTACTGAACTTACCGCTTACTTCCAAGTATAAATCGAGATCAGCAGTAAGCAGGTTAGTAACGCGTTTAGATTTTTTTGCTATACCAGCATCGGTGACACCAAGCTTTAAAACGCATGGGGCGGTGAATATCCCTCTACTGTCCATATTCGACTCTTTAGAACTTGACACTAGCTCAGATAGAATCGTCAATAGCTGTTCAGCCTGAGCTTCGTTTGTTTGCCTAACGAGATTAGAGGTCTCAGCTACAGACTGGCTCGTAATCCATAGCTCTTGATAATTATCGAGCGCGCGCCTTAGGGCTAAAAAGTCATCTGGCGTATAATTCTTCGTTCTTTTATGAATCCCAATTATCGATGGGTCGAGCAACCCGACGACCAGAACCACTAAAAGATTTGTATCCAGCAGCACGCTCTTAGGCATCTTGCTCTCGAATTTTTACAGACTTGATCTCGCCATCTTCTAGTATCTTCACTACCCGATACTGACGCTTTGGCTGCATTGGTTGTAATGCACTCCCAATTCCTTGGCGCTGATGATCCCAGGGGCGAGAGAAACCCACTGTTATGTACCATCCTGCGGGATGATCTGTGTATTCAACCTCTTCTAAACCAACGTTTGAGTTAGTATCAAGCTCAAATAAATCGGTTACATGTTGAATTGCTGTTTTCACAGCTTCTTTTACATCCATCTCTGAAGCTCCTTTGAATTGCATAACAGGTATTAGACTGCATGTTCTGATATTGGATGAACGCGCCTGCTGCCTTTGCCGGCATGGCCGCTTTGGGTCGTCATCTGCCAATTTTAGCATAAGCTTACTCCTCAAATCTTCCATCCGGATAAAAGCGGAAAATCGAAGATTATTAATATAATGCTTTCAGAATTCGCGCCCTCGAAATAGAGACGAAGGCATAATGTTTAAGGCGTCGCTAGGCCTTCACTGGTTATATTATTTCCCACGCTCTCCAAAAAGTTTTATCCAAAGTGCAAAACCCTTCTGCTGAAGTCGATACTCCCCCCGTTTCGATTGATTTCGAAGAATAATTCTTCGAGAGGTCAGCGCTTGCAATGCATTGTTTAAAGTCTGCTCTGATCCGGAAAACATATCCTTGATGTAACTTTTCGTTGTCCAATCATTCATGTTTTCAGCCATGATGCTCAGGACCGCACGGTATTCATCTGACTTGATTTGCTCATGATACCTTGAAGCATAGTATCGCGAACCGATGGCGTCCAAAGCGCCACCTGGGTTAAACGCACCTGAAAGAACATCATCCTCAGAAATCTCACCGTCAGAATTAAACTCAAATGCGGAATAGGAGAATTGCTGAATAAAGTGAGGATAGCCTTCCGATAAAGTCGAGATATGAGATTTCGCCGACTTCGTTATCGTTGTTTTCTCGGCATTTACTTCATTACCCCTCTCAACCCCTTTTTCAATCACATAGTAGCGATCTTCCGGCCTCAACTCTTTTATTTTTAACTCAGAAAATATTCTTAGCGATGACTCATGGCTTGAGTATAGTTTTTCAGAAATCTCAGGAAGCCCAGCAGCAACAAACATCACATTGCTGCAGTCATGCTGCTGAAGCATTTCAGTAAGAACTTTAAAGAAGTATCCTATTCTTAGTTCTGGAGGTGAATTGTCAGATTCATCAATAAAAAAAGCTATTCCATCTTTCTTTTCTTCACCTTTCTCTGGTGAAGTCAAACGCATACAAGTTTGAGAAAGCGAATATGCTAGATCATCAATCAACAGATCGGGGTCCTCAACGACTGCAGCCTTCTCTACCCCAGAATCCATAACTTTAATTCTCTGAACAAAAGACCAAGTATCGTCAAGAAAATTCCTAACTTTTTCGACCTTTCCAACCTTCCTTTTTATATTCCTTTCAATGAGCTTTATTAGGGTTACCAAACCCATCTTCTCTGAAATAGATATATTTATTACTATAAAGTCGAAACGCTCAAAGTCTGGGCTTTTAATACTCCCGTCAGCCAATGGTCGCATATAATTCAATAGGGAGGATTTACCAATACCGCGCTCCCCTGTTATCAAAAAATTTAATGGGTTGCCATTCTTGGTCTGAAAAAGACCCTTTTCAAGGATCTGTATTTCCTTTAGACGACCAGAAAACATTCCCGGGGCCACCGGGCCATTAGGCTGAAAAGGATTTATTTTTCCCACAAGCCCTCCATTCCATGCAATATAAAAGCAATTATGATTGACCATTCAATTATTGACTTTAACACACTGACGCATTCATTTGGGTGATAACATGCCGATCAGAGCCGAACTACTGAAATTCATTAAAATTTAGTATAGCTCGGCAGTATAGCACCAATCATCGTGGCGGCTGCATAACACCGGTAAGCGTGCCCGCAGCATTTGCTTCCATGACTGCTTTGGGTCGTCAGCTGTCGAAACCATTACATCAGCGTGGCCTAACATTCCTCAATCGGCCAGGAGCGGCCGCTGAGAATTTTCTAACGCCAGCACCAGGGGCGCGACGTCAGGAGCGTCCCTTGGCTGCATTTGTTAGACTCCTGGCATGATAGAAGCCGAAATCCTGTTCTGGTTCGGCGCTCTCATGCCGCGCGTTCGCAAAAAACTCAAATATTGCGAGCTATGGGGGACGCCGTTTGGACCCACATATTCAGAATACTGCCTCATTGTGGGTGCCCAACCGAGCCGGCTATCTCATTGTGGGTGTCCAATCGAGCCTGCGATCAAGCCCGCGGACCACTTCTTCATCGCCAAACCAGACTCAGAAAACAGGCCCCTCGCAAACGGGGCGGCGTCCATATATGTCCCATTACTCCGCTGGGCCGCCCACGCCAAGGAACATCTTCTGCTCCGTACCTTGATACTGTGGGGTCCACTCCCGGTCTTCCGCATCGCATTCGTAGTGATACTCAGTGGTCGAAAAAATGACCTGGGCTTGGTTCTGCCTGGCGAGTTCCTTCAGTTTGGCAATGAAATTCCCAAGATCGACGGCCTCGATATCCTGCTGGCGAGGCGTGTCGAGGATGAAGAACCGGAATCTGTTGGCGGGATCGCGCGTGTAGAGCTCGAACAGCGCAGCCCGGATTGCAAGGATGACGCGAACGAGCGTGCTTCCCCGAAACTGGCGTATCTTTTCTTCGCCGAAATGAACCCCGAAGTCGTTGTCGACATGAACCTCGCGGGATACGTTCTTGGTATGAAGCGTATCCAGCCAGAACAGGATCTGTTCACGCAGATCACGGCGGAGCTCAAGCAGCCTAATGTCACTCACGGCGCCCGATCCACCCATGGAAGCGAGATCATTCTGCACCTTCTCGCGCTCGTTTAAGAGCTCGATGTAAGATTCCTGCTCGCTCTCGAGCCGCTCGACAGAGTCGGCTTCGCTCTGAAGCGCGAACATCGTTTTCGTCAGCTCCGTCATGGTCTCAAGCACTCCGTCAATACCTTCTCCGGAGCGGATTCTCTCTCGCCTGCGCTGCAGCTCTGCAATCTCACCTTTTATCTCCGAGAGCCGACGATCAAGTTCGGTGATGCGCCCTCGTTGAAGTTGAGTGTTGCGATCAAGGTCTTTGACCTGATCACGCAGGTAGAGAAGGTTTTTCCCGTACGACTCGGCACTGGTCAGAAAGAGACCGCATTCAGGCTTGGCACAGATATCCTCAAAGGAGGAAAACAGGCGCCGCGCCTCTTCGTTGAGCGACAGGGTGTTGATCTCAGTCTCAATCTCATCTTTGATGCTCACAAAGCCGTCCGCGCGCATGCGAAGGTCTCGCATCTCCGATGCCAGTTCGTCAGCGACACGTTTACGATCATGGATCAGCGAACTTACGGCAGAGTAGGCATCGCTACTGAGGCTCTCACTTTCTTTGAGCGCTTCAATCCGTTCCATGGTTTGCTCAATATCGGTCTGGAGCTCGCTGAGTGAGCGCCTCGGCGATGGGAGCTCTGCGGTGAGACTCTCCATCAGGGACTGTTTCCGAACCACGGCACGATCAAGCCCTTCCAGCCAGCGCTTTTTCTCTATGCCAATCTTCTTCTTATCGAATGAGTGCTTCGGCGGAATCCCGAAAGCGAGCCTGACCATCTCCGCGTACTGATCCTTGATGAAAGACGCGGGCGGGTTGTAGAGGCTCGTATATGCCGTGTCCTGATCCAGATAGAAAAGGGGCAGAAAAGTTGAAAGGTAAGGCGTGACCGGTTCGTTCTGGGTCGACGTCAGTGTTTCGCGTTCAACGTTAAGGAGATCGAAAAGCGCTCGGCTAAACTCCTTCTCATCATAGAAAGACGCAACTTCGCCATCGGCGATGATTTGGGCGTCGAAGCCACGATCGATCCGGCGCTTCAGGCAAACCTCCTGCTCCCCGGCACGTAGGTTCAACGTGACCGATTCACAGTGCTGGTAGATGTCTTCTCTAAACGTCACGGGATAGCCGAGCGCGTATGCGACCGACTGAATCAACGGAGTCTTTCCGCAGCCATTGGGCCCGAAGAGCTGGGTGAGCTGCTCCCCGAATTCGAGCACGGGGGATTGCCACCCTTGCCCACCTGTTGGCTCAATCTGAACGTTCAGCAAAACCATCAAACCCCCAACGAAATCTGCTTCTCAGCACTAATGTTTCTGTAGTGCCTTTCAATGAGCCTAAGCGTATACGCAAGGTCCGAGTCAAGCGTAAGCGCTCGTTTAACCACAGCCTTTCCGGATTCGGCGATTCCTATCCGGCGCTTGTGCTGATCGATATCTACGAGCTCTGCCGTTTCCAGAAACGTAAGAGCGCGAACAGTTCTCATCCTGAGATTTGCAGACCAGCCGAGATGCTGTGAGGAGCCCTTGAATCCCGGAAAAGACCGCTCCAGACACTCGCCGACGAGCTGGCCGATCTCATCAACGGGCGGCTTCCTTCTATCCTTTGCAAGCATAAGAATGGTTATGGCGAGCAGCGGAAGATGAAACAGGGCCTCGTTGCTAAGCCTTGGAGGGTTCGACTCCCCCTGCCCGTCATAATGCAGGGCGATATCCCGGCTTCGAACCTCTTCGAAGAAAGTCTCATAGTCCATAGCTACGACTCCCCCCTCACGAGAGCGGCCAGGACACCGCCAAGCAGCAGCTCTTTCGAAAGCGACTCTGAGACCTGCTTTCCCTCCAGATCGGTCATCAGCTTCTCGATTTTCTCATCGACGTCTTGGAACGATATTTCGCCCCGGGCGAGCATATTGTTGACCGATGACAGCCGCTGCATCAGGAAGTTAAGATCATACTCCGGCAGGAAATGGCGCTTTTCCCTGTACCAGATATCCCACTCCACCTTGGCGCGTGAGCAAAACTCGATCATCTCCGGCGTGGCATCGGCGTCAGATAATTTCCTCTGGATTATTGAGGCGTGCTTGACGGCCTTGGGGTCACCACCCTGCAGGAGGCGGTCATACGCCCCCTTGGAAATGCTGAGAATCTCGAGAAGATCAGCGATTCCGATCCCGACAGAATCGTCCAGCTCGTCCTCGGACATCTCCGAAATCAGTTTCGAAAACGACTTCGCCTCTACAAGACTAACGAGGCCGCGGATGATTTCCTCACATTCGGTGGGGTGCAGATCGATCTCGCTAAATTTGTAGATAGCATTCCTAGCAAGGGCATGGAAGTCATGGTCATGAGGGGCTATGTAAGTGACACCCGGAACCAATTGTAGCTTGCCCAGCAGCTCCTGGATGTGATCTTCATCCAGAGGCTCGTCTTCGACCAGCGCCTCGTTAAAATTGGCAATCAGATCTTTAACGTCCTTCGTCGTGAAGTCGGCGCTTTCCAGGCTCTCCGCGATCTTTTCGACATCATCGTCGAAGTGGACGTTTGTCAGCAGGACGACATTGCCGCAGCAATTCGTAAACCGGATGGTGTGGAGCAGTAACTTACCGGCAAAGCTACCGGCGATCTTCTCGGGCTTGGCGGCCTTCCTTTTGTAGAGGCCGAATACATCACTCTTCCCCCACTGGTGGTTCCGCTTGCCTTTCGTCTTAACTTGATAGAAGTGGTAAATGGGCTCGCCTGTTGCTTGCGAGCGGGTGACGAAATCGTCGTGGTAATCGCAATAGACGCGATCAATACTGTTCCCCGAGAGGATGGAAAGACACTCATAGGCTGCCGCCCGAAACTGGGCCTGATAGCGGGCAATTGTATCCCGCCCGGAGGTTTCCCGCGGCTTGATCTGATGCACACCCATCTCGTTATTTGCTGCTGCCTTGCTCACCGGAACCTCTCGTCGCTGCCTTTCGTATCTCTCAACCTTAGTGAGCCTCCGTTTGGATACCCATATTCAGAACACTGCCTCATTGTGGGTGTCCAACCGAGCCAAAAATGCGCACCACGCCCCCCATACACGTTCTCAGACATCTAACAGCGTATTAGACGGCGTATTCTATGACTAGGTGAACGTGCAGGCACGTTTTTCCGGCAAATGCAGCCTGCCAAGGTTCTCACAAGCTTTTGATCCTTAGGCCTATTAACTAACATTAGGCTATATATCCAAAATTCGCACGCCTGCTGCATTTCCCGGAACGGCCGCTCTGGGTCCAGGCCGTGTGAAAACAGAAAAAAGCTGGTCTGAATCAAAAATCGCCCCCCTCAGCTCCCCGGTGAGCCTTTCTGAGCCACTGCTTCGATGATGGCTGTCTAATGCTGTCGCGACATATCGGAATGATTGCATCACCAAAAGCACCACTGTCGCGTTTTACTCCCCTTGAAAACATAGGGAAAACGGGCTGATTACGCCCGTGCAGCCCGCATTAACTCGTTGACACCCAAGATGCTCATGACACGCTTCAGATTGTAAGCCAACACATGAAGACTCATTTCCGTGCTCACATTTTTAAGCCGCCTTGTCAGGAAATGCGTCGATCCCATCCAAGCCTTCAACGTCCCGAACGGATGCTCTACCGTTTGTCGCCTTAGACGCATCATTTCTGGATGCCAATCGAGGCGTGACTGCGCTGCTTCAAGCACATCTTCGTGCTCCCAACGTTTGATCCTCCTCTCCTTTCCAGTCGTACATTTCTCCTTTATGGAGCAGCTTCCACATGCCGAGCTCCAGTAGCAATGCAGCGTCTGCCCCTTTTCCTCAGTTTGAAACCGCCATATTAGTCTCTGCCCCGCAGGACAGATATATTCATTGCTTTCAGAGGAGTAGCGAAAAGCGTCTTTTGCAAAAAGCCCCTTGGCCTGGCTTGGCGATGTCACTGGCTTGGGTAGATAGGTAGTGATGCGTTCCTTGTGGCAGGCCAGAATTTCCTCGCCCTTGTAGTAGCCCCTGTCGGCTACGACTTCGAGCTCCTTGATGCCAGTGGCCTCACGAGCTTGCTTGGCCATGTTGGCCAACTGACTACGATCATGGCCGATGTTGGTCACCTCGTGGGCCACAATCAAATGGTGCTGGCTATCAACAGCGGCCTGCACGTTGTATCCCACAACCCCTGTCCCTCTGCCACTGGTGGCCATGGACCGAGCATCCGGGTCCGTCAAGGAAGTTTGCTGATCGGGAGACCGTAGCCGCTCCACCTCAACCGACTGTAATCGTGAGGTTTCTTCCCTCAGCTTTCTGATTTTCTCCTTCAGGTGTGCGGTCTTGGCCTCTGCCAGGGCAGGCTCCTCGCGATCGGCTGCGTCAAGCTGGGTGAGGTATCGTTCGAAGCTTTCTTCGATCTGCTCGAGGCGCCGCTTCATCTTGGTCGCTGTGAAATTACGGTCACGGTTGTTGACGGCCTTGAACTTGCTACCGTCGATGGCCACGATAGCTTGGGAGAAAAGCTCCAGGCGTCGGCAAAGCACGATGAACTCTCGACAGACCCGACGAATGGCCTCGCCATTATCCTTGCGGAAATCCGCGATCGTCTTGAAATCCGGTGTCAGGCGCTCAGTCAGCCACATCAGCTCGACGTTGCGCTGCGTCTCACGCTCCAGGCGGCGACTTGACTGGAGGCGATTGAGGTAGCCGTAGATGTAGAGTTTCAGAAGAACAGCGGGATGGTAGGCTGGCCGCCCCGTTGCGTGCGGATCGACACCCTTGAAACCAAGGCCTCTGAGGTCGAGCCCCTCAACGAAAGCCTCGATGGCACGGACCGGGTTATCGTCTGCGATGAAGTCGTCCAAAAGCGCAGGAAACAAAGTGCCTTGGTCTCGGGCCTCTCCCACCACGAATCGCTTCATCGCCATTTCCTCAGCGGACCTCGGCAAAGTATAGCGGCCACCACGTTTTCACACAGCCTGGGTCGTGAGCTGACTTTCCTTCACATATAAACCCCATGCTCGATGCGGATCAGCAGGTCATGTACCTGTTGCGGATCTTCATCGAGAACTTCTATCGGAGAGCGATCGTTCAGCTGCTTCAGTGATTTTGCCATCCATCGTTGAGCCTTTTCCTTATCTCCAAAGACCCTTTCTGCCGCTGCCCATACATCATTGTCCTTCAGGTACTCCACTACCTCACGGCCGACGTCTGGCATCTCGTGCCAGGCTTTCAGCTCTTCAGACTGCCGTGCCTGGGGATCGCACTGCTTCAGCAGCTGATCGAGTGAGTAAGGACGCTCTTCCAGGGGGACTGCCTCGGCGAAATTTGCTTCACGGGAAGTGAGTGTGTCGCGCAGCCAGGCTTCAACCTCTGCACACACCGCGTCGTTTTCTTCAGGCGGCACGAGGGCTGCGTCGATCTCGGAGCTGCGGCGTATGAAAAATTCGTCAGGAATGGCCACGGAGTAGCCACCACGCAGGTAGGCAATGATCTCGCCACTCATGGCGGCCATGTAGGATCGATCGCTCTGCAGGCACTCCAGGGCCTCGCGGAAGGTCTCCAGGGGCTGGGGGAAGCGGTCGCGGAGGTCGATGGCCCGATAGGCGAAGATCCACCCCAGTGGATCGGTTGGAGCTTGTGCTGGCGATGTCATGGACTGGCTTCTCCCGTGCTCATATGCTGGGTATCAGGGTAGCCCACAGAGCGGCAGGCACTCCCTCTCACGAAGGCCGAATCAATCGAGGAAGGCGCCGATGCCTTCCTGGTCGATAGCGGCGTGCACCGTGTCCAGGGCGGCCTGGTCGATGGCGAATCGTTCGTCCCAGACGTGGGAGGTGCCGTCCTCATTGACGACTTCCAGCAGCCAGTCGTTTTCCTCATCCAACCGGTAGATATCGACCTGCAGGGTATGGCCATCGCGGGTGATGGCCTGGCTGAGCGGACTCTGAATCAGTTCGGGTTCGGTGCTCACGAGGTTCTCTCCAGAATCGTTGTCGAGGTAAGGGGGATTACTCCACCCCCAGCGCCTTCACCACGGCATCCACTGGCTCGGCGTAGAAGCTGGTCTGGAACTTGGTGAACAGCTCCGCGGGGATGGTTGGGATATCCGCGGCGCTGGCCATGGGCAGGGTGACGCGTTTGCCGCCGGCGTCGAAAGAGACCTGCAGGCATTCGGCGAGGTTCTCTACGGGCTTAAGGCTGCCACCCAGGCTCATGTCGCCTAGCACCACCATCTGGCTTTGGGTAGGCCTTCCTAGCAGCCCAGACGCGAAGGCCACCAGGCTGGCCAGGGCCAGATCTCGCAGCACTCCGGTGTTCTGCAGGTCCACCACGTGCAGGTGGAAGTCGTGATCCAGCACCTTGTTGGCCGCACTGATCCGGCTGGCGTTGGCCTTGAAGTAGTCGAAGGCCATCTTGACCTGCTCCTTAGCGTGGGTGGAGTTACCCAGGCCCGACATGGCCAGCTTGCCGCTGCCAGCGGTGACCTGCAGTTCGATGCGGTAGACCCCCGGCATGCCCTTGTCGCTAAGGCCGATGGTGTGCACCACGCCGGGCTTGCCGAGCCCTTCGGGGATCAGCCCGCCGCCGCCTTGCTCCTTCACCGAGACGAAGTGCTCTTCGAGCGTCTCCTTGTCGATGTAGCTGAAGTGGACGTCATAGAACTCCATGCCGCCGATCTTCTTGAGCTGTTCCTTGACCCGGCGGCGAACCTGCAGGGCGTACTCCAGGCACTGGCGCACGTCTTCCTTCTGGTACTCCCCATGGGGGTAAAGCAGCTTGAGTAGGCCGGAAACGGTCTTGCGCACGGCGATGACGTCGCGCTGGTTGAGGTTGTCGCCAAGACGGAAGTGCTGGTCGATGGCGTCGGCGAAGCTGCGCTTGCGCATCTCGCGGTAGAACTCGGCCAGGTAGTCGACGATGAAGCCGTAGCGCTGGGTGAAGAACGACGGCCGCATCTTGGGGATCTCCCAGCCCGGGATGTAGGCGTGGAAGCGGTCGAAGAAGGCGGCGTCGATCATGGCGTCGGGGAACGGCGTCAGCAGGTGGCTGGTCTTCACCAGCGACTCGACGCTCTGGTTGATGTTGCCGATGAACACCATGGAGGCGGAGGCCTCCATCTGCTCACGTCCACGGGCGAACGAGCCGGAGGCCATGTAGTCCTTCATGATCTGCACGCCGTCCTTGTCCTTGAACGAGATGCCCGCCACCTCGTCGAAGGCCACCAGGTCCCACATGCCGACCAGGCCGATGCGCCGCGAGCTCATGTTGTAGAACAGGTTGGCCACCGTGGTCTGGCCGCCAGAGACCAGGATGCTGTTGGGCGAGCACTCCTTATAGATATGGCTCTTGCCGGTGCCGCGGGGCCCCAGCTCGCACACGTTGTAGTTGTTCTCGACGAAGGGAATCATCCGGGCCAGCAGGTGCCACTGCACGCTCGCGTCGAGCGCGGCCGGCTCCATGCCGATGGAGCGGATCAGCACCTCGCGCCACTGCTCGGTGGTGAAGCCGCGGCGCCCCTCGAACAGCTCCTCCATGTTCATGTGGGGCATCTGGATCGGCTTGAGCTGGCTGACGCCGAACGGCGAGCCGCGTTGCCCCTCCTCGTGGTAGTAGCTCAGGGTGGCGATCACCCAGATACCGCCCACCAGCAGCTTCTCGTGCTCCTTGACGATGCCCGCGGAGATCTCGGCGTCCTTGATCCCGAGGTTGCTGAACGCCGCCTCGTAGCAGTCCTGCTTCTCGTTGAGGCGCACCGTCACCCGGTCGATCACCTTGAAGCTGCCGCGCTCGCGAACCAGCGATTTCACTTTCTCGGCCTCGTCGGGGCGCACGTAGTTGTCGGCGAGGATTGTCTTGACGTTCTTCAGGCCCTCGTCGATCACCTCCTGATCGTCGGAGGCGCAGTACATGCCGAGCAGATACTCCAGTACGTAGACCGGCACGTTGGCGCCTTCCTTGACCCGCTGGGTCAGGTCCTTGCGCACCACCCGACCGGCGAAGTGGGTATTGAGGAGGGGGTCGAGGTCGTTCTCCTGCTCCACGGCGGGCTGAGGTGGCATATCGGGCTGCGGTTCACTGTCCATGCTGAAAGTCACGCCAGAGGCTCCAGAATACGGTGGTGACAGGGTGCCAACGTGAGCGGCCGGCGGCGCCGGGCCCTCGGCTTAGAAGAAATCATCTGTGAAAGCCAGGTCGATGACCACCCGGTAGCGCTCCAGCTCGGTGCCGAGGTCCTTGTCGCGCAGCACCAGGAAGTAGTCGCGCTTGCGGTCGAAGTCGGTACCCGACAGCGACAGGCGCACGGACTTCATGCGCTCATTCATGTTGTCGCTCGTGCTGTCGAAGGTCACCGTCTCCTCGCTGGAGACCGCTTCGGTGCCCTCGAAGATGGCCAGGGCCAGGGTGATGGGCTTGAGCTGCTCGCTGACCGCCTCGGTCTGCAGCAGGTCGAAGCGCTGGATGTTGTTGACCATCTTCAGCGAGGCCTTGGGCGAGATCACGTCCACCTTGCGGCGGGTGCGCTTCTCGACCTTCTCGCCGCGCAGCTGCTTGACGGTGAGCACCGGCACGACGATCTCCTGGGGCATGATGCCGCCATGCACGAAGCGGGCGCCGCCGACGAAGTGGAAGCGGTGGGCGCCCTTGGGTATCCAGAACTCGGTGTCGCAGGTGGTGCCGGCGGTCTTGCGGGTATGGCCGTGCCATACGCTGGCGTTGTCGGGCAAGTTGGTTCCCAGCACGTAGCGCTTCTTGCTCTTGAAGGCGCCGGCCGGCTTCTCGGTCAGGCTGGTGCGGTCGGTGGCATCCAGCTTGCTGCGCTGGAACAGGAAGCCGTGGTCGGCGGTGACCAGCACGGTGCTGGTGTTGAGGTGCATGAGGATCTTGCGGGTGAGCGTATCGAGCTCCTCGATGGCGTCCTCCACCGCGGCGAAGGTCTCGCTTTCGGTGCTGGCGGTATCCCCCCGGGCGTCCACCAAGTTGTGGTAGACGTAGACCAACTGCATGCCCTTGATCGCCTCGCGCCCCTGCTCGCGGGACCAGCCCCTCACCTCCTCGGCGGTCACGGCCATGGCCTGGCCACTCACGGCGGCGCTCAGGCGCTGGCTGCGGTTCTCGGTGCCCTGGCTCGACTTGCCATCCACCAGCACGCTGTCGCTGCCCGGCTGGTAGCTCAGCTCACGGTGAGGCAGTAGCGAGGCCATGCCCAAGGTGGTGTAGCTGGGCACCACGCCAAGCTGGCTGCCCAGGGTGGCCTCGCTGTAGCGCTTGGCGTTGATGCGCTCACGCAGCTCCTCGGCCGCCTCATAGCGGAAGGCGTCGCTGATGATCACCACCAGGCGCTTGTTGCGGTGGGCGTCCAGGTGCGGGCGCACCACGTCACGGAAGAAGTGCTGCTGGTTGGGGAGGCGCGGCAGTTTCCAGTCGTGCAGCCGCCCCTCGGCGTCGACGCGCTCGCTCCAGTTGCGGGTGAGCTGGCCCAGGAACCACTCGTCATAGCAGTGCTCCACCGCCTCATCGAGCTTCTTGAGCAGCTCCACGCCGGTGCTGTCGGAAGCCACCGCATAGTGGCGGTAGGCCGTATCGAAGCGGTAGAGCTCGCTGCAATACGCGTGGTAGAGCGCCTCGACGCTCTCGTAATGAAAGCCGTTGAGGTGCTGCTGTCGCAGGGCAAACAGGTCGATGGCGGCGCTCAGGGCGGCGTAGAGCTGGCGATAGCGCGTCCGGCGCTCGTCATTCTTGTGGCGCGAGGCCCAGTAGCCGTCCAGGCGTTCGGCGATGATGCCGCGGAACATCTCCAGGTCACGCACATCGGCCTGGGGGATGGCCAGGCACAGGTCGACGATGATCTGCTTCTCGACCACTTCGAAGGTCGCCACGTTGGCCAATCGCTCCAGCGGCACATCGCGGATCTTGTCCTCGATACGCAGTGCCTCGGCGACCCAGCCAGAGATCACATCGAAGGCCGGGTAGAAACGCGAGCTGTCCCGCCAGCGGGAGAGCAGCGCCCGCGAGGTGGCCCGGGCGTTCACCGAGGCGATGGCATGGCTCTGTGCCCAGTCGGGGATCTCGGAGATGCTCTCGCAGTAGCCGGTGGTCAGCAGCCGCAGCATCAGCTGGCCGAACGGCAGCGGCGCCTCGCCGTTGAGCTCCGCCTGGCTGGCGGGATAGCCCACCTCCAGCTGCAGAGCCCGCACCAGGCTCGGCACCAGGGCGTACTTGGCCATCTCCTCCAGCGAAGAGGGATTGCCCTCCAGCCCTACCTCCTCAACCACCGCCTCATCGGCCAGGTGGAACAGCAAGGTGGCGATATCCAAGGCCGGCGCGCCCACCACAGCGGCACACATGGCCAGATCGAGGCCATCCTCGTCCAGCTCCGGCGTAACCAGGCGCTTAAGCGCCTCAATGCGCTTGCGGTTGCCCAGAAACGCCTGCCGCTGAGCCAGATGCTCGCGCAGCGCATGTAGTGTGAGCCCCAGCTCATTGAAGATCATCGACAGCTGATCGGCGTAGAAGCGCCCGGAGTAGAGCTTGATGTCCAGCAGCCAGTCATCTTCCGGCGCCGGCTCCGCATAGGGGAAGTAGAGCAGCGTCGGCGTCTCCGGCTCGTCCAGCTCCAGGCGCAGCTTCACGCCGAAGGTGGACTGCCCAGCCATATTGAGGATCTGCACGCCATCGAGAGGCAGCTCATCCAGCGCATCGATAAAATGGCCCGGGGCGTCGTACCAGAAGACGAGGCGGTGGCCTTCAGTAAAAAAGGATTCACTCAGCCCCAGAGTAAGATCTTGAGTATTCATACGAAGGCAGCCTGAGATATTTTTGTACTCCCATCCATAGGTCAATATCTATTTGCACTCTGCAATGGGGAAATAAACATCCCCCAGAAATGCTCGGCCATACCTTCATTTGTCATTAGGGCATCCCTATTCCCAGACATCATATGGCCGCCCATGAGAGGGCGAAAACCGATCACTTGCCCGTTGTCATCTATAGTCATGCTTTCGTTGCAAGAATTTTTCGACACCCCGCTTTGGCTATAACAAATAGCTCCTAGTCCAGAGTTTCGATCATTCCTCCATATGCCGCATTGACAAGCTTTTTGTCCATTTTGATAAATGGCGCATGAAAAAGAATCTGCCTCACGGATCTGAAAATCAATATCCAAGCCGGAATTTCTATTTTTAAGTTCTTCAAGAGAGTTATCGAAAAATCTAACCAAATATTCAAACCCTTCCTTACAAGCACGATCGCGGTCCAAGTCTGTAATTTTTTGAGGGATAGCCAAGTTGCTAGATCGAGGAGTCGTAACATCATGGGAGCTCGATGTATGTGTGGCCTCAGGGCGCAAGGGATTACGCCTAGAAGGTTCGGCACCGACTTGATCTAACGCTCTTGAAACCGCGTCGACGACCTGAACAAAACCTTCATCGTAACTTGGGAACTGAACAACTGGTTTGCCATCTTTAGTAGCAGCCAAAAGTTTTCCGAATGGAAGCTGATGCCAAGCACAAGGTCTAAGGATAACAGGGATTACTATAGCTTCGCCACGATCATGTCGCTGCAAAGCACTCTCCATCTCTACCTGGAAGCAATAATCAGAGTTTATAAAATCGCTGCTTACTAGAAGCAAAATGATGTCAGCTTCTAGAAAGTGCTTATCAATCTGTCCTTCAAACTCTTCACCTGGGACAATTCTTCTATCATGCCAAGCATCAATCTTCCCCATGCGCTTCAGAGGAGACAAGTGCTTCTCCAATTCATTACGCAGCTCTTCGTCAGAATGTGAGTAAGAAAAAACCAACTTTGCCATATTGGGGCCCCTGATGTTAGAAGCGGAACTCAATCATCTAAAGCTAGACATAACGATCAATTTGCTTTAGGAATGCAATTAGCCGCCCCGTGTTGATTGGTGAGCTGCCAAGTTGAAACTGCTGCCAAGCGTCAATAAACATCATTTCATCCCTGTTGGGCTTTCTCCCTCCAGGCTGACCGCTACCACATCCTTCAGACGCAAGCGCTAAATCGATGCCTGGTGCCTTAATGTAAATCTTGACACAAACCGCACCAATGCCTCGGTGATGGTTTATTTGATCAGCAATCCAGCTCTCTGAAGCTTCACTCAATTCTTTTTCAACATTATTAACTGATATCTTAATCATAGATACACCTCAATTTACAAGAGAGCTTATTTGCCGGTGACCTGCTTTACCTCAGCCAACAAATCCCCAAACTTCACATAGTTCACCTTTACCCCATCATCCAGATACAGTGAGATGCGCTGGTCGGCGTAATGGCGCAGCTTCTCATCAAAGGCGTTGAGCTCCGCCTGCTGCTTGTAGAGCTTGCTCAGTTCCTTCTCGATGCGCTTGGCTTCGGCGGCGGAGGCGCTGGATTCCTTATCCTGCTCCAGCTTCTCGACGTAGCTGGCGAGCTTCTCGGTGAGTGGGATCACATAGTCGGTGCGCATCTCGGCCAGGGTGCTCTCGTTGTAGCGGTGCAGGTACACAAGGCATTCGAAGGCTTTCTGCTTGCCGGAGCTAAACAGCCAGTAGATGGGGCGCTTCTTGTAGGTGCGCAGGTGATCCTTGAAGAACTGTGTACTTAGGTAGCGGCGTATGGTATCCAGCGCGGCTTCGCCCTTCTTTGGCTTGATGGCATGTAGGCAGAGGCTTTCGGCCACGAAGTCGAGATTTTCCTGCAGGTGCTCATCGCCCCAGACGGTGCGAATGAAGTCACGGAAGCGGTTGGTGGCATCGTCCAAAAACCACTCCCTATCGGTCAGAGGGATAATGCCATTACAGTCAACAGGAAAAGCTGTATAAACCCCATCGGCGATGAGATCATCAAACCCTATATTACCAGCATGAGCATAAACCAATCCCTCACGATCCAGAGAGTATCTTCCGAACATACATCCTAAAGCATAGCTGACAAACTCCGAAACAGTATCAGACTGGAATCTTCCCTCTAAATCTTCTAAATCCCGATCTTCTTCCTCATCATATCTATAATATGGATTGGCCGTTAGAGTAATTTCATTTACTGGAATATCTTCACTTTGCAAATGATCCATCTCATAAGCATCATCAAACAACTTGTTGTTTTCTTTTTCTAGGTTGGCAAGCTTGTCCACTAGCGCTTTGTCTTGAGCCCTAATTCTTCTATATATCTCCCTCGCATTGCAAGTATTTTTAATTAGAATTAGCGGAGAACCTAGAAAATGTTGTGATCGCTCAAGTCGATCCCAATCTTTTTTAGCTATCTCGACGCATTCGCGACCAATTTCGTTTGACTTACTTAAATCAAAGTCACATACAGGGAGGGAAGACAAGGCACCTTCTGAATAGTCTATGGTTGGTGATGTCTTTCGAAGAATATCGATCACCACTGCGCTATTTATGAATGAGATTAATGAGAAAACTGGCCAGCTGTCACTTGGAAAACAAACAGACCCTTTGCTTTCGAATGCATATCCCTCGGGAAAATATCGCATTGAAAGGTTGGCGCTTGTTATTGTGGACCATGTGCCTCCAGGTTTAAAAAACCAATCCACATTTTGTGGACGAGATCTAAGCCTTCCGTCACTGTCTTTAAATTTTTTTATCCTTTCACCTCCATGCTCCCAGTCAATCAGGTGTTCTATATTTCCGTACCACTTTCTATACCTCCCTCCTTTAGAGCAGAAGAACCATTTTCCACCGGGGCTTGATTCACCCTCCTTGCCAAAGCCTATCTTTGTCACATCAACTTCGTGCCAGAGCCGTAAAAACCTCTCATTCTCTCCTGTTTTTATTCCCTGTCTAGGATAAGCGTAGCTTCTCAATACTCGTCCAGAATCATAAGATTTGTATATAGACTCACTCAGTGTAAACACAAACGGGCTGCTAGGAATTGAGGAAAATCTTTCAAGAGGCAAATCTATTCTCCTCCCCTTGCCTTCCATCTTTTTTAATATTTTCTTTATTTCGTCTGACTGTTCTTCAAGCCCCCACACTTCAGTTAAATCAAAAAACGATGAAATTGAATTTATTTGTGATTTTTGTGCCGCAAAAAAACAAATGGGAACCGCGGCGCTTTCTGATATTGCATGGTATTCGGGCTGAACTAATGTTCGAACCTTGATTTTGTCAATCAACAAGTGACGAAAATCTTCGTATGAAGAAAGGAACATCCATGTATATGGCGTCATTAAGCCACAGTACGCGTTGATTTTTAAAAGTCCATCAAATCTAACGGCGAAGGCCGCGTAAAGGTCATTTTTCCCTTCAGGATATTCACTCTCTACATAGTTTTTAACTTTTCCCATCATTGCTTTTTTAGCTAAATAGGGCGGATTTGCAACGACAGCATCGTATTTTTGTGACATTACCCACGCCTGCTCCACGATGGGCATCAATTGCTTGGCAGCAATCTTCTGCATGGTGTCGCCGCTGTCGCTGAGCTTATTCAGCTCGTCCCGCAGGGTCTTGAGCGGCGCTTCAAAGCTATTGGGCACTTCGATCAGCGAGCCAAAGGTCTTGGCGTCCTGGAAACGCTCGATCAGGTCGACGATGGCCTTGTAGGTGTTGTCGTTGCTGGAGAGCTCTTTCTGCTCACTCTCGAACAGGCTCTGGGACTGGCCCTGGTGCCAATCACCGGTGAGATTGAGGTCGCGCCACAGGGTGCCGGCATCGAGGTGCTGGGTGCTCTGCAGGGCCATCACATTGAGGTGGACACCTCTTGTGAAGATCCGACGGTCGTCCTCCCTGGCCTTCATCAGCAGCGCAAAACCGGCAAGCTGGGCGGCGCGGTCGTCGATATCCAGGCCGAACAGGTTGTTCTCCAAGATCAGCTGGGGGATATCCCGGGAGCGGTAGCCGCGCTCCTCGTAGATGGCCTTCAGCACGTTGTAGGCCTCGACCAAGATGTGGCCGGAGCCACAGGCAGGGTCGAGCACCTTGATGGTCTCGGGATCAATACTCGCCGGGGTGATGGCGTCCAGCTGAGCCTGCACCTCGGGCTCCTGCTCAGCGGGCTCGATGTAGTACGGCATCTGGCCCTTGAGGAGGGAGTCCGGGTAGGTCTGCAGCCACTGGCGGCCCACGGAGTTCTGTACCAGGTACTGAACGATCCAGTTAGGGGTGAACAGCTGGGTGGCGGCGGGAATGTCCTCGCTCTTCACCACCTTGCCGATTACCTGGTTCTTCTTCTCGGCGATGTAGAACTGGTAGAGCCAGCCGATCACCTCGACGTCCTGCCAGTCCTCCTCGGGAATCGCTTCCACCAGCTCGCGGATCAGCGAGTCGGTCTTGGTCAGGTTGTCCGGCAGCAGCAGCTCGCTGGCGTCGTCCAGCGGCTCAAACAGGAACGGCATGGCCTCGTGCAGGGCGTGACACTGGGCCAGCAGCAGCTCGCGGTAGAGCGCCTCGTCCTGGGTGCCGTCGAGCTTGAGCTCACGCACTCGGGCGGAATCCAGCCCGGGCAGGTCGATCTCCAGGCAGTCATCGAGGATCTGGAAGCCGCCCTCGTGGTCCGGGTGGGAAAGCACCCGCCGGCCATGATCCAGGTAGCCCTTAATCTCCATGAAGCGGATCGCGCACAGACGGTTGAACCAGCTGTAGGCGGCCTGCTCCATGGCCTGCTCGAAGCCCAGCTGGGTCACCCACTTGGCCAGCGCCTCGCGGGGGCCGCGCAGCGCTTTTGGGACGCTGTGGGTCTGGCCATCCAGAGCGCTGATCAGCATCACGTCGCCACGCACCTCGGCGGGCGCTACATGGCCCTTGGTGATGCCGTAGCGTGCGGCCTGGCGGGTCATGGCCTCGATGAAGCGGGTACGCGCCTTGGGGGCGTACTTTTTGATGTTCCCTGTGTTCATGCTTGGTTCCTGTCGGCTCCGGATCTTGGGGCCGGTGATCATGCGTGTTGAAAGTGCCTGAGGTTGTCGGCATCCGACGCCAGATCGATCTGATCAAGTTGTCCGGATCCGACCGGCAAGGTGAGGAGGCTGGCATCGTCCCGCAGGCTATGCCGTGGCATGCCTGCTTCAAGGTGCTCCTGCCAGTAGCCATCGGTGCTGAGCAGTAGCGTTTGGCTGTAGAGCGACAATCAAGTTGAGAGTCACGCGACAATCAAGATGAGAAAGCCGAGACCTTGTGTCGCCGAGGTCGTGAGGGCGTAGCCCGAGCGACCTCGGCGAGTGAAGGACGGGGGGCTCCCCTC
>NZ_JAKVPY010000034.1:0-28606 GCF_022487945.1 Halomonas flagellata
ATGGGTTTGCGGTTTGTGTGTGGTTTCGCGACTTACACAATACCGCATTCCATCGTCCGTTTTCTTGTAAATCAACCGACTAGGCGTCGGTCAGCGTCTTAAGTAAGTGCCATTCGGGTCAGACCCCAGCCAAGTCGCGAAGCCCGTCATGGTGCGTCTTGCGAGCGGCTTCGACACCGCCGGGGTCTGACCCCATAGGGACCGGCAGCGCTGGCAACTTGCCACCCACCCATGCCCAACGCATTGATAATGCAGAAATATTTCTGGGGAGGCCTCAGGGTCAGACCAAAGGCGCGGCCTCGGCGGCCTCGCCGGTCTTGTGGAGAGCGCCCCGCCGGTATGCTTGAGCGCCGTCTCGATCAGGATCTTCTCGTGAACACTGGAGAGCGGGACCGCTTCCTCACTCCCCATCGGCCAGCGCCGGCAGCAGCGTCTTCAATTTTCGGGTCAGGGTATTGCGCCCCCAGCCCAGCAGCTCGGCGGCCTCGCCTTTGCGGCCGCCGGTATGCTTGAGCGCCGTCTCGATCAGGATCTTCTCGAAATCCGGTACCGCCTCCTCGAGCAGATGGGTGTGGCCGGCGGCCAGCGCCCGGTCGGCCCAGTCGCGGAAGGCCGCGCGCCAGTCGCCGGTGGCGGCCTCGCCGCCACTGCCGTCGCGCAGCTCCGGCGGCAGGTCCTCGATCAACACCTCGCGCCCCGAGGCCATCACCGTCAGCCAGCGGCAGGTGTTCTCGAGCTGGCGCACGTTGCCCGGCCAGGGCAGCCGGGTCAGGTGCTCCTCGGCCTCGGCGGTCAGCACCTTGACGTCGGTCGAGAGTTCCTTGGCCGCCTCGGCCAGGAAGTGGCGCGCCAGCCGCGGGATATCCTCGCGCCGCTCGGCCAGCTTCGGCAGGTGCACCCGGATCACGTTGAGGCGGTGAAAGAGGTCCTCGCGGAAACGGCCGTCATCCACCAGCGTCTCCAGGTTCTGGTGGGTGGCGGCGATGATCCGCACGTCCACCTTCACCGGGGTATGGCCCCCGACCCGATAGAATTCGCCGTCGGCCAGCACCCGCAGCAGCCGGGTCTGGGTCTCGGCGGGCATGTCGCCGATCTCGTCGAGGAACAGGGTGCCGCCGTTGGCTTGCTCGAAGCGCCCCTGGCGCTGGGCGGTGGCACCGGTGAAGGCGCCCTTCTCGTGGCCGAACAGTTCGGACTCGATCAGGTCACGGGGAATCGCCGCCATGTTCAGCGCAATAAAGGGCTGTCCTCCCCGGGGACTGTGTTGGTGGAGGGCACGGGCGACGCGCTCCTTGCCGGTCCCCGACTCGCCATTGATCAGCACCGTGATATGGGAGTGCGACAGGCGGCCGATGGCGCGGAATACCTCCTGCATGGCCGGCGCCTCGCCGATGATCTCGGCGTCGAGCCCCTCGGGCACGCTGACCGGACGCTTGCGCTCGCGGGCGTGGGCCACGGCGCGGCGTACCAGGGCCAGCGCCTCGTCGACGTCGAAGGGCTTGGGCAGGTACTCGAAGGCACCGCCCTGGTAGGAGGCGACGGCACTCTCGAGGTCGGAATGGGCGGTCATCACGATGACCGGCAGGTCGGGGTGGGCCTCGCGCACCCGCGACATCAGGTCCAGGCCATCGATGCCCGGCATGCGGATATCGGTGACCAGCACGTCGGGCGGGTCGTCGAGCAGCCGGCCGAGGGCGGTATCGGCGCGCTCGATGCACTCGACCTCCAGGTCGGGCTGGGCCAGGGCGCGCTCCAGCACCCAGCGAATGGCACGATCGTCGTCGACGATCACGACACGTGCGGCATCAGTCATGGCGCTTCTCCAGCGGAATCAGCAGTCGGAATTCGGTTCGGCCGGGCGAGGAGTCACACTCGATCAACCCTTGGTGCTGGTGCAAGATCGCCTGGGCGATGGACAGGCCCAGGCCGCTGCCGTCGGCCCGCCCCGAGACCATCGGGTAGAAGAGCGTCTCGCGCAGCGTTGCGGGAATGCCCGGGCCGTTGTCGATGATCCCCACCTCGCAGACCAGCCGGTGGCGCTCGGCCCCCAGGGTGAACTGGCGACGGGCCCGGGTCCGCAGCACCAGCCGCGGCTCGGGGATGCCGGCCTCGGTCATCGCCTCCACGGCGTTGCGTGCCACGTTGAGCGCCGCCTGGATCATCTGCGACTCGTCGCCGGCGAGATCGGGCAGGCTGGGATCGTAGTCGCGCTCGATATGCACCCCGGACTGCTCGACGATCAGCAGCGAGCGCACTCGTTCCAGCACCTTGTGGATGTTCAGCGGCTCATGGCGGGCCACCCGGTTGGGGCCCAGCATGGAGTCCACCAGGTCGCGCAGGCGGTCGACCTCCTCGACGATGATATGGGTGAACTCCTTGAGCCCGGGATCGTCGAGGTCACGCTCCAGCAGTTGGGCGGCGCCGCGGATCCCGCCCAGGGGGTTCTTGACCTCGTGGGCCAGTCCGCGGGTCAGTACCTTGATGGTCTCCTGGCGGGTCATCAGGGCCTCCTCCCGGGAGATGCGCATCAAGCGGTCACGCGGCTCGATTTCCAGCAGCAGCTCGTCGGCGCTGAGCGGCGTGACCGTGTAGTCCACCGTGAGCGCCTCGCCACCGACCACCACCAGTCGCGCCTCGCGCTGGGTGAAGGGGTGGAACTCCTCGCGGGCCTTGTCGAGCACCTCGGCGATGCCGTCCTCACTGCCCACCACAGTGGTGAACGCGACGCCCTCGACCCGACTCAGGCTGACGGCCAGCAGGGCCTCGGCCGAGGGGTTCATCCAGCACAGGCGCAACCGGCCATCCAGCAACAGCACCGCCGTGGTCAGGTGCTCCATCAAGCGTTGATACATCGGGCCTTCTCGAATCATGGCGTTGTCCCGCTCACCGTCCGTGGAGGGGCTGTGACCTCTCGGCTCCCACCGCCCCGTCCGGACATGGCAAGGCGTGCTGCCCATAGCACTGCAAGAAGCGCGCCAGCACCGGAAAGAGCGTCCTGGCGCCGTTTCGGTGCCCTCATGCCCCTCTTTTGTGCACCAGAATAGTGCATGGAGGAAAGTGGCGCACGAAAGCGAGCCAGTGGATCGCCCCGTTGCACCAGCAACGGGAATGTTAGCCCAGGGCGGGCACCAGGGGTGCCGTCAGGGGTGATGGGGGTCGAAGCGCCGCTTGAATCGGCGCCTCCCTTTCGGTCCGTCGAGTTCGTCACGGGAGGGCGAACGGCGCTCGAGGCGACGCCTTTCACGGCGCCGCTCCTCCCGATCCAGGGACTGGAACTCCAGATCGACACTGCGGCGAATCCGCTCGGCGCGATCCATGGGATCAAGAACCCGATCGTCACGCGTCACGTCACGACAGGGCCTCGGGCTGCCGTCCGGGCACAACGGCCGGGGTGCCCGGCGAAGGGGCAGCTAATCGGGGCGGTTGGGGTTCTGGGGCAGGTTGACGCTGGCCCGCTGCACGTAGAGGGTCACCGGCGGGGTGCGATGGCGGACCTCGCCACTGGCATCGAGCAGCTCGGCCTGCAGCACGTGCTCGCCGCGATTCAGGTTGGTGAGCATGAAGGCGCTGGTGTGCATGGCCGACTGACTGACCTGGCCATCCAGCAGCAGGCGCACCCGATGATCCTCGCGCAACTCGGGCTCGATGCCGAGCTCCACCTGCACATTGCCGGCATGGCCGGTCGGCAGCGTCTCCTCATGGGCCGGCGCAAGGATCCGGAAGCCGTCGTAGGGCATGAAGGGCTGCCCCGGCGAGGCGCTCACCGCCGCCGCACCGCTGCCCTCGACCCGCGGCACCGCCTGCTCCTGGCGCACCTCACGGGAGGGCACCACGGTGAGCGGCGAAAGTTCGACCTCCTCGCCGCCGCGCTCCGGATTGTCGGTGAAGACCACATTGCCCTGGGCATCGGTGGTGCGGTAGATGGTCTGGGCCTGGGCCGCGAGACTCACCGCAAGCCCGAACGCCAGTACCGCCAGTGCCTTGTTCATGCCTGCCCCCCTGCGTCGGTGCCGATGCCTTCCGGGAACACCGGCCCTGTCGCTCATCTGGTCTTGCCCACGTTAGCTTCTTGGATAGTGTACGAAAGAAAGGGGTTCCGCCATGGCGGAACCCCTTTTCCCTTCGACGCACCGGGGCGCCGTGCTGGCCGGCCCCGCAGGGCCGGGAATCAGCAGCTGTAGTACATGTCGAACTCGACCGGATGGGTGGACATGCGGATGCGCTCCACGTCTTCCATCTTCAGTTCGATGTAGGCATCGATCATGTCATCGGTGAAGACGCTACCCTCGGTGAGGAAGGCACGATCGGCGTCCAGCGCCTCCAGGGCCTGATCCAGGCTGTTGGCCACGGTCGGCACGGCCTTGCCCTCTTCCGGCGGCAGGTCATAGAGGTTTTTGTCCATGGCATCGCCCGGATGGATCTTGTTCTTGATGCCATCGATGCCGGCCATCAGCATCGCCGCGAAGCACAGGTAGGGGTTGGCGGTCGGGTCCGGGAAGCGGCACTCGACGCGCTTGCCCTTGGGGCTGGCGGTGTAGGGGATGCGGATGGAAGCGGAACGGTTGCGGGCGCTGTAGGCCAGCATCACCGGCGCCTCGAAACCCGGCACCAGACGCTTGTAGGAGTTGGTGGAGGCGTTGGTGAAGGCGTTCAGGGCGCGGGCATGCTTGATGATGCCACCGATGTAGTAGAGCGCCATCTCGGAGAGACCGGCGTACTCGTCACCGGCGAACTGGTTGACGCCCTCCTTCCAGAACGACTGGTGGACGTGCATGCCGCTGCCGTTGTCGCCGACCAGCGGCTTGGGCATGAAGGTGGCGGTCTTGCCATAGGCGTGGGCCACGTTGTGGACGACGTACTTCATCTCCTGAAGTTCGTCGGCCTTCTTCACCAGGGTGTTGAACTTGACGCCGATCTCGTTCTGGCCGGCGTTGGCCACCTCGTGGTGGTGCACCTCGACGCGCTGGCCGATGGCCTCCAGGGTGTTGCACATGGCGCCGCGGATGTCGTGGAAGCTGTCCACCGGCGGGACCGGGAAGTAGCCGCCCTTGACGCGCGGACGGTGTGCCAGGTTGCCGCCCTCGATGGGACGGTCGGTGGACCAGGCACCCTCTTCCGAGGAGATCTTGTACATGGCGCCTTCGATGTCGGCCTTCCAGTGCACCTCGTCGAAGATGAAGAACTCGGGCTCCGGGCCGAAGAAGGCGGTATCGCCCAGGCCGCTGGACTGCAGGTAGGCCTCGGCGCGCTTGGCGATGGAGCGCGGGTCGCGGTCATAGCCCTGCATGGTGGCCGGCTCGATGATGTCGCAGCGCAGCACCAGGGTGGCGTCCTCGGTGAAGGGGTCGAGGAAGGCGGTGCCATCTTCCGGACGCAGGATCATGTCCGACTCGTTGATGCCCTTCCAGCCGGAAATCGAGGAGCCGTCGAACATCTGGCCGTTCTCGAAGAACTCCTCGTCGACGTCACGGGCCGGGATGGAGACGTGCTGCTCCTTGCCTTTGGTATCGGTGAAACGCAGATCGACCCACTTGACGTCATGTTCTTCGATCAGGGCGAGAGTCTTGGCAGGCATGTTGTCCTCCACTGTGAGCTTGGCTCGATATGTTGGGATGATGATCCACTGGCGCTGGTCGGCCCAGCGAGAGTTTTATCACGTCGCAGGCATCCTGCCCACGTCCGCCATGCGCGAACATGGCGCTGGCCAAATCAATGCAGGCGGCGTGCCAGAATTGCACCAGCATGACGTGCCACCACGGCAACCACTTTATTTCATTGAATTTTCCCCTGCGGCATGAAGCACTCTCCTGCACCATGCCGGCCGCATCTTGCCTGGGGAGGCTTCGCAAGGCCCCATCACGGCACCCTATTGGTGCACGAAGAAAGGTCATTGCACAATAATGACGCATGGCTGACGCCGGCCCGCGCTACGGCGGCCTTGCTGATGGCACGGCTCATGCCGTCACAGGGCAGACCTCCTCCTCGTGCCCCAGGAATTTCACCCGGGAAACGCATTGATACGCTAAACAACCAAAAACTACACTCAATTACACACAGGCACCGGTTCGGGAACGCCCGCGTTTCGGCCCCGGCGCCATGGCATGGTGTCCAGTCCAGCGGAGCGCACCCGAGCATGTTTGCATGCAGCATTTTCCTCGATGCCCGCTCCACGGGCACCAGCCTCCCCAGGCGCCTGGCGGCGCTTCAGAGGCTGCTGCGGGGTCGGGACGGCCGTATCGAGCTGCTGCTGGTCGACGACACCGCCGACCCGCGACTCCCCAGGCTCGCCAATCGCTTCGGCGTCCGCCTGCTACCCTGCGCGGACGAGCCACTGGGCGGCCGCCTCAACGCCGCGGTGGCACGCAGCCAGGGGACGGTGCTGATCTTTCCCGCGCCGACCCTGCCCATCCCTACCGACTGGCTCGCCGTGGTCGTCGACGGGGTCGAGCATCGCGCCTGGGATGTCATGGTCCTGCCCTCGGGGTCCCGCGGCCCGGCCACCCGCCTGTGGCAATGGCTGCGCCGCGCACCTCCTGCCGACACCCTGTGCGTGGTACGGGAGTGGTTCGACCGCATCGGCGGCTTCGACCCCTCGCTGGACACAAGGGCCCTCCCCGAGCTGCTGGAGCGGCTGCGCGCCTGCCAGGCCCGGGTCCACTCCCGGTTCCGCTGAGGCCGCCCGGCCATCACTGATAGGTCACGACCAGAAAGCCTACCAGCTCCTCGTCCCTGATGTTCTCGATGGTGTGCTCCAGGTCGGCGTGGTAGTGGGCGGAATCGCCGGGACCCAGGACACAGCGATGGTCGCCGGCCTGCACCCGGGCGCTGCCCCGGGTGACGGTCAGGAGCTCGCGGGTCCCCTCGAAGTGCGGCGCACTGTGCAGGCGGGCACGCGGGGCGAGGCACAGCTCGTAGAACTCCACGTTCTTCTCCAGGTGCAGGGGGGAAAGCGTGCGGATCCGACACTCCTGGTCGTCGCGAAACATCTGGCTGGCATCGTCACGGCGCACGATCTCGATCCGGGAGGCGGTCCAGGGCTGATCCACCAGTTCGCCGATGTTCAGGCCAAAGGCCTGGGCAATGCGCAGGGTCACCGCCAGGGTGGGGTTGGCCCGGCCACGCTCGATCTGGCTGAGCATCGAGCGGCTGACCCCCGAGGCGGCCGCCAGTTGCTCCAGGGTCAGATTGCGCTTCTTGCGCAGCTCGATCACGCGGCTCGACAGCACCTGGCTGCCCACATCGCCGTGCTGATCCCGACTGACTGTTCTACCGTTCAAGCAAGGCACCTCGTTGTCATGCGGCAAGGTCTCGTGTCCACCAGACCCGCTTCCTTCACGGCACTAATCCACTATGTGAGAAAAAACTCTTGTATGGTGGAACTGCTCTGCAATACTGGATAATGTTCTTGCATACTAAACGCCTTGCGACAGATTGCCAGGGCCCCGATACAACCACGCACAGGCAAGGGGATAGGGTCATGAAAGCACTGGTCAAGCGAGAGGCCGCGCCGGGCCTATGGCTGGAGGAGGTTCCCGACCCCGAGGTCGGCATCAATGATGTCCTGATCCGGGTGAAGCGCACCGCCATCTGCGGAACCGACATGCACATCTATCACTGGGACGGCTGGGCCCGGAAGACCATTCCCGTGCCGATGGTCGTCGGTCACGAATTCGTCGGCGAGATCGTCGCGGTCGGCTCCAACGTCAATGACTTCCATCCCGGCCAGATCGTCTCCGGCGAGGGCCACGTGGTCTGCGGCCGCTGCCGCAACTGCCTGGCCGGCCGGCGCCACCTCTGCGCCCATACCAGCGGCATCGGGGTGAACCGGCCCGGTGCCTTCGCCGAGTACGTGACCCTGCCCATGTCCAACGTCTGGGAGCACCGGCCGGGCATCGACCTCGACGTGGCGGCGCTGTTCGACCCGCTGGGCAATGCCGTGCATACCGCCCTGCAGTACGACCTGCTCGGCGAGGACGTGCTGATCACCGGCGCGGGGCCCATCGGCGCCATGGCCGCGGCGGTCTGCCGTCACGCCGGAGCGCGCCACGTGGTGATCACCGACCTCAATCCCGGGCGCCTGGCCCTGGCCGCCCGCCTGGGCGCCACGCGCACCGTCGACGTGCGCCGCGAGAGCCTGGCCGAGGTGCAGCGCGACCTGGGCCTCCACGAGGGCTTCGATGTGGGGCTCGAGATGTCCGGCAATCCCGACGCCTTCCGCGACATGCTGGCCAACATGTGCCACGGCGGCAGGGTGGCGATGCTCGGCATTCCCAGCGAGGAGATGGCCATCGACTGGAACACCGTGATCTTCAACATGCTGACGCTGAAGGGGATCTACGGCCGCGAGATGTACGAGACCTGGTACAAGATGTCGGTGATGGTCGACTCCGGGCTCGACATCTCGCCGGTGATCACCCATCGGCTCCCCTACACCGACTTCCAGCAGGGCTTCGATGCCATGCACGCCGGCGAGGCCAGCAAGGTCGTCCTCAATTGGGAGTAACACCATGTACGGCAACTTTCAGCACCACCTGCGCGGCGAGCTCGACGCCATCGAGTCGGCCGGGCTCTACAAGCACGAGCGCCAGCTGACCACCCCCCAGGGGGCCCGTGTCGGCATCCAGGAGGGCCGCGAGGTGCTCAACCTCTGCGCCAACAACTATCTCGGCCTGGCCCAGCATCCGGCGGTCAATGCCGCCGCCGCGGAGGGCCTCGCACAGTGGGGCTACGGCATGGCCTCGGTGCGCTTCATCTGCGGCACCCAGACCCTGCACAAGCAACTGGAGCAGCGGCTGAGCGAGTTCCTCGGCACCGAGGACACCATCCTCTACCCCTCCTGCTTCGACGCCAACGGCGGGCTGTTCGAGACCCTGCTGGGTGCCGAGGACGCCGTCATCTCCGACGAGCTCAACCATGCCAGCATCATCGACGGCATCCGGCTGAGCAAGGCGCGGCGCTACCGCTACCGCAACAGCGACATGGCCGACCTCGAGGCCCAGCTCCAGGCCGCCGACCGGGACGGCGCCCGCTTCAAGCTGATCACCACCGACGGCGTCTTCTCCATGGACGGCTACATCGCCAGGCTCGACGAGATCTGCGACCTGGCCGAGCGCCATGGTGCCCTGGTGCACTTCGACGACTGCCACGCCACCGGCTTCCTCGGCGCCGGCGGGCGCGGCACTCACGAGCGCCTGGGCTGCATGGACCGGGTGGACATCACCACCGGCACCCTGGGCAAGGCCCTGGGCGGCGCCAGCGGCGGTTACACCAGCGGCAGGCGCGAGGTGATCGAGCTGCTGCGCCAGCGCTCGCGCCCCTACCTGTTCTCCAACACCGTCGCACCGCCGGTGGTGGCCGGTGCCCTGAAGGCGCTGGAGCTGGCCGCCGGATCCGGCGAGCTGCGCACGCGGCTCAAGGACAACACCGCCTTCTTCCGAGCCGGCCTGGAATCCCTGGGGTTCACCCTGCTCCCCGGCGAGCACCCCATCGTGCCGGTGATGCTGAACGATGCCGCCGTCGCCGGCCGGTTCGCCGAGGCCATGCTCGAGGAGGGCATCTACGTCACCGCCTTCTCCTACCCCGTGGTGCCGAAGGGCAAGGCCCGCATCCGTACCCAGCTGTCGGCGGCCTTCGAGCGCGACGACCTGGAATTCGCCCTGGCGGCCTTCGGCCGGGTGAAGCGGCGCCTGGCCATCGACGGGGGCTGATCCGCCACGCCCCGCCCGGCACCGTGGAGGCGGGTGGGGCGATTTTCCGTCGGAGCGCCATTTCCGGCCGTCGCCAAGCCATTGAATTCCCGCACCGGGGCCCTCGTCTCGTGGGATAACCGCCGACAGTGCTGGTAGGGGCCACCGCCCTGGCTTTATAATGCGTCCCCACTTTTTCCCAGCAGGATCGCGTCGTGATCGAGAAACTTCGCAACATTGCCATCATCGCCCACGTCGACCACGGCAAGACCACTCTGGTCGACAAGCTGCTCAGCCAGTCCGGCACCCTGGACCGCAAGGCCGAGGGGCAGGAGCGCATCATGGACTCCAATGATCAGGAAAAGGAACGCGGCATCACCATCCTGTCGAAGAACACCGCGATCCGCTGGGAAGATGCCTCCGGTACCCCCTATCACATCAATATCGTCGATACTCCGGGACACGCCGACTTCGGTGGCGAGGTCGAGCGCGTGATGTCGATGGTCGACTCGGTACTGCTGCTGGTCGACGCCGTCGACGGCCCCATGCCGCAGACCCGCTTCGTCACCCAGAAGGCCTTCGACCAGGGCCTCAAGCCGATCGTGGTGGTCAACAAGATCGACCGCCCCGGTGCCCGCCCCGACTGGGTCATCGACCAGATCTTCGACCTGTTCGACAACCTCGGCGCCACCGATGAGCAGCTCGACTTCCCGATCATCTACTGCTCGGCCCTCAACGGCATCGCCGGCATGGACCCCGAGGAGCTGGCCGACGACATGACCCCCATGTTCCAGGCCATCGTCGACATCGTCGAGCCGCCCGAGGTCGAGCTCGACGGCCCCTTCCAGATGCAGATCTCGGCCCTGGACTACAACAGCTACGTCGGCGTCATCGGCCTGGGCCGCATCAAGCGCGGCGCGGTCAGGCCCAACCAGCAGGTCGTGATCGTGGATCCCGACGGCAAGACCCGCAAGGGCAAGGTCGGCCAGGTGATGACCCACCTGGGCCTGGAGCGGGTGCAGACCGACGAGGCCACCGCCGGCGACATCATCTGCATCACCGGCATCGACGACCTGTCGATCTCCGACACCCTCTGCGACCCGGCCGCCGTCGAGGCGCTGCCGCCGCTGTCGGTCGACGAGCCGACCGTCTCCATGACCTTCCAGGTCAACGATTCGCCCTTCGCCGGCAAGGACGGCAAGTTCGTCACCAGCCGCAACATCAAGGATCGCCTCGAGCAGGAGCTGATCCACAACGTGGCGCTGCGCGTCGAGCAGGGCGAGACCCCGGAGAAGTTCAAGGTCTCCGGCCGCGGCGAACTGCATCTCTCGGTGCTGATCGAGACCATGCGTCGCGAGGGCTTCGAGCTGGCCGTGGGTCGCCCCGAGGTGATCATCAAGGAGATCGACGGGGTCAAGCAGGAGCCCTACGAGGAAGTCATCATCGACTGCGAGGAGCAGCACCAGGGCGCCATCATGGAGGAGCTCGGCTACCGCAAGGGCGAGCTGACCAACATGAACCCCGACGGCAAGGGCCGGGTGCGCCTGGACTTCATGATCCCCGCCCGCGGCCTGATCGGCTTCCGCGGCCAGTTCATGACCCTGACCTCCGGCACCGGCATCCTCACCAGCCGCTTCGACCACTACGGCCCGCTCAAGCCCGACGCCTCCATCGAGCGTCGCAACGGCGTGCTGGTCTCCATGGTGCCCGGCAAGGCGCTGGCCTACGCCCTCTACGCCCTGCAGGAGCGCGGCAAGCTGATCATCGACCACGCCACCGAGGTCTACGAGGGCATGCTGGTGGGCATCAACAACCGCGCCAACGACATGGTGGTCAACCCCACCAAGGGCAAGAAGCTCGACAATATGCGCGCCTCGGGCAACGACGAGAACATCGTGCTGACCCCGCCGGTAAAGTTCACCCTGGAGCAGGCGATCGAGTTCCTCGACGATGACGAACTGGTCGAGGTCACCCCCAACCACATCCGCCTGCGCAAGAAGCATCTCACCGAGAACGAGCGCAAGCGCGCCAGCAAGAAGTAATCGCTGACCGGCATCAGGCCGCCTTTCCCGAACCGACCCCCGAAAGTTGGACACTGGTCCAACCGTAGGGGGTTTTGTTTGTATGGCACCCGCCCGCGACGGCCCACCTTGGCATTCCCGGCCACTCGGCTAGGCTCAGGGAAGCGGGGGCGGCATGCCCCCGCACCATGTCCAGCAGAGGAGACCGCGTCATGCACAAGCACGTCGATTGGGACGATCCGGGCGCCGATAGCGTCATGCGCCACTTCGAACGGGACCCCGCGGGCTACGCCGCCCCGGGGCCCGGCGACATCCTCTCGGCGCGCCACGAGGGGGCCACCGTGCGGGTCAGGGTCGAGGCCTACGTCGAAGGCACCAGCATCGGCGAGGTGGTGGCGCTGATCTCGGCCGACAACGGCCGGCGCATGAAGTCCCACGGCAAGCTCGCCCTGGGCGACACCGTGCGCCTGCCCGACGCCAGCCGGGCCCTGGAGCCGCACCGCGACTCCCGCGAAGACGACAGCGAAGCGCGGGGCTGATCCAGCGGGACGATACCATAGCGTGTCCTTAACGTACCCTAAACGATCGCCCACTAGTCAGGCAGCGGGGTAATGACGCAAAGTTGGCGCCAGCGTCGGGACATGCCCCAACGCTGCAGACTCCGGCCCACCAGGCCGACTCGTGGCCCACAAGGCCGATCAGGAACACCCGGAACCTTCATGAGCACGCACAACGTCTGGACACACAAGGGCACCTTCCTGTTGGCCGCCGTCGGCTCGGCGGTGGGGCTCGGCAACCTGTGGCGCTTCCCCTATCTCACCGGCGAGAACGGCGGCGGTGCCTTCATCCTGGTCTATGCCCTGACCATCTTCGCCGTGGGCATCCCGATCCTGATCGCCGAGACCATGCTCGGTCGGGCCAGTCGCCGCAGCCCGATCATGGGCATGCGCCACCTGACCCGCACCCACCAGGCCTCGCGGGCCTGGGAGTCGATCGGCTGGCTGGGCGCCTCCTCGGCCTTCCTGATCCTCAGTTTCTATTCGGTGATCGCCGGCTGGGCGATCCACTACACCTGGCAGATGCTCACCGGCTCGCTCACCGGCGCCGATGCCGAGACCATCGGGGCCGGCTTCGACGCCCTGCTCGCCTCACCTGGCCTGCTGACCCTCTACCACACCCTCTTCATCATCGCCTCCGGCCTCATCGTCGGCATGGGCATCCACCGGGGCATCGAGAGCAGCCTGCGCATCATGATGCCGTCACTGTTCGTGATCCTGCTGGTGGTGCTCGCCTACGGCATCGCCAACGGCGATATCGGGGCCGCGGCCAGCTTCCTGTTCACCTTCAACCTCGCCGACCTGAGCCTCGAGGGCTGGCTGCAGGCCATGGGGCAGTCGTTCTTCACCCTGAGCCTCGGCATGGGCGCGATCATGGCCTACGGCGCCTACATGTCCAGCGAGGCCTCGCTGACCCGCACCGCCATCGCCATCGCCGTCGTCGACACCGCCGTGGCCATGGTCGCCGGCCTGGCGATCTTCTCGCTGGTGTTCGGTGCCGGCCTGGGCCCGGGCCAGGGCCCAGGCCTGATGTTCGTCACCCTGCCCCTGGCCTTCGCCGAGATGCCCTTCGGCGCGCTGATCGGCGGGGTCTTCTTCATCCTGGTGCTGGGGGCGGCCATCAGCTCCTCGATCTCGCTGATCGAACCGGTAGCCGCCTTCCTGGTCGAGCGCTTCGACCTGACCCGCCCCCAGGCCGTGACCCTCATGGTGGTGGCCAGCTGGGCGCTGGGCCTGCTCACCGTCACCAGCTTCAACGTCTGGGCCGAGGGTACCCTCTTCCACGCCCTGTTCGGCCGCAGCGCCTTCGACCTCATCGAACTGCTGACCAACATCTTCATGCCGCTGGGCGGCCTGCTGATTGCCCTGTTCGCCGGCTGGGCCCTGACCCACTCCGAGGTGATGAAGGAGATGCGCACGAGCGAGGCCTGGTTCATCGTCTGGCGCTTCCTGGTGCGCTTCGTCGCCCCGGCGGCGGTGGCCTTCGTCTTCCTGCGCAGCATCCCGCAGGTGGAGGGCTACCTGATCCCGACCATCGGCGCCCTGGTGATCGTCGGCGCCTTCGCCGCCGGCCGCACCTTCCTGGTGGAGCCTAGCCAGGAGCCGTGAGCCGCCTCGCCTGCGGTACGACAACGGCGCCCGGGTAGCGCCTCCGGGCGCGCCACACAACAGCCGCACACAACAACAATGGAACGGGACATGGCAGCCATCATCGACGTTCGACACGTCCACAAGGCGTTCGGTGGCCTCAAGGTGATCGACGACTGCTCGATCCGGGTGGAAGAGGGCTCGATCACCGGGCTCATCGGCCCCAACGGGGCCGGCAAGTCCACCCTGTTCAACATCATCGCCGGCGCCCTGCCGCTGGACAGCGGCCAGGTGCTGTTCGACGGCGAGGACATCACCGGCCTGCCCGCCAACACCCTCTTCCACCAGGGGCTGCTGCGCACCTTCCAGATCGCCCACGAGTTCTCCCAGCTGACGGCGCTGGAGAACCTGATGATGGTGCCGCCCTCCCAGGCCGGCGAGGGCCTCTTCGAAGCCTGGTTCAAACCCGGCCTGGTGCGTCGGCAGGAGACCGAGGTGCGCCGCAAGGCCCTCGAGGTGATCGACTTCATCGGCCTGCACCAGGTGCGCAACGAGCTGGCCGGCAACCTCTCCGGCGGCCAGAAGAAGCTCCTCGAGCTCGGCCGCACCATGATGACCGATGCCCGGGTGGTGCTGCTCGACGAGATCGGCGCCGGGGTCAACCGCACCCTGCTCGGCGACCTGATGAGCAACATCGAGCGCCTCAACCGCGAGATGGGTTACACCTTCCTGGTGATCGAGCACGACATGGCCATGATCGCCCGGCTCTGCGACCCGGTGATCGTGCTGGCCCAGGGCAGTGTCCTGGTCGAGGGTTCCATCGACGAGGTTCGCGACGACCCCCGTGTCATCGAGGCCTACTTTGGCTCCAACGTCGCCTGAGGGCGCCGGCACCGCCTCAGGGCCTCCGCAGCGCGATCACCCCGGGCACCAACAAGACAGCCATTGCGCAGGGAACCATCGATGCCACTACTCGAAGCACGCGACGTCTACGGCGGCTACGGCGCCATGAACATCCTCCACGGGGTGAACATGGCGATCGAGGCCGACGAGATCGGCGTGATCGTCGGGCCCAACGGGGCCGGCAAGTCGACCATGCTCAAGGCCGTGTTCGGCCTGCTCACCGTCAGCCAGGGCGAGATCCTGCTGCGCGGCGAGCCGATCCACAACCTGGCGCCCAACCGCCTGGTACAGAAGGGCATGGGCTTCATCCCCCAGGAGCACAACGTCTTCCCGAGCCTGACGGTGCAGGAGAACCTGGAGATGGGCGCCTTCCTCAAGCCCGATAACGTCAAGCGCATGCTGGCCCAGGTCTACGAGCTCTTCCCCCCGCTCCAGGACAAGCGCCACCAGCCCGCCGGCGAACTCTCCGGTGGCCAGCGACAGATGGTCGCCATGGGCCGGGCGCTGATGGCCGAGCCCAGCCTGCTGCTGCTCGACGAGCCCACCGCCGGCCTCTCGCCGCTCTACATGAACGAGATCCTCGAGCGGGTGAAGGAGATCAACGCCGCCGGGGTCGGCATCCTGATGGTGGAGCAGAACGCCAAGCAGGCACTGGCCATCGCCGACAAGGGCTTCGTGCTGGCCGCCGGCCAGAATCGCTTCACCGACACCGGTGCCGCCCTGCTGGCCGACCCCGAGGTCGCCAGAAGCTTCCTGGGCGGCTGAGAGGAGAGAATCCCTTGAACGAACTGGTCTTCTTCATCAACAACGTGGTGGTGGCCGGCAGCGTGACCGGCTCGATCTACGCCATCGGGGCCGTCGGCGTGACGCTGGTGTTCAGCATCATGCGCTTCGCCCACTTCGCCCATGCCGACATGATGACCTTCGGTGCCGCCATGGTGCTGCTGCTGACCCTGGCCTTTCCCGGCGCCGGGAGCGCAGTGGGGCTGCCCACCGCCGTCGTCATGCTGCCGCTGGCCATCGTGCTCACCGCCGCCCTGGCGGTCGGCATCGACCACGCCTTCTACAAGCCGCTGCGCGCCCATGGGGTCAAGCCGATCGTCATGGTGATCGCCTCGCTGGGCGTGGCGCTGATGCTCCAGGGGGTGATCCGGCTGTTCGCCGGCACCGGCGGCCGGAACCTCTACATCGCCGAACGCAAGGAGATCTACCGGATCGACCTGCCCTTCGAGACCATCACCCGCCCGGTGGTCGTCACCGAACCCCAGGTGATCCTCTTCGTGCTGACCATCGCCGCGGTGGTGGGGCTGCACCTCTTCCTCAGCCGCTCGCGGCTGGGCAAGGCGATGCGCGCCATGTCCGACAACCCCGAGCTGGCCCAGGCCTCCGGCATCAACACCCACACCATCGTGGCGGTGACCTGGGTGATCGCCGGCGGCCTGGCCGCCATCGCCGGCACCCTGCTGTCGCTGGACGTGACCTTCAAGCCCGACCTGAGCTTCTTCCTGCTGCTGCCGATCTTCGCCGCGGCCATCGTCGGCGGCGTGGGCCACCCCTTTGGTGCCATCGCCGGTGGCTTCGTGGTCGGCTTCGCCGAGACGCTCGCGGTGTTCAACTGGACGGTGCTGCTGCGCCCCCTCCAGCAGCACTTCCCCGAGTGGCTGGAACTGCCGCGCAGCCTGGCCTTCGTCGGCACCGAGTACAAGATCGTGGTGCCCTTCTTCATCCTGGTCGCCATCCTGGTATGGCGCCCCACCGGGCTCTTCAAGGGCAAGGTGATCACATGACCGACACGACCCGATCCCAGCCCCCCGTCCGGCGCTTCCCGCGGCGCGAGGTGCTCCTGTTCGCCGCCCTGCTGGTGGCCGTGCTGGGCGTCTATGCCGTGATGGGCATCGCCTACAGTACCCGCATGCTGGTGGAAGCCGCCTGCTACGCCATCCTGGCGCTGGGGCTGACCATCCAGTGGGGCTATGCCGGCCAGTTCAACGCCGGGGTAATGGGCTTCGTCGCCCTGGGCGGTTTCAGCGCCATGTTCTTCAGCGTACCGGTCAACGACGCCTTCTGGGAGAGCGAGCTGCCCGGCGAACTCGGCCTGGCGCTGCTCTACCTGCTCGGTGCCGCCCTGGTGGTCTATGGCGCCACCAAGCTCGACCGCCTGGGGGTGCCGAAGCGGCTGCGCACGGTGATCGCCGTGGCATTGGCGGTAGTGCTCTACCTGATGGTGATCAGCGTGCTGCGCGGGGTCACCGACGAGATCGAGTCGCGCGCCGGCTTCATCGGCGGCCTGGGCCTGCCGGCCTGGACCGGCTGGATCGTCGGCGGGATGCTGGCCGGCGGCATCGGCTACTTCATCGGTCATATCTGCCTGGGGCTGCGCAGTGACTACCTGGCCATCGCCACCCTGGGCATCGCCGAGATCATCAAGGCCTTCCTCAAGAACTCCGACTGGCTGACCCGCGGCACCGCCACCGTCTCGCCGTTGCCCTGGCCGACACCCGGCGCCGGCGACCTCGGCTTCGTGGTGTCCCGCTCACTCTATCTGTCGGTCACGGCGGTGATGATCGCGGCGATCTTCTTCCTGCTGCACCGCGCCTATCACGCCCCCTGGGGCCGCATGATCCGCGCCATCCGCGACAACGAGGTCTCTGCCGCGGCCATGGGCAAGGACATCAACCGTCGCCGCCTGGAGATCTTCGTGCTGGGCTGCATCCTGATGGGCATCGGCGGGGCGGCGCTGACCAGTTTCAACGGCATCTTCGACCCCCAGGGCTTCCTGCCGCTGAACCACACCTTCCTGGTGCTGGTGATGGTGATCCTCGGCGGGCCGGGCAACAACCTGGGCACCATCTTCGGCGCCGTGGCGGTCTACCTCATCTGGATCATGTCCGAGCCGCTGGCGCTAATGCTGATGCACCTGGCCATCGGCTTCGGCGAGGGCGCCTTCGGCTGGGATGCGCCCGGCCACCTCGAGAGCCGCGCCCTGCAGGCCCGGGTGTTGGTGATCGGCCTGCTGATCACCCTGGTGCTGCGCTTCGCGCCCAAGGGAATGCTGCCGGAGAAGGTCAAGCACCACGGCTGACGTCCCGCGACACCCGGCCAGACAAAGGCCCCGGCGGTTTGAACTGACCGCCGGGGCCTTGGCTTGTGCATCGGGCCAGGGGGATCAGAGATCCACGAAGCCCCTGCCGACGAAGCGGCCCTCTTCGACGACCATCTCGACCACCACGCCCGGCACATCGCCGTTCTCGTCGAACTCGTGGCGGCCGGAGGCGCCCTCGTAGTTGATCTCGGTGCCGGCGGCAATCAGCTCCACGGCCTTCTCCCACTCGCCGGGCAGGATCACCTCGCCGGGGGCGGAAGAGACGCTGCGCAGCGCCTCGGAGAGCCCCTCGCGCTCGGCGCTGCCGTTCTGCTCGATGGCCAGGGCCAGCAGGAAGGCGGCGTCGTAGGCCTGGGCGGCGAATACCGCGCTGGGGTCGAAGCCGGCTGCCTGGGCGGCCTCGTTGAAGATCTCGGTCCCCGGCAGGTCGGGGCTGCCCGGGCGGGTGGCGACCATGCCCTCGAGCACATCGGCCCCCACCGCCTCGACCAGGCTGTCGCCGACCATGCCGTCGCCGCCCACGTACTGGGTAAACATGCCGCCCTCGTAGGCCTGGCGCAGCACCGTCTGGCCGGACGTATCGGCATAGGCCAGCACCACCAGGGTCTCGACCCCGGAGGCCGACAGCGCACCCAGCTCGGAGCGGTAGTCGGCGCGGTTGTCCTCGTGGGCCAGGTTCTCGGCCACCCGGCCGCCATTGGCCTCGAAGGCCTCGGCGAAGGCATCGGCCAGGCCGCGGCCATAGTCGTTGTTGACATAGGTGACCGCCACCTCGTCGATGCCCTTCTCCAGCAGCAGCTTGGCCAGCATCTCGCCCTGGAAGCCATCGGAAGGCACGGTGCGGAACACCAGGTCGTTGTCGTCCAGCTCGCTCACCGCCGGGGCCGTGGATGCCGGCGAGACCATGGTCACGCCGCCGGGAATGGCCGCGTTGTTGGCCGCGGCGATGGTGGCGCCGGTGCACAGCGCCCCGACGATGGCGGTGACCTGTTCGGAATTGACCATGCGGTCCGCCGCGTTGGAAGCCGCCGAGGCATCGCTGCAGGTGGTGTCACCGCTGGGGATCACCAGCTCCTGGCCGCCCAGGATGCCGCCCTGCTCGTTGACGTGTCGCACCGCCAGTTGGGCGCCATCGAAGATCGGCGGCGTCAGGCTCTCGATCCCCCCGGTGAACCCGCCCAGGAAGCCGATCTTCACCTCGGCATGGGCGGCTCCGGCCAAGGCCAGGGCGGAGGCCGCCACCGCCATCGACAGTACGTTCTTCTTCATGATTGTCGTTCCCCTTCATATGACTGCGTGCGCGATTGGCATCGTTATAGCTTCACGACCTAAATCTGGAAGGCAACGGTCCAAAACACAAGCCCGTGCTGCCAACGTTGGGCATCGCCGATGCGCTGCCAACCGCCCGAGCGCACCCACCGTCTCCGGCCCTGCCACCCTGTCGGACGACTGGCCGCGCCGGTTGCCTATACTGAGAGGCCGGATCCCCGCCCATTCGACAGGAGCCCCCATGCCCATGCGCCCCCGGACCGCTTCCACCGTGCTGCTGGCCACCCTCGGCCTGGCCGCCAATGCCCATGCCTTCACGCCTGCCGGCGACGACGTCCTCTACGATGTCGGCGATGAAGCCTTCGAGGGCTATCTCGCCGCCGCCGAAGGCGAGGCGCGCGGCACCGTGTTGATCGTTCACGACTGGGATGGCCTGGGGGACTACGAGCGCCAGCGCGCCGACATGCTCGCCGAGCAGGGCTATGACGCCTTCGCCGTCGACCTCTTCGGCCAGGGCAACCGCCCGGCGACCACCGAGGCCCGCCAGGCCGCCACCCGTGCCCTCTACGAGGACCGCGAACGCATGCGCACCCTGACCCTGGCCGGCCTGGCCGAGGCCCGCAACCAGGGAGCCGCCGAGACCGCCGTGGTGATCGGCTACTGCTTCGGCGGCGCCGTGGCCCTGGAGATCGCCCGCTCCAGCGAGGCCGAAGGCGTGGCCGGCTACACCAGTTTCCATGGGGGGCTGGGCACCCCGGAGGGCCAGGCATGGCCCGAGGAGGTCCCGCCGCTGTTGATCGCCCACGGTGGTGCCGACAGCGCCGTGCCCATGAGCGATGTCACCACCCTGACCGAGGAGCTCGAGGCCGCCGGCGCCACCTACGAGATCCAGGTCTACTCGGGCGCCCCCCACGGCTTCACGGAATTCGGCAGCGACCGATACCAGGAACGCGCCGACGAGAAGTCCTGGGCCGCCTTCCTCGAGTTCCTCGACGAGGTGCTGTGACATGCGCCTGACCGAACTGACCGGCAGCCGCCACGCGATCGGCGAGGCCCACGGCCTGGCCCATGCCCGGCTCATCCACCGCAGCATCGAGGTCTACGACCGGCTGTTCCTCGACTTCGTCGGCATCCGCTGGAAGGAGGCCCGGGAGGAGGCCGACCGCTTCGCCGCCATGATCGAGCGCGGCTTCCCCGAAATCCTCGACGAGATGGCGGGCATCGCCCGCGGCGCCGGGGTCGACCTCGCCGACATCCTCACCCTCAACTGCCGCAGCGAGATCTCGCTGACCCGGGCCAGCGGCGGCTGCTCTGCCTTCGCCCTGCAACGCGCCGGCCAGCAATGGCTGGCCCAGAACTGGGACTGGCGCACCGACCAGCTGCACAATGTCGTGGCGCTGAAGATCACCGGCGATCAGGCCGCCCCGCTGCTCAGCATCGGCGAGGCCGGCATGGTGGCCAAGATCGGCATGAACGCCCACGGCATCGGCGTCTGCCTCAATGCCATCCGCTCCCGGACCTGTGGCCAGGGCCTGCCGATCCATGTCGCCCTGCGCAAGATCCTGGAGAGCCCCGACCTGGAAAGCGCCGTGGCCGTGGCTACCCGCGACCGGGTCTGCTCCCCCGCCCACTTCCTGATCGCCAGCGCCGACGGCCAGGCCGCCGGCCTCGAGGTCCACCCCGGCGAGCCCGGCCGGCTGGCCCCCGAACACGGCATGGTCACCCACACCAACCACCTCTACGCCCGGGCCGCCACCTGCCAGGTCGAGGACTTCCCGCGCCCCGACTCCCGCCCACGCCTGGCGAGGCTCGACCGGCTACTGCGCGACCAATTGCCCGACCACGTCGAGGTCGACGAAGCCGCCCTGTTCGACATCCTCAGCGACCACCACGACGCCCCGCTGTCGATCTGCCGCCACTTCAACCCCGACCAGCCACCGGAGGAGCGCATGGAGACGCTGTTCGCCGTGGTCATGAACCTCAGCGAACGCCGCCTCACCCTGCGCCACGGCAAGCCCTGCGAGACCACCGATATCCTGAGCGTGACCCTCGACCCCGCCTAGCTCGGCGCCGGCACGCCTAGCGCCCTGCCTGCCGCCAGCGCCAGGCGCCCAGCGCCGGCGCCTCGTCCAGCTCGCCCTTGAGGTACTGCTCGGTGGTCAGCAGGAACAGGCGGTGGAAGAGGTCATGGATCGCCTCCTCGCGCCTGAACTGCAGCAGCTCGAGTTCCTCCTCCGAGAGGTGGGGGTCGCGACGGGGGTACTCCCAGGCCACCCGCACGGAGCCCGAGCTGGCATCGCAGATCTGCAGGGTCGGGTTGGCGCCCTTGAGTCCGGTATTGATGCGGTACGGCATGCTGTCCTCCTTGATCATCCCCGTAAATGATAACAATTATCATTTGCAATGATCAATCTAGGCGCCATGCCGCACCCTGTCAATTCCTGCGCCAGGTCAGCGAGAACGCCCTCGAGAAGATCAACGAAGAGACGGCCGAGATGGCCATCACCCTGGAAGAGGTCCACCTGGGCTCGGAGACCGGCGACGTCGAGCGCGTGCGCGCCAACGGCGAGACCTACCTCGACGCCGCCCAGACGCTGGTGAAGTGAGCTGCCCCGCGGCGGCGGCCTCTCAGCCCGCCAGGGCCTCCTCGACCAACGAACGCGCCTCGGCCGCCATGGGCAGCCCCAGTGCCAGCTCGTGGGCCCGCGGTGACATCTTCTTCCAGGTCTTCTGCACGATGCGGATCAGGTGGTCATGCTCCACCTGCTTCGAGAAGTCGGCGAAGTAGTTCTCCAGGAACACCAGGCAGGCACAGTCCTCCACCGCCTGGGTGCCCGCGTCGCGCCCCAGGCCCTGCTTGCGGATCATCTGCGCCACCCGCTCGGCCTGCTCGGCCGCGTAGCCGGCCTCCTCCATCAGCCGCGCCGTGGTCTCGCCGGCCCGCTTGCCCTGGTCGCGTCGCCAGGTGAGATAGCCCACCCGGCCCTCGGGGTAGTCGCCGCGCGGCACCTGCCAGCGCTGCAGGTGCTGCGCCCGCACCGCCAGTTGCACCAGCTCGTCCGGGGCATCCACCAGCTGCTCGAGCCAGGCACTCATCCGCCGGCCATGCCACAGCTCCAGCGGCAGCGACTCGCCATCGACCTCGACACGGCGCGGGTCCTCCGCGTGCAGGGCATCGATGGCGGCGAGGGTCTTGTCGAAGGGGGTCTCGGGGGTCATGGCACGGTTCCTTGCGATGATGGGCCTTGGTCAGAGGGTAACAGGATCGGGGCGGCCCACGCCCGGGTGGCGGGAGCCTAACCGAAGAAGGCCAGGGTGCGGACCTCGATACTCTCGCGCGGCGGGGCGCCCGGCGGCGTGTTGGGGTCCTGGAAGGCGGTATGGGGGGTGAAGCGGGCACGGCCGTCGCGACGCGAGTCATACCCCTTGATCAGCAAGGCTTCGTCGCGGCGCATGTCGGGAAAATAGTACCAGCGTTGGTGCGGATGGTAGGCCAGGTGGTAGATCTCACCGAGGCGATCCGGGTAGACGAGATCGGTGGCCAGCAGGTCGCCGGGGTCGAGCGTCGAGGCGTCCAGCAAGGCCAGCGGCGAGCGCTTCACGGGCCCGCGTATCGGGCGCCACAGGTTGATCTGGGCCACCGGCACCGCTTCCAGCGCGGCGGCCTCGTCCCGCCCCAGCACGTCGCGGATACGCTCGGGCCCCGAGCGCTCGGTATAGTCATTGTGCACACGGCAGGCCGGGCCGCGAATATCGCGCTGCTCGGCGTCGCTGCGCCGGGTGTGATCGAAGATGACGACCCGGCTCGCGCCGGTCAGCTCCTTGATCAAGGCCTCGACCTCGGCATAGTAGGCGGTTTCGACCGTCGCATCGTCGTAGAGATCGTCGACCGCCGTCTCCCGCTGGTGAAGCTCGAACCCCTGCGTGTCCAGGGACAAGCCGTCCGCCAACGGACGGCCATTGTATAGCGTGACCTCGCGCGCCTCCTGCTCGGCAACATAGTGCGGCTCACTGTCACCGGTCAGCGCCTCGGTATGCACGTAGGGTTTCGCATCGCGCTTGACCAGATAGGTGAGTGTCGCGGTGACGCTGGCGGGCATGTCGGTCGTGCGCTGCATGTAATTGCCTCCCGGTCGGTTGGCCGCATCCGGTGTGATGTCACCGTGGCGGCGCGGTAGCTTGCCTGTCGGTTCCGTCCCTATCAGGTATATGGCTTCGAGCGGGCGCTTTCAAATGCGCCCGGAGGTGCATGGCCCCGACCCCGACCTGGATCAACACGGCGCCCCTAACGACCGGCTATGCTGGAAGTCTCTCCCTGCGCTGCCGTGCCTGACGACCGGAGTTCCCCGACATGGATGCCCCATCCGACGACCGCTACATCGAGAACCGCACCTTCGACGAGATCCAGGTGGGCGACCGGGCCCAGCTGGAGAAGCGCCTGACCCTGGACGACATCAAGCTGTTCGCGATCCTGTCCGGTGACGTCAATCCCTCCCATGTGGATGACGACTTCGCCCGCAGCACCCGCTTCCAGGAGGTGATCGCCCACGGCATGTGGGGCGGCGCCCTGATCTCCACGGTGCTCGGCACCCAGTTGCCCGGCCCCGGCACCCTCTACCTGGGCCAGACCCTGCAGTTCCGCGCCCCGGTCAACCTGGGCGACGTGCTCAGGGTCAGCGTGCGCGTCACCGCCAAGGACGAGGCACACCATCAGCTCACCCTGGACTGCCGCTGCGAGAACCAGAAGGGCAAGGTGGTGATCGAGGGCGAGGCGCGGGTGCTCGCCCCCACCGAGAAGATCCGCCGCCCGCGGGCCGTGCTGCCCACCGTGCGCCTGGCCGAACGCGGCCGCCTGCACGAGATCCTCTCCGCCGCCGACCACCCCGCCGCCATTCCCATGGCGGTGGTGCACCCGGTGGACGACGTCTCGCTCACCGGCGCCGTGGCCGCCGCCCGCCACGGGCTGATCGTGCCGATCCTGGTCGGCCCCGCGGCCAGGATCCGTGCCGCCGCCGACGCCGCCGAGCTCGATATCGACGACTACGAACTCATCGACACGCCCCACAGCCACGCCGCCGCCGAGCGCGCCGTGGCCCTGGTGCGCGAGGGGCGCGCCGAGGCATTGATGAAGGGCGCCCTGCACACCGACGAGCTGATGCACGAGGTGTTCAAGCGCGACAGCGGCCTGCGCACCGAGCGCTGCATCAGCCACGTGATGGCCTTCGACGTACCCACCTACCCGCGGCCGCTGTTCATCACCGACGCCGCTATCAACATCACGCCCGGCCTGGCCCACAAGCGCGACATCATCCAGAACGCCATCGAGCTGGCCCACGCCCTGGGCAATGACGACCCCAGGGTGGCGATTCTCGCCGCGGTGGAGACCATCAACCCGCGCATGCCCTCCACCCTGGACGCCGCCGCCCTGTGCAAGATGGCCGAGCGCGGCCAGATCCGCGGCGGCACCCTGGACGGCCCGCTGGCCTTCGACAACGCCATCTCCGAGGCCGCCGCCAAGGCCAAGGGCATCGACTCCCCGGTGGCCGGGCGCGCCGACATCCTGGTCGCCCCCGACCTGGAGGCCGCCAACATGCTGATGAAGCAGCTCACCTACCTGGCCGATGCCACCGGCGCCGGCCTGGTGATCGGCGCCCGGGTGCCCATCGTGCTCACCAGCCGCGCCGACGAGGCCATCACCCGCATGGCCTCCTGCGCCCTGGCCCTGCTGCTCGCCGACCACCAGAAACGCCAGGGCCTGCCTGGCAAGGCGGGAGGTCGGGATGAGTGACATCCTCACCCTCAACAGCGGCTCCTCGAGCCTCAAGTTCGCCCTCTACCCCCTGGACGACGCCCGCGACCTGGGCGCCCTCACCCCGCGCTACCGCGGCCAGTTCGCCGGGCTCGGCACCGCCACGCCGGGCTTCCAGCTGCACGATGCCCAGGGCCGGCCCCTGGACGCCGACCCCGGACCGCTGCCCGAGCGGCTCGACCACCGGGACGCCACCACCCGGCTGTTGGCGTGGATCGACGCCATGCCCGACCTCGAGCTCGCCGTGGTCGGCCACCGGGTGGTGCACGGCGGGCAGCGCTACCACCGCCCGGTGGTGCTCACCCCGGCGATCGTCGAGGAGCTCGAGGCGCTCAACTCCCTGGCCCCGCTGCACCAGCACTTCTGCCTGGCCCCGGTGGCGCGGCTCGCCGAGCGCCACCCCGAGCTGCCCCAGGTGGCCTGCTTCGACACCGCCTTCCACGCCACCCAGCCCGACGTGGCCCGCCACTTCGCCCTGCCCCGCGAGTTCACCGCCCGCGGGCTGATCCGCTACGGCTTCCACGGCCTCTCCTACGACTACCTCACCCAGGTCCTGCCGCAGCACCTCGGCGACGCCCCCCGCGCGCGGGTGATCGTCGCCCACCTGGGCAACGGCGCCAGCCTGTGCGCCATCCACGACGGCCGGAGCATCGCTTCCACCATGGGCTTCACCGCCATCGAGGGGCTGCCCATGGGCACCCGCAGCGGCAGCCTCGACCCCGGCCTGGTGCTGCACCTGATCCACGAGGAGGGCATGAGCGTCGAGGCGGTCGGCGACCTGCTCTACAAGCGCTCCGGCCTGCTCGGCGTCTCCGGCATCAGCAGCGACATGCGCGACCTGCTGGCCAGCCCCGCCCCCGAGGCCCGGGAGGCCATCGACCTCTACACCTACCGCGCCGTGCGCGAGATCGGCAGCCTGGCCGCCGCCCTGGGCGGCCTCGACCAACTCGTCTTCACCGCCGGCATTGGCGAACACGCCGCCCCGGTGCGCGAGGCCATCTGCCGCGGCTGTGAATGGCTCGGCCTGACCCTCGACGACGTCGCCAACCGCCGCCACGCCCGATGCATCAGCGCCGCCGGCAGCCGCGTCGGCGCCTGGGTCATTCCCACCGACGAGGAGCGGATGATCGCCTGGTACAGCGCGGGGGTGATAGCGGAGAAATAGCGTCTTGGGTCAAACAATCAGTGATGGGATAGCTGCCGTTCTCAACGGCAACTAACGACCCTTATGGAAAGCTTTCCATAAGGGTCGATATCTGCCGGTCGCAAGTCCCTTCCCACAGAAGTCCCACTGGCTGGAGCTCCGGTATGAATTTTCCGACCTGAGAGCACGCTACCGCCTGACAGAACCACATGAGGGACCGCCTCCTTGGTATAACGGGCTGCCAGGGTCGCAAGGTGGCGACACTGGCAGCCCCATCAAGACACATCCAGTAACACTCAGCCTACTAAAGATTGCTCAGATTTGCCCACTCGAATCTTGAGCTTTCTCATGCCTCACGGGTTGAAGTGCTCCTCTCCCTTAACCGGCCGCGACGACGTGGCCGTCGGCGTCGCGGGTGCAGGTGGCAGTTTCTATCCGCGCGGCCCGGGCGGGCCGCGACTCGACGACCCTCGGACGCCGACCAATATCGCCGAGTTTCTATCCGCGCGACCCGGGTGCGGCAGCCAACCTGCAGATGATCCGAGAGTTGTGCTGCGACATTTTCTGAGCTGCCTGTGCGGCAGCGAAGCTCGACTTGCACTGGGGCATAGCTCTCACCGATTTCTGAGCTGCCTATGCGGCAGCGAAGGCAATCGACAAGCGACCGCGCGCGTGCGGCCGTTTCTGAGCTGCCTATGCGGCAGCGAAGGGCGGGGCGCTGGTGCCGCTGTTCCGCGGCTGTTTCTGAGCTGCCTATGCGGCAGCGAAGTCGGCGGGGGTGGATTACACCGACTCGCTGGATTTCTGAGCTGCCTATGCGGCAGCGAAGGGCATTCGACGTGCTCGACCTGGCCGCCGATCTTTCTGAGCTGCCTATGCGGCAGCGAAGCAAAACGGTGTACACCCAAGCCGCCGAGTTCTTTTCTGAGCTGCCTATGCGGCAGCGAAGTCGATCTTGACCGGCGGCGACGCCCCGATGCTTTTCTGAGCTGCCTATGCGGCAGCGAAGCAGGGTGTTCCAGGACTGGGTGAGCACCGGCATTTCTGAGCTGCCTATGCGGCAGCGAAGATGTCGTTGCCGGTCTCGCCGGCCCACGCACATTTCTGAGCTGCCTATGCGGCAGCGAAGCACGGAGTTGAACGCCCCGCCCCACTGGTCGCTTTCTGAGCTGCCTATGCGGCAGCGAAGAGCCCACAACGGCGGGGGCTGCGGCCATGCTCATTTCTGAGCTGCCTATGCGGCAGCGAAGCTGCGTAAGCACGAGATGGTCCACATCATCATTTTCTGAGCTGCCTATGCGGCAGCGAAGGCGTTCTCATCGGCGACTTCGCTGATCTCCACTTTCTGAGCTGCCTATGCGGCAGCGAAGCTCTCCAGGTGGCCCTTGGCCTGGCCGAGGATTTTCTGAGCTGCCTATGCGGCAGCGAAGTCGTACTGCCGGTCGATCTCCTGGCGGTAGATTTTCTGAGCTGCCTATGCGGCAGCGAAGCAGCACGTCGAGCATGGCGCGGCGCTGGGCCATTTCTGAGCTGCCTATGCGGCAGCGAAGGCCGTAGTCGCCGCGCGCCGGGATCTTCTGCATTTCTGAGCTGCCTATGCGGCAGCGAAGCTGGCAGTGTGCGTAGGGTGGTCGTCCCTGGTTTTCTGAGCTGCCTATGCGGCAGCGAAGGACTACCAGAGTCCTAAGCCATTCGCCTACCATTTCTGAGCTGCCTATGCGGCAGCGAAGATGTGAGCGTCACGAAGACCCCCACATGCCCCATTTCTGAGCTGCCTATGCGGCAGCGAAGCTGCACCTGTCCGTTCGCTGGATAGGCCGACATTTCTGAGCTGCCTATGCGGCAGCGAAGAAGGGCGCCGCCCTGGGCATCGTCGGCCTGCTTTTCTGAGCTGCCTATGCGGCAGCGAAGGTGCCTGCGCCGCACCGGGATGCGCACCTGATTTTCTGAGCTGCCTATGCGGCAGCGAAGACCAGTTCACCGCCGCCAGTGGCGCCGCCACCTTTCTGAGCTGCCTATGCGGCAGCGAAGTGGCGCACGTCGGCGCCCTCGGTGCCGCAGGTTTTCTGAGCTGCCTATGCGGCAGCGAAGTGCCCGTTGCGACGCCTACGCCGATACCGTTTTTTCTGAGCTGCCTATGCGGCAGCGAAGCCCTTCAGCTTGGCGATCTCGGCCTCCAGCTCTTTCTGAGCTGCCTATGCGGCAGCGAAGGGCACCTTCGGCACCTCCAGCTTCATCATCGTTTTCTGAGCTACCTATGCGGCAGCGAAGTTGCCTACAAAGGCGGCATAATTGCCACGGATTTTCTGAGCTGCCTATGCGGCAGCGAAGGATCTCGGTCCCGCGCTGGGTGGCCATGGTCATTTCTGAGCTGCCTATGCGGCAGCGAAGCGCCTCCGCTATGCGACGTCAACTACTTTGACCGGTCAGCGACAATTAAAATGACCGGCTGGGTGGGATAGTTGTCGTCAGCCTGACGACGCGGTCTGTCCTCCCTGTAATTGACGCTGATAGGCGCGTTTCCGGT
>NZ_JAKVPY010000035.1:0-25509 GCF_022487945.1 Halomonas flagellata
TCAAACGGCGGCCCAGGCCCCACCGGTTATTGAAAATGCATCGCCACCAAGCTCGTGAGGAAATCCAACTATACGGACATCCGAAAAAGCTTAAGTAAGTGCCATTCGGGTCTGACCCCATAGGGGCAGCCTCGGCGCCTTTTTCGGCGAACAAGCTATCAACGTCGAGAAAAATGTGGGGATTCGTCAGTGCAGCCAGAGGGTCAGACCCCAAAGGCTCCACCGGCGCCGGCAACCAATCACTAAACCATGCCCAGTTCGTCGATTCGACTGAGATGTTCCTAGGGATCCGTAGGGAGTGAGCCGAAGCGTCTAACCGAGCAGCCGGCGGGCCAGCAGCCGCTGCATGTCGCGTCGGCTGTCGGCGATCAGATAGACCACCACGCGGTCGTCATGCCGGCGGTAGACGATGCGTACCGGTGGCTCGATGACCTGGCGGTAGTCGCGAAGGCCCAGCTCCAGCAGTTCGCGGGGGTGACTGCCGCGATCCGGGAAATCGGCGAGTGCCAGGATGCGTGCCTCGAGGGCGGCGAGCAGGCGCTCGGCTGCCGGTGGCGAATCCGAGGCGATGAAGTCGATGAGTTCGCGCAGGTCGACGTGGGCCGAGGCCGTCAGCTCGACGCGATGTGTCACTGCGCTTCATCTCCACGGCGTAGCCGGGCAAAGGCCTCGGCGGCGTCGAGGGTTTCGCCCCGCGCCACTTCCTGGTTGCCCAGCGCCAGGATCTTCAGCAGCGCCAGGGTCTCCTGGGTCTGCTCATAGCTCTTGATGTCCTGCACGACCATCCTGGCTTCGCCATTCTGGGTGATCACCATGGGTTCACGGAGTTCGTTGAGCGATTTGGCGATCTCGGCGGCATGCGCCTTCAGATAGCTGATCGGCTTGATGTTGTCGGAATACTTCACTGGGGAATCCTGCTGAACGGAAGGGGTGGACTGAATTTAGTCCTTATTCAGGTGCGCGGCAAGCGCCGGGGAGCCCGTGTCGGAGCCAGTCGAAGTCGATACGCTCCTGCTCGAGGCGCAGCCGCTCGGCCCAGGCGTTGTGGAGCAGCGCGAAGAACAGCTCGAGCTCGGCGTCGGTCAGCCGGGTGGGGGTATAGCCGAGGCGCTTGTCGGGGGGCTCCTCACCCCATAACCGGCGGTGAGCCAGCAGGGTCTGTCGATCCATCAGCAGCGAGTGGGCGTCTGGCAGCGTGGCGCGCAACCGGTCGAGGATGCCGAAGCCGTGGGTGTCGATATCGCCCCAGTAGTGCACCTCGACCTCCTGGAGCCAGGGGGTGCGTACCAGGTGCTCCAGGCCGTAGCCCAGCCCGAACACGACCAGCGAACGGGGCACCTCGGGAAAGGCCAGGCCGTTGGTCTGGTTCTCGGTGATGAAGACGCGCTCCACCGCCGGCCGGAAGGTGGCGAACTGCTCGGCCGGGAGACTCAGGTCGCTCAGCCCCTGCACGTGGAGGGCCGGGTCGAGCAGGCGCAGGCGCACCAGCGGCGAGGGACTGCGCAGCCCGAAGCGCTGGTTGAAGCCGCGCACCCCGCTGGCCTCGGCCTCGATGGCCGAGGCCGGCAATACTTCGTCGAGCAGCGTCGCGAGCAGGCCGCGGCGGGCCTCGATGAACTTGGTGTCGACGCCGGGAATCGCCAGCTGGCGCAGATAGCAGCCGGGGCGCGGGTGGCGCTGGAAGTGGTCGAGCACGGCGAGCAGCCGTGGCCAGCTGTCCTCGTGTTCCAGCACCTTGAGCGGCTGTCGGCGCAACCAGTTGGCCAGCCGCGGCTGGCGGGCGAGGATCTCGTCGGCCAGCGCATCGAAGCGTTCGGCGTCGCGTTGGCGGCGCAGCAGCCGCAGGGCATCCTCGGCGCTGGGGAGGGTCAGGGCGGCGGGCAGCTCGTTGCTGCCCTGCACCCGGTTGCCCTGGCGGCGGAATTCGATCGCGTAGCCATGGCCCAGGGCATCGCGACTGCCGTCGCGCAGTTGCCTGACCCAGGCGGCCACCTCGCCGAAGCGCTCGGTGATGTCCCGGGCCGTGGGGCGGCGCAGGCGCAGCGCCAGCGGGAACAGGGCGGCTTCGCCCGACGCGTCGGACGGGGGCAGGCGTTCGGCCAGGAGGGCGCCGCTGTCCCAGTGGCGCTGCAACTGGCGACGGATCTCCTCCGGCGTGGTCCAGGCGGGGGTTTCCGTCTTCACCTCACAGTACCTCGATCCGTTCCCGGGCGGCCTTCTCCTCGCGGTACTCCTCGATGGACAGGTTGCGAAGCATCGACTGGCGTCCCTCCTCATTGTGCACGAAGCCCACGCTGGCCACATAGGGCTCGATGATGTGGATCTTCTGCAGGGGGGTGACGATCAGCAGCTGCAGGTTGAGCCGGGCGAACAGCTCCAGGCCGTAACGGGCGGATTCGTCGGAGCCGCGGCCGAAGGCCTCGTCGATGACCACGAAACGGAACGAGCGCGAGTGGCTCTCGCCCCACTCCAGGCCGAACTGGTAGGCCAGGCTGGCGGCCAGCACGGTATAGGCGAGCTTCTCCTTCTGGCCGCCCGACTTGCCGCCGGCGTCCGAGTAGTGCTCGTGCTCGCTGTCGTCCTCGCGCCAGCGCTCCGAGGCCGAGAACAGGAAGTGATGGCGCACGTCGGTGACCTTGCGGGTCCAGCGCCTGTCCAGTTCGCTACTGCCCTCGCGGCCGCGGAAGCGCTCGATGATCGCCTTGACCTGCAGGAACTTGGCCTCGGAGTACTGCTCGTCGTCGCTGCCACTCAGGGTGCTCTCGGTGCAGGCGCGCAGCTGCTGGCGGAAGTCGCGGACCTCGGCATCCGGGCTGGGTTCGGCGACCAGGCGGATATAGCGCCCGGGGTTGTAGTCGATGTCGTGCAGCGAGGCGTTGATGGTGGCGACACGGTCCTTGATGTCCTCGCGCTGGCGGTTGAGGAAGGCCTGGAAGCCGGCGATCTCGTTGATGGTGTTCTCGTTGAGCAGCTGCTTGAAGCGCGCCTCGAAGCGTGGCAGGTCATCGGCCTGGAGGGCCGCCAGCAGCGCGCGATAGTCGTCGCCGGCGGCCAGGCTGGCATCCACTTCCTCGGTGTCCTGGGGCCATTCGGTACGGATGTGCTGCATGGCCTTGACGATCGCCTCGCTCAGCCGGTCGAGCTGCTTCTGGCGGGCGTCGATGGCCGCCTGCAGCCAGTCGCGCATTTCCCGCTCGCGGTTGTCGCAGGATTCGATGCTGAGCTGGTGCTCGCCCAGGGCCTGGGGGCGCTGGGTATCGAGGCGCGGGAAGCTGGCCTGGCGCCGCTCGGCAGCGAGGCTCTCGACCAGTGAACGGGCTTCCGCGAGCTGGGCGTCGGCCGCCTCGCGCCGCGCCTGGAGGCTGCCCTGCTCGCTCTGGGCCTTGCCCCAGGCGTCCTCGGTTGCCGCGCTGGCGGCCTCCAGCTCATCCAACTGAGCCTGCAGCGTCCTGAGCCGATCGGAACTCTCTTCCAGTTTGCGGCGCTCTACCTCGCGGCTGGCCAGCCGTGCCGCCGGGGTGCGCCAGTCGAGTTCCTGGAACTCCTCGAAGCCCTGCAGGTGGCTGAGGTCGCCGCGTCGCTGGCCGAGCCGGCGCTGCTCGCGCTGGACCTCGGCTACCCGGGCGGCGCTGGCCTGGATGCGCTGTTGCAGGGTTCCGGCTTCTGCCTCCAGGGCGGCGATCTTGGCCTCGTTGCTCCAGCCCAGCACGTAGCGGGTACGGTCGTCGAGGCGGTGGCGGTCGTCCTTCTCGTGGCGTTCACCACCGGTCTTGAGCTGGCCGTGGCGGGTCAGGGCACGCTGCTCGCGGCGGAACTGGGTGAGGTCGCGGCAGCACGCATAGTCGAAGCGCTTGCCGAGCTCCTGCTCCAGCCAGGCGTAGTGGTCGCTGTCGGGGCGAATGGCCAGCTTGCGCACCAGCGACTCGGGATGCAGCGAGGGCGCGGCGGCCTGGGTGCGGCGCACCCGGTAGTAGACCAGGCGGCCGCGTAGCTGGGTGCGCTCGACCCAGTCGGCGACCTCGGCATAGTGGGCGTCGGGCACCAGCAACGAGAGGGCGAAGTTGTGCAGCACCCGTTCGGCGGCGCCCTCCCAGTCGCGGGCTTCCTCGCGCACCTGCAGCAGCTCGCCGGCGAAGGGCAGGGTGCCTTCCTCCAGGCCGGTGGCCTCACAGAGCCGCTCGCGCAGCGCGAGCATGCGCGCCGGCAGGTTGGAACGGCGTTCGCGCAGCGAGGCCAGCTCGGCGTCGAGCGCATCGTGCTGGTCCTTCAGGCCACGCAGCGTCAGCTCGTGCTCGGTGCGCTGCTCGGTCAGGGCGTTCTCGTCGTCGTCCAGGCTCGCCAGGGCCCGGTCGACGGCCGCGGCGTTGGCCTGGAAGGCCTCGGCATCCGCGGCGACCTCGAGGCCCACCGCCTCGGCCAGCTCCCGGTAGCGGTCGGCACGCCGGCGGCAGCGGTCGCGCGCCTCGCCGAGCGCCTCGATCTCGCGGGCCAACTGGGCCAGGCGGTCGCCGCCGCTGTCGGCAATGGCCTGGCGCAGGTCGTCACGCTGGCTGGCCTGCTGGCGACGCTGTGCCTGCAGGTGGTCGAGCCGAGTGGCCAGGCGCGCCAGGTCCGCGTCCAGGCGCTCCAGCCGGCGTTCCAGCAGGGTGGCCTTGTGGTGGGAGAAGTAGCTCTTCAGCGCCTCGCGGTCTGCGACCTGCTCGGCCTGCCGTGTCGCCAGGGCCTCATGCCGGTCGAGGTTGTCCACCAGGGGGCCCAGCGCCTCGATCTTGCGCCGCGCCTCGAGCACGGCGGCGTGGGCGCGGTCGAGGTCGTCGAAATGGCGGATCAGGCCGGTGATGCGCTCCTCCATGGGCAGCGCCTCGAGCATGTGGGTGCGCACGAAGTCGGTCAGGTTGCCCACCGACTTCATCGACACCGTCTGGTTGAACAGCTCCATGGCCTGGTCGTTGGTGGCGCCCAGGCCGAACCGGCGGCGAAAGGCGGCCCCATAGGGCGGGAAGCTGTCGTGGAGCTCGACATGGGGCGTGTCACGAAGGCGCTTGCGCAGCTGCTTGAGGTCGCTGCCGAAGTCGTCGAAGTCGCCGGCAATGGCCAGTTCACGGTCGGCCACCACGTAGAAGCGCTCCGGCTGGCCCTGGGTGTCGGTGATCCAGAACACCTGGGCCAGGGTCACGTGGGTGTCGAACCCCTCATTGTAGAAGTGGCCGAGGATCACCGAGTAGCTGTTGTGGTCGCGCAGGCCGATAGACCGGGCACTGAGCCCCGCGTCGCCGCGTTCGCTCTTGTAGTGGCCGAGCACGTAGGAGCGCAGGCTGCGTTCCTTGGCCTCGGCGCCGGCCGCCTTGTTGTAGGTGATGCGCTGGGCGGGCACCAGCAGGGTGGTGATGGCGTCGACCAGGGTGGACTTGCCGGAGCCGATGTCACCGGTCAGCAGGGCGTTGTCGCCGCCGGCGTCCAGTCGCCACACGCGCCGATGGAAGGTCCCCCAGTTGTAGACTTCCAGGTGCTGCAGGCGAAAGCCGGCGCGCCTCGGTGCCGTGCCGAAGTCGAGTTCACCGAGCTGCATGTCAGCGCTCCTCCTCGGCATGTTCACGGTATTCGGCCAGGCGCTGTTCGAACTCGGCGAGCCACTGGGCATCGACGAAGGACTTGAGCAGGCGGCGCACCTCGTAGCGCGGCGTATCGCCCTTCAGGCGACGCAGGAAACCCAGCTCCACCACCTTGTTGATATGGCTGTCGAGGCGGTCGCGCAAGCGTGCCTCGTTGCTGGTGTCGGCGAGGAACAGTGCGAGCATCTCCTGGATCTGCTCGCGGGACAGGATCAGGCGCAGCTCGTCACCCCCGGCATCCTGTTCGGCAAGCTTCTTGCGCAGCAGTGCCAGCAGCAGGCTGACCGGGTAACTCAGCGGCTGGCGGCGAACCAGGCGGGGCAGCGGGCTTTCGTCGTCGTCCGGTCGCTGGCTCAGGTAGGCGTAACCTTCGGCCTCGTCGAGCATCAGCGACAGCCCCAGCGGGGCCAGGTGATCGCGCAGTCGCGCCTGGTGGTCGAGCAGGTCCTGCCATTGGCCGGGATCGCGGTCCTGATAGAGCACGCCCTTCATCAGGGCGATCAGGGTCAGCGAGAAGCGCCGCTCGCTGGAGAGCGTCGGCGAGTCGGATGGCATGTCGCTCATGGGGTGGGCACCGGTTGACGGGTGAAGATGACGCGCGGCAGCCGGGCGCGCCGCCAGCGCCCCTGGTCGTCCTGCCAGGCGAGTTGCTGGGGGTGGGCCTCGTCGAGCAGCCCGTGCCGACCCTCGGTGGCGATGGCCAGCCAGGCCACCAGTTCGGCGAGCCCCTTCTGGAGCGGCTCGTTGGCGAGCAGCTCATCGAGGGTGACCTGCTCGCGGGTCTGAAGCGCGCGTCGCACCCGGGCGCGCAGGCGCTCCTTGTCCACATGGTGCTGGTCGAACAGCGCCTCGGCGGCGATCTCCCGGTCGTCGCCGCTGGCCAGGCGCGCGGCGGTGATGCGCGGCTTGACGGGTGGACGGAACAGCGGACGCTCCATGGGCAGCTCGAGGCGGGGCGCCGGTTCGTCGAGGGTCATCACCTCACCCTGCGGGGCGTTCTCGCGCAGGGTCAGGGCGTGGCGCTCGATGTTGTGCAGGATGTCCATGATGCGGCGGTTCTCCAGCCAGCCCTGGTCGTCCAGGTAGCGCCGCAGCTGCTCGGAGAGGCGGGCGACGGTGCGCTGGGCCACCTCGCCGGCCGACAGCCAGTCGTAGTGGATGCGCACCAGGCGCGGGTCGGGGGCCAGCTCGGCCACCGGCTCCAGGCTCAGGATGCGCTCCAGCAGGTCGGTGAGCTCTTCCTGGCGAGCCGGCGACATCAGGAACTCCCAGAAGGCATGGAAGCTGCGTCCCTGGTCGGAGTCGCGGATGGCATCGTGGTCGCCGAAGACCTCTTCCAGCAGCTCGCCCTTGCTGCCTTCCCAGGTGGCGATGCGCTCACGCACCTCGCGGTCGAGATGGCGGAAGTTCTGTTCGACCTGGCGAAAGTCGGCCAGCAGTGCCCGGGCGGTGTCGGTCATCTGCATGAAGCGTTCACGCAGGGCCGTCGTTGCCATCAGGTCGAGGCGCCCGGCGCGGATCTCGGCGATCTCGCCGTCGATGGCATCGCGGCGCCGCTCCAGGTCCCGGATGCGGGCTTCGGGGTCGGTTTCGCTCCCCTGGTCGATCTCGTGCAGCAGATCGAAGACCTGCTTGAGGCGCGACTCCGCGCCGATGAACTGGCGTTGCTCGAGGCCCGACAGCCAGTGCATGGCCTGCTCGGCGGCCGGCGTGAGGTCGAAGTGCGGTTCGTCGCCCGCGGAAGGGTAGTACTTGCGCAGCCAGCGGTGCCGGTCGTCTGCCCACTCGTTGAGGTAGGCCATGGCCTCGCGGGGGAAGGACGCCTCGCCGAGCTCCTGGCGCAGGTGATGGAGCCAGTCGTCCAGCTGTGCCGCCAATGGCTGCTCGGCGATGCTGCGCAGGTTCGGCACGATGAAGGTGCGCTGCAGGAAGCCGATGATCATCGGGGCGTTTTCGGCACGCAGCAGGGTCCACGCCGGATGGGAGTGGCGTAGCTGCTGCAGATAGTCGACTTCCAGGGCACGTATCATCGGAACAGGATAACGTGGCGTGACGAGCGACCCAAGCCGGCGATGGCAAAGCCTCGGCCGGCAGTGCCAGAATGAGGGCTCTCAAGGAGAGATCGCATGACGCAGATGAACTGGGAGCGGCTGCTCGACCCGAGTCGCCTGCACGACAAGCGCGGCGAGCGCCCCGGTGGGGCCCGCGACGAGATCGGCCGCAGCCCCTTCCACAAGGACCACGACCGGATCGTCTTCGCCGGTTCCTTTCGTCGCCTGGGGCGCAAGACCCAGGTGCACCCGCTCACCGACAACGACCATATCCACACCCGCCTGACCCATTCGCTGGAGGTGGGCTGCGTGGGCCGCTCGCTGGGCATGATCGTCGGCGAACTGCTGCGCGACCGGCTGCCCGAGTGGATCACCCCGGCGGACATGGGAGTGATCGTCCAGGCGGCCTGCCTGGGCCACGACATTGGCAACCCGCCCTTCGGGCATGCCGGCGAGTACGCCATCCGCGACTGGTTCAAGCGTGCCGAGGCCGACGGCAGCGGGCTGCTCGAGGGGCTCTCCGAGCTCGAGCGCGAGGACCTGCTGACCTACGAGGGCAACGCCCAGGGCTTCCGCATCGTCACCCAGATCGAGTACAACCAGTTTCGCGGCGGCATGCGCCTGACCACGGCGACCCTGGGCACCCTGCTCAAGTATCCGTGGACGGTGGAGCACGGCGGCGTGGCCGGCAAGTTCGGCTGCTACCAGAGCGAGCGGGCGCTGCTCGCCGAGGTGGCCGAGCGCCTCGGCCTGCTGCCCCGCGGCGAGGGGCGCTGGTGTCGCCACCCGCTGGCCTGGCTGGTGGAGGCCGCCGACGACATCTGTTACGCCCTGCTCGACCTCGAGGACGGCCTGGAGATGGGCATCCTGCGCTTCGACGAGGTGGCCGAGGTGCTGACCCAGATCGCCGGCGGCGCACCGCCCGACTACGCCGAGATGCAGCGTGACGGCGTCTCCCAGCGGCGGCGTATCGCCGCCCTGCGTGGCGCCGCCATGGAGCGGGCGGTGAACGACGTGGGCGCGGTCTTCGTTCAGCACGAGAGCGCGCTGCGCAGCGGCACCCTCCAGGAGGACCTGCTGGAGCTCTGTCACCCGGACCTGGGCTGGGGGGTGGCCGCGGCCAAGCAGCTGGCCCGGGAGCGCATCTTCCAGAACGAGCGCAAGGCCAAGCTGGAGATCGGTGCTTATACGACGCTGGGGATTCTTCTGGAGGCCTTCATCGGGGCGGCCCATGAGCTGCACCACACCGGCCGCTCCACCTTCAAGCACCAGCGGGTGCTGGCGCTGATCGGGGAGAACACCCCGCGGCCCTCCTGGCGCCTCTACGACAGCTACCGGCGCATGCTCGACTTCATCGGCGGCATGACCGACCACTACGCCGTGGACCTGGCCCAGGAGATGGGCGGGCGGCTGAAGGGGGACTGAGGCGATGGCGACGGGCTGGAAGGGGCGCCTTCTCACCGGGCTGGCCGCGCTGCTGCTGGCAGCGGTCGCCGCGGCCGACGGGCCGCTGGACCGGCTCCAGGGCGAGGGCTTCGCGCACTACACCCTGGCGCTGACCTGGCACCCCGGTTTCTGCGCGAGCCGCTCGCGTCCCCCCCGGGAGTGCCGCGAGCCCGAGCTGCGCCGGGGCGCCGAGCAGGGCTTCGTGCTGCACGGCCTGTGGCCCTCGCTGCCCGAGCGCTTCGCCAGCCGGGGGGTCGACCGGCGGCGCTGGTGGCAGGAGGGCTGCTTTCTCGAGCGGCCGCGTGCCGACGGGAGTTTCTGTCGCGCCCACCCGCCCTTCGCCCTGCCCGAGGCGCTCGACGAATCCCTGGACGGTGCCATGCCGGGGCGCGCCAGCTGCCTGGACCGCTACCAGTACGCCAAGCATGCCGCCTGCCTCGACCTGCCCGAGGAGGACTACTTCGCCGCCTCCGTGGCACTGGTCGAGACGGTCAACGAGAGCGCCTTCGGTGCCTTCGTGGCACTCAACCAGGGCGGCGAGGTGGGGCGCAACGACCTGATCCACGCCTTCGAGGCGGCCTTCGGCGAGGGCAGCGGCCGGGCGCTGCGGCTGGAGTGCCGCGGGCGCGGCAATCGGCTGCTGACCGAGGTCCGCATCGGCATCGCCGTCGACCGGCTGGAGGAGTTTCCCGAGGCCGAGAGCCTGGTGCGCCAGGATCGCGGCCGCTGCGCCACCCGGGTGCGGATCGCCACCTTCGACTGAGGTCCGGCGTTGGCCGGGGCTCAGATCGACGGGCCCTGCAGCTGTCCGTCGTCGAGCCGGGCGGCGCGTTCGAGCAGGGCGGCGATCACGGCGCCGTGGGTGGCGTCGTCGATCTCGCCCAGATGGGTCCGGATGAGTCGCTCCGAGAGGTCCTCGCCACTGATCACCAGCAGGTCGCTGGCTGCCTCGCTGGTGTCGATGTCCCAGCCGGGCAGCGTCAGCACCCCCATCACCGGGACCCTGCGTCCGGTGCGCTTCTGCAGCCAGGCGGCCAGCCAGCGGGTGGCCTGGCGGGTCTTCAGCAGCGGCGCCCGCTCGCTCCAGCCGGGGAAGCGCAGGCGCTCGCGCTCCACGCTGACCACATTGATCTCGCGGCCGTCGGGCGTGAAGGGGCGGGTGCGGGCGCGGGTCTCGACCACGAAGACGCCGTGGGGCGTGACCGCCACATGGTCGATGGTGTAGCTGTCGGTGGGGACATCGTGGAAGACATAGTAGGGGTGGGCCTCGGGGCGGATCAGCGTCTCGAGCTCCTGGCCCACCGCCAGTTCGCAGGCCAGCCCCAGCTTGAGCCGCCGGATACGCTGGAAGTCGCGGATCAGCAGCAGGCAGAACACCAGCACCAGCACGGTGCTGAGCGCCCCGTAGAGGGCCCACTCGATCCAGTTCTGCTGGCTGGCGAAGAGCATCCGGCCCATGCCGTAGACCAGCGGCGCCAGGGTGACGATGGGCCCGAGGGCACCGTCGAGGAAGAGCCCGGCGAAGGCGCGGTCGAGCCGGTCACGCAGCGCCTGGCCCGGTTCGCGCAGGGTGTGGGCGTCGAAGGGAGAGCGCACCCGGGCGTCATGCAGGTTGCGCAGTGCCAGCACGATCACCGCCGTGGCGGCCAGGGGGAAGAGGAAGATCAGGGGGAGCAGGTATTCCAGCCAGGCCATCGGGGTTCCTTGCCCTGAGAGAGAGCCCCCATTCTAGACAACCTCGCCCCCTCGGGGCCATGCTCGGGATACATTCGGCATCGGCAGGACCTTGTCATGCAGCAGCCTTCCCCGGTGGTGCTATCGCCCGATCTCCGGACGCTGGCCGCCTTCGTGGCGCGCCATCCGCGCCTGGCGGTGCTGACCGGGGCCGGGATCAGCACCGCCAGCGGCATCCCCGACTACCGCGACGAGCGTGGCGACTGGAAGCGCTCGCCGCCGATGCAGCATCAGCGGTTCATGACCAGCCATGCGGCCCGGCAGCGTTACTGGGCCCGGGCCCTGGTGGGCTTTCGCGCGCTCAGCGAGGCCCGGCCCAACGAGGCCCACCGGGCCCTGGCCCGGCTCGAGGCGATGGACCTGGTGGCGGGGGTGATCACCCAGAACGTCGATGGCCTGCACCAGGCGGCCGGCTCGCGGCGGGTGATCGACCTGCACGGGCGGGCCGACCAGGTGCGCTGCATGAGCTGCGGTGCCCGGCGCATGCGCCATGCCCTGCATGCCGAACTGGAGCGCGGCAATCCGCATTGGGCGACCACGGGGGCCCGGGTGGGGCCGGACGGCGATGCCGACCTGGAGCGGGACTTCTCCGGCTTCCGGGTACCGAGTTGCGATCGCTGCGGCGACGGGATCTGGAAGCCGGACGTGGTGTTCTTCGGCGACAGCGTGCCGAAGGCGACGGTGGCGGCGGCCCATCGACTGCTGGACGCCAGCGATGCCCTGCTGGTGGTGGGGTCGTCGCTGATGGTCTACTCGGGATTTCGCTTCGCCCGGGCGGCGTCCCGGGCCGGCAAGCCGATCGCCTGCCTCAACCTGGGGCGTACCCGGGCCGACGACCTCTATGCGCTGAAGGTGGAGGCCCCGGCCGACGCCTTGGTGGCTCTGTGCGAGGCGCTGGAGGTGGGGGTGTCCCGCGGTGTCAGCCGCCGGCGAGCTTGACCCGGTAGCCGCGCTTCTCGAGCTCGCCCTTCAGCAGGTCGCGATGGTCCCCCTGGATCTCGATGACGCCCTCCTTGAGCGCCCCGCCGGTGCCGCAGCGTTTCTTCAGTGCCTTGGCCAGCGCCTTGAGCTCGGCTTCCGCCAGCGGGACGCCCGAGACGGTGGTCACACCCTTGCCCTTGCGCCCGCTGGTCTCGCGGCGAATACGCACGACACCGTCGAGCCCCGCGAGACGGGCCGCGTCGGCCTGCTCGGCACAGCGGCAGTCAGCCAGGGGATGACGGCAGTCGGGGCAGATGTCGCCATGCTCGGTGGAATACACCAGGCCGCGAAGCTGGTCCTGCAGGGAGGCCATGACGGGCTCCTTTCGTCGAGTGTGTTGGCCCGATGATAGCGCCCGCGGCGCCGGCTTGCATGGCGCGCGGGCGTTCAGGAAAAGGAGACGGCCGTGCGGCGGGCCTTGACCAGGCGGGCGACGATCGTGGGCAGCTGGAACATGCTGCTGATCATGATGGCGCCCTCCGGGGTCTCCTCCGCGTCCGGATAGCGGTTGAAATGGATCACCGTCATCCCGGCCGCCAGTGCCGCCTTGACGCCGACGATGGCGTCGTCGATGGCCACACAGTCTTCCGGGGCATGGCCCATCATGCTGGCGGCATGGAGAAACAGGCAGGGGTCGGGTTTCCAGCACTTGGCGGTGTAGCCGCTGAACAGGCGGTCGTCGAAGCACTCGGCCAGGCCGCTGCTCTTCAGCGAGGCGCGGATCTTGGCTTCCGGGCCGTTGGAGACCACCGCCATGGGATGGTCGGCCAGGGCGGCGAGGGCCTCGGCGGCGCCGGGCACCGGCAATAGCTCGGTCTCCAGGCGACGCATCAGGTTGCGGCGCATCTCGATTTCCATGGTCTCGAGGTGGTCGGGGTCGACCTGGCCATGGCGGCTCTGCAGCTCGGCGACGATATGGCGGAAACGGGTGCCGCGGAATTCGCCCATGTAGTCGCTGGCGAGGAAGGGTAGGCCGACGGCACTCAGGGCGTTGGCCATCTCGGAGGCCAGCAGCGGTTCGCTGTCGACCAGGGTGCCATCACAATCGAAGAGCAGGCAGGGAGCGTATGCCATCGCCGGTCATCTCGCGCAGGTCATGGACGGATAGAAAACAGTGTCATTGATATCGGCAGGCCTCGGCTTTCATTGAGAGCTTGTGCGCGCCATAACTTTGTGAACGCTGTTTCCTAACAGTATTACTACATTTCCGCGGTTGTTCAAGGTGCGACCAAGGTCGAATTCATTCGGGCTATCATCTTTTCCGCCATACTACCATACTAGTCATATCAGCCGGCGAGTCGCCGGCATTGCACGGAATGGTCGGGGAGTCGCCATGAACATCAGCTTGCAAGCCCTGTGGCAGGACACGCGAGACGAGGGCACGGTGCGTCAGCGTCTCTATCAGGTACTGCGCCAGTCGATCATCCGCATGGTGCTGGCGCCGGGGCAGGCGCTCTCCGAGAAGGAGATCGCCGAGACCTTCGCGGTCAGCCGCCAGCCGGTCAGGGAAGCCTTCATCCGCCTGTCGGAAGCCGGCCTGGTAGAGGTGCGTCCGCAACGCGGTACCTATGTGGTGAGGATCTCCCGCCAGGCCGTGCTCGAGGCCCGTTTCGTGCGCGAGGCAGTGGAGGTGGCGGTGGCCCGCGAGGCCGCTACCCAAGGATTGGATGAGCGCACACTCGCTGAGCTGAACGAGCTGATCGAACGCCAGCGGCGCTGCATCGAGCCGGCGGATCACGACCGCTTCTTCCTGCTCGACGAGGCCTTCCATCGCACGCTGTCGCTGGGCATCGGCCAGGAGACCGCCTGGAAGGTGGCCGAGGAGGTCAAGGCGCAGCTCGATCGCGTGCGCTACCTGAGCATTCCGGAGTCGACCCCGATCCTCAAGCTCACCGACCAGCACCAGGCGATCGTCGATGGCATCGCCAGCCGCGACGTCGACGCTGCGGAACGGGCCATGAGCGGCCATCAGCGCGAGATCCTGCATTCGCTGCCCGAGCTGGTGCGCCGCTTCCCCGAGATGTTCGAGGGGGCGACGACCACTTCGCGGGCTGGCCACAAGGCGCTGGCCTGAGTTCCGCCATGCTTCGCGAATTCTGCGAAGCATGGTCCCGCATGGCGTCAAGGAGCGACGTCATTTCTTGTTCACACGCCGACTAGATACGTCAGGAGATAGCATGAAAACAACACTGATCCTTCCGGCAGCAGCAATAACTTTGGCGAGCAGCCTCGCTCACGCGGATTACGAGCTGAACCTATCCACGGCGCTGAGTAGCCAAGACCCCATCGTCGTGGCCATGGAGAATGCCAAGCAGGAGATAGAGGAGCGCTCAGGGGGCGAGCTGCGGCTCAATGTGTTTCCCAACAGTCAGCTCGGCTCCGACGAGGATGTGGTCGAGCAGATCCGCAGCGGTGCCAACATCGCCATCCTCATCGATGCTGGCCGCCTGTCGGAGTACCAGCCCGAGCTGGGCATCCTGAGCGCGCCCTATCTGGTCGAGGATTACACCCAGTACGACGCCATCACCGGTACCGACCTGTATCAAGGCTGGGTGGAGAGCCTGGCCGACAGCAGCGGCCTGCGGCTGATGAACTACAACTGGTTCCAGGGCTCGCGGGAGATGCTCACCCAGACCCCGGTCGAAACCCCGGAAGACCTGCAGGGCGTGCGCGTGCGCACCATCAACTCGCCGGTCTGGCTCAAGACCATCGAGGCCATGGGGGCCACGCCCACGCCACTGCCCTGGTCCGAGGTCTACTCGGCCCTGCAGCTCGGCTCGATCGATGCTGCCGAGGCCCAGCTGACCGCCGCCGACGGACAGCGCCTCCAGGAGGTCATCGATCACGTCGCCCTGACCCACCATATCCATCTGATGACCGGGATCGCCGCCTCGGAGCAGTGGTACCAGTCGCTGCCGGAGGAACTGCGTACCATCCTCGACGAAGAGCTCAAGGAGGCAGGCGCCGAGGCCAGCCAGGCCACCGCGGACGCGCTGGACGCCGTGCGCGAGAAGATGGAGCAGGAAGGCGTCACCTTCACCGAGGTGGATACCGACGTGTTCCGCGAGCGCGTCGATGTCGTCTATGAAGAGCTCGGCTACGACGAGTATCGCGACCAACTGGTCTCCGCGGTCGGTGACTAACCATGCGTAATCGTTCTCCCGCTTCCAGCGGCAGCAACGCGAAAGGGGCGGCGTCCCGCCGCCCCCTCTCCACATCCCGATACAAGCGAGCCGCCGACAAGGCTCGAGGAGGCGCCATGTGGCGCTGGTTCGATCGAATCGAAGACGGCCTGACTATCGTCCTGCTCGGGGCGACCTCTCTCGCCATCCTGGCCAGCGCGACCATGCGGGCGATCGGCCATCCCTTCAGCGGGGGGGCCGAGCTGGCCCAGCTCCTGTTCATCTGGACTGCCGTGCTGGGGGCGGACATCACCCTGCGGCGAGGCGGCCAGGTCCGTATCGACGCCCTCACCGTGCGTATGCCGGCCCTCATGCAGCGGGGTGTTACCGGCGTCTGCCTGTTGCTGATGCTGGGCTTCCTGGCCTTGCTGGCCTGGCATGGCTTCCCGCTGGCGCTCTCGAACTGGCAGCGCCCCATGGGCGTGGCCGGGCTGAGCTATGGCTATGTCACCCTCGCACTGCCCGTGGGCGCCGTGCTGATGTTCGTCTCGCTGATCCGTCGCGTGCTCGACAGGGGCATCCTGAAGAGCCTTGATCCCGACGATGACGTCGTGGAGGAGACCCTATGACGACTGCTCTGTTGCTCGGCCTCGGCCTGCTGCTGATGGCCATCGGCATGCCCGTCGCCTTCGCGATCGGCATCGCCGGTTTCCTCTATTTCCTGATGCCCGAGACCTTCCTGCCGGTGAACATCGGCCCCCAGCGGATCGTCTCGGCTACCCAGTCCTTCCCGCTGCTGGCCGTGCCGCTGTTCATCTTCATCGGCCACCTGATGAATGCCAGCGGCATCACCCCACGGCTGCTGCGCCTGTCGACCCTGTTGGCGGGCTGGATGAGCGGTGGTCTGGCCCAGGCCAGCCTGGTGCTGAGTACCCTGATGGGGGGCGTCTCGGGCTCGGCGGTGGCCGATGCCGCGATGCAGTCCCGGGTGCTTGGCCAGGGCATGATCAAGGGTGGCTATACGCCTGGCTTCGCCGGGGCCGTACTCTCCATCGGCGGGCTGATCACTGCCACCATTCCGCCGAGCATTGGCTTGATCCTCTACGGCTACCTCGGCGAGGTGTCGATCGGCCGGCTGTTCATCGCCGGGGTCGTGCCTGGCGTGCTGCTGATGATCGCGTTGATGATCACCACCAGTATCATGGCCAAGAAGCGCGGCTATGTACCGGTCCAGGAGCGACCGCCGCGGTTCCGCGAGGTGCTGAGTGCCGCCCGTGGCAGCATCTGGGCGCTGCTGTTTCCGGTGTGGCTGCTGGTGGGGATCCGCTATGGCCTGTTCACTCCCTCCGAGGCGGGTGCCTTCGCCGTGGTCTATGCGTTGGTGGTGGGTTGCTTGATCCATCGTGAGATGGGGGTGAAGCAGATCATCGAGGCGATGCGCGCCAGCGTCCTGGATATCGGCATGATCATGCTGATCATCATGTTCTCGGGGGTCATCGGCTATGTGGTGTCCTTCGAGCGGGTGCCCCAGACCATCGCCGAGCTGACCCTGGGTGTCTTCGCCAGCCCGACCGCGCTATTGCTGACCCTGGCGGTGTTGCTGATCTTCCTCGGCATGCTGCTCGAGGCGACCGTGGTGGTCATGCTGCTGACCCCGATCCTGGTCCCGGTCATCGAGGCGGCCGGCGTCGACCCCGTGCATTTTGGCCTGCTGATGATGACGCTGGTGACCTTCGGCGGCATGACCCCGCCGGTGGGCATTTCCATGTACACCGTCTGCGGCATCTTGCGCTGCCCTTTCACCGCCTACAGCCGAGAAATAGTGCCCTTCGCCATCGCCGTCTTTGTGGTGGTGCTCGGCATCATCTTGTTCCCCGAAATCGTGCTTTTCCTGCCCAATTACCTGATGGGATGACGTCATGAGTCTTACCGACAAGCTGGATTTCATGGGGCCGGACTTCCTGCTGGAGTCCGAGGCCGCCCGGCTGCTTTACCATGATCATGCGGCCGTCATGCCGGTCTGCGACTATCACTCGCACCTGAGTCCCGCGGAGATCGCCGACAACCGCCAGTTCGACAACCTGACCCAGCTGTGGCTGCACGGCGATCACTACAAGTGGCGGGCGATGCGCGCCGCGGGCATCGACGAGCGCCGCATCACCGGCGACACCAGTGACCGCGAACGCTTCCAGGCCTGGGCCGAGACGGTGCCGGACTGCCTGGGCAACCCGCTCTATCACTGGACGCACCTCGAACTGCGCCACCCCCTCGGCATCGAGAACACCCTGCTCTCGCCGGACACCGCCGAGGAGGTCTGGACCCGCAGCCGGGAGCGGCTGGCGACGCCTGCGCTTTGCGCCCAGGGCATCCTCGACAGCTTCGACGTGCGTACCGTCTGTACCACCGACGACCCCTGCGACGATCTGGCCCTCCACCGTCGCCATGCCCAGGGCGATGCCCAGGTGGCCATGCTGCCGACCTTCCGGCCCGACACCGTGCTCAAGATCGAACAGCCCGATTTCGTGGATTACCTGAGCGACATCGAGGCGGCCAGTGGCGTGACCATCCGGCGCTACGACGACCTGCTGGCCGCCCTGCATCAGCGGCTCGATCACTTCGCCGCCCATGGCTGCTGCCTCTCCGACCATAGCCTCGAGAAGCCGGCCTTTGCGTCGCCACCGGCCACCGCCGAGCTGGATCGGCTGCTCGAGCGCCGGCGCCGGGGCGAGTCGCTCGACGCCGAGCAGGCGGCCGGCTTCACCACGGCCCTGCTGCTCTGGCTGGGCCGGCAATACGCCGAGCGCGGCTGGGTCATGCAGCTGCACCTGGGGGCGCACCGCAACGTCAGTCAGCGGGGGCTGGCCGAGATCGGACCCAACAGTGGCTTCGACGCGATCGGCGATGCGACCTACGGCGAGCCCCTGGCGGCGCTGCTCGATGCCCTCGATCGCGACCACCTCCTGCCGCGGACCGTGCTCTACAACCTCAACCCTCGGGACAATGAGCTGCTCGCCAGCCTGGCCGGGAGCTTCCGCAGCGACGGCATCCCCGGCAAGGTGCAGTTCGGGGCGGCCTGGTGGTTCAACGATCAGCGCGACGGCATGGAGCGCCAGCTCACCACCCAGATGCAATTCGGCCTGCTGCGCCATTTCGTGGGCATGCTCACCGATTCGCGGAGCCTGTTGTCCTTTTCCCGCCACGACTATTTCCGGCGCATCTTCTGCCAGATGCTCGGCCAACAGATGGTGAGGGGCGAGTTGCCCAATGACCTCGACCGGGTCGGTGCGCTGGTTCGCGCGGTCTGTTACGACAATGTCCAGCGTTACCTCTTCGAGCGCTGAAGGGCATGGACCTCACTGTTCTGGAGACACAAACACCCATGAAAATCAGCGACGCCTATACCATCGTCACCTCCCCGGGGCGCAACTTCGTGACCCTCAAGGTCGTCACCGACGAGGGGGTCTACGGCATCGGCGACGCCACCCTCAACGGCCGCGAGATGGCCGTGGTGGCTTATCTCGAGGAGCATGTGATCCCGGCGTTGATCGGCCGCGACCCGCAGCGCATCGAGGACATCTGGCACTACCTCTACCGGGGGGCCTACTGGCGCCGAGGCCCGGTGACCATGTCCGCCATCGCCGCGGTGGACCTGGCGCTGTGGGACATCAAGGCCAAGCTGGCCGGCATGCCGCTCTACCAGCTGCTGGGCGGCAAGAGCCGCGAGCGGGTGATGACCTATGCCCACTGCACCGGCAAGGACATCGACGCCTGTCTCGAGGAGGTCGAGGCGCACGTCGAGCTCGGCTATCGCGCCGTGCGGGTGCAGGCCGGGGTGCCCGGCATTCCGACCATCTATGGCGTCGCCAAGCGCGAGGGGGAACGCTACGAGCCGGCGGATTCCGACCTGCCCGCCGAGCATGTCTGGAGCACCGAGAAGTACCTCAACCACGTGCCCAAGCTGTTCGCCGCCGTGCGTGAACGCTTCGGTGATGATCTACACGTGCTGCATGACGTCCATCACCGGCTGACGCCCATCGAGGCGGCGCGCCTGGGCAAGGCGGTCGAGCCCTACCACCTGTTCTGGCTGGAGGATTGCGTGCCGGCCGAGAACCAGGAGGGCTTCCGCCTGATTCGCCAGCACACCACCACGCCGCTGGCGGTTGGCGAGGTGTTCAACTCGATCCATGACTACCGGGAGCTGCTCGAGAACCAGTGGATCGACTACATCCGCACGCCGCTCGCCCACGGTGGCGGCATCACCCACATGCGGCGCCTCGCCGACCTGGCGGGGCTCTATCACGTGCGCACCGGCTTCCACGGTCCCACCGACCTGTCGCCGGTGTGCCTGGGGGCGGCGATCCACTTCGACACCTGGGTGCCCAACTTCGGCATCCAGGAGCATATGCCCCATACCGAGGAGACCGACGCGGTCTTCCCCCACGACTACCGCTTCGAGGACGGCCACTTCATCGTCGGCGAGGCGCCGGGGCACGGCGTCGACATCGATGAGGAGCTGGCGAAGAAGTATCCCTACAAGCGTGCCAGCCTGCCGGTCAACCGGCTCGAGGATGGCACCCTCTGGCATTGGTAGGAGGCGACGATGACTGATACGACGCGAATTCCGAAAACCTCCGGTAGTGGCCGCATCGGCATCGTCCACCTCGGCCTCGGCGCCTTCCACCGCGCCCACCAGGCGGTCTACCTGGAACGCTATCGTCAGCGCACCGGTGACACGCGCTGGGGGGTGAGCAGCGCCAACCTGCGCGCCAGCGTCGGCCTGGTGGACGCCCTGCGCGAGGCCGGCTACCGCTACCACGTGGCGGAGTACGCCGACAGCCAGACCCTGACCCTGCGCGAGATCGGGGTGATCGAGGAAACCCTGTTCAGCGGCCGCGACGCCGAGGGGCAGTGGGGCCGTGACCGCGAGACCCTGCTGGCGCGGCTGGCCGCGCCCGGGACGCGCCTGGTCACCCTCACCGTCACCGAGAAGGGCTACTTCCTCAATCCGGCCAGCGGCGAGCTGCTCGCCGACGACCCCATGATCGCCGCGGACATCGCCACGCCCACACAGCCGCGCACCGCGCCGGGGATCCTGGTGGAGGCGCTGGCGCGGCGTCGCGAGGCAGGCCTGCCACCCTTCACGGTGCTCTCCTGTGACAATATGCCGGACAACGGCAAGCGCACCCGCAACGCCGTGATCCAGCTGGCCGAGCGGCGCGACGCCGCCCTGTCCGAGTGGATCGAGCGCGAGGTGGCCTTTCCCTGCAGCATGGTCGACCGCATCGTGCCGGCCATGACCGAGGCCGACTTCGCGCGACTCAATGAGCTGGGCGTGGAGGACCCCAACGCCGTGGTCGGCGAGGCCTTCGCCCAGTGGGTGGTGGAGGACGACTTCCCTCAGGGGCGCCCGGACTGGGCGGCCGACGGGGTGGAGATGGTCGCCGACGTGGCGCCCTTCGAGACCATGAAGCTGCGCATGCTCAACGGCAGCCACTCGCTGCTGGCCTACCTGGGCGCGCCGGAGGGCATCGAGACGGTCTTCGAGGCGGTGAGCCGCGACGACCTGCGGGCCCTGCTGCGCCGCTATATGCTGGAGGAGGCGGCGCCGACCCTGGCCATGCCCGAGGGCACCGATCTCGCCGCCTACGCCGATTCGCTGCTGGCGCGTTTCGCCAACGACAGCCTGCGCCACCGCCTGCACCAGATCGCCATGGACGGCAGCCAGAAGCTGCCGCAGCGCTGGCTGCAGGGCAGCCTGGCACGCTGCGAGGCCGGCCAGGCCGTTCCTTGTACCGCCCTGGGTCTGGCCGCCTGGATCCGCTATACCGCCGGCCGGGACCGCCAGGGCGCCGCCTACCCGGTGGACGACCCCCTGGCGTCGCGCTTCGCCGAGCTGCACGGGCGGCACGGCCAGGACCCCGAGGCGCTGGTCACCGCCTTCCTGGCCATGGACGACGTGGTGCCGCCGGCCCTGGCGGCCGACGCTGCTTTTGCCGAAGCGGTACTCACGGCCTATCGTTCCCTGACCGAACAGGGCCTCGACGGGGCGCTCGCCGCCCTGGCATGCAGTAGCGCATAAAGAGGCCTGAGAGGAGATCCCCCATGGAACACACTTGGCGCTGGTTCGGCCCGAAGGACCCCATCCGCCTCGAGGAAATCCGCCAGACCGGGGCCACCGGCATCGTCACGGCCCTGCACGAGGTGCCCAACGATGAGGTCTGGTCGCTGGAGGCGATCCGCGAGCGCAAGGCACTGATCGAGGCCGCCGGCCTGACCTGGTCGGTGGTGGAGAGCGTGCCGGTCCCCGAGGCGATCAAGCAGGGCCGGCCCGAGCGCGACGCCCTGATCGCCACCTATTGCCAGACCCTGCGCAACCTGGCGGCCTGCGGCATCGACACCGTCTGCTACAACTTCATGCCGGTGCTCGACTGGACCCGCACCGACCTCGCCTGGTCGCTGCCGGACGGGGCACTGGCGCTGCGCTTCGACCAGGTGGCGTTTGCCGCCTTCGACCTCTACCTGCTCCGGCGCCCCGGGGCCGAGGCGGAGTACGGCGTGAACGAGCAGGCCGCGGCCAAGGCCTATCTCGAGGGGTTGGACCAACCCGGGCGCGACAGGCTGGTGGATACCCTGATCGCCGGCCTGCCGGGGGCCGAGGAGCACTACACCCTGGAGCGGTTCCGCGGCGTGCTGGCGGACTATGCCGAGATCGATGCCGAACGCCTGCGTGAGCACCTGGCGTACTTCCTGCGCGCGGTGATCCCGGTGGCCGAGGAGGTGGGCATCCGCATGGCGATCCATCCCGACGACCCGCCCCGGCCGCTGCTGGGGCTGCCGCGGGTGGTCTCCACTCCCGAGGACGCCCGGTGGCTCCTCGACGCCGTGCCCAGCCCGGCCAACGGCCTGACGCTGTGCACCGGCTCCTACGGGGTGCGCGCCGACATCGACCTGGCCGACATGGCCCGGCGCTTCGGGCCGAAGGTCTACTTCGCCCACCTGCGCTCGACCCGGCGCGAGGCGCCCGATCCGCGCTCCTTCCATGAGGCGCCGCATCTCGACGGCGATGTCGACATGGTGGCGGTGATCCAGGCCTTAGTGGAAGAGGAGCGGCGCCGCGCACGCGAAGGCGGCCCGCGCCTGCCGCTGCGCCCGGACCATGGCCACCACATCCTCGACGACCAGCACCGCGACACCGCCCCGGGCTACCCGCTCTACGGGCGCCTCAAGGGGCTTGCCGAACTGCGCGGGGTGGAGCTGGCGGTGCACCAGCTGACGGCCTGAGCCTGGCTTGCCCTGAAACGACACCCCCGCCGATCTCTCGGCGGGGGCGTGCCGGTGGGAAGCGCCTGCCTCAGGGCGTCTCGGGAACCTCGGTCCGGCCGCTACGCATTGATCGCTGGCAGGCATCGATCAGGCTGGCCTGCGCCAGAACCTCGCCGGTATCGGCGGCATGACGGTTGTCTCCCTGCACCCAGGCGGCGAAATGGTCGAGCTGGGCCGGGTACTGATCCGCTGATAGTCGTTCGCTACGCGGTTTGCCTTGGCCATCATGGATCATGATCAAGCCTTCGCCGTCATGCTTGTCTGGGCGGAAGGCGCGGACCACGGTGATTCGGCCTCGAGTGCCGATCAGCTCGTAGCGATGGGTCAGCGTCTGGCGGAAGCTGGAGGTGAACTCGGCAAGGCGACCCTCGGCGAAGCGCAAGATGCCGCTGACGGTGAGGTCCACGTCATGGTACGGGTCGAGCTCGCCCACGACCGTGACCTTCTCGGGCATGCCCAGCAGGCGGCGGATCACGTCCAGCGGGTAGCAGCCCACGTCGTTTAGGCTACCACCGCCCAACTGTCGGTCGAGCTTGATGCTCGGCGCCGAGAGGTCCAGCGGGAAGGAGAAGTGGCCGCGTACATGGCGCAGCTCGCCGATCACGCCCTCCTCCAGCAGAGCACGGATCCGCTGGTGCTGGGGGTGCTGCCGGTACATGTAACCTTCCATTAGGCACACGCCATAAGCGTTGCACTCCTGCTGCATACGTCGGGCCTCGTCGAGGTTCAGCGCCGCGGGCTTTTCGCAGAGCACATGCTTTCCATGCCTGGCGGCGGCGATTGTCCACTCGGCATGCAGGCTGTTGGGCAGCGGAATGTAGACTGCCTCGACCTCGGGGTCCTCGAGCAGAGCCTGGAAGCTGTCATGGGCGCGGGGAATGCCGAACTCTCGGGCGACCTCGACTGCCTTGCCGTGCTCGCTGGCGATGGCCACCGGCACGGCGTGAGCGGCCGTCCGCATGGCGGGAATCATGACGGTACGGGCGATCTTGGCCGTGCTGAGGATGCCCCACTTGAGCGTTTGCATCATCAATGCCTGCAAGGTCGGGTTAACGAGGGGAAGCGATGCTGTTGTCAGCGTTGGTGCGACATTTGAATCTGCCACTGGCGGATGCCGAAGGTCCAGGGTGGCAGGCGGTCGCTGCGATCCACCCGGTTGACCAGGGCGCCCAGGGCCGGGGTGGCGATGGTCACGGTGTCGCCCAGGTGGTGGGTGAAGCCCTGGCCTTCGCCGTCGCGATCCTGGATCGGCGAGAACATGGTGCCGAGGAACAGCATGAAGCCGTCCGGGTACTGGTGATGGGCGCCGATGGTCTGGTGCACCAGGTCCAGGGGATCGCGGCTGATCTGGCGCATGTCGCTGCTGTCGTCGAGCGCGAATCCATCGTCCTCTCCCTCGATGCGCAGCGAGACGCGGGCCTGGCGCACGGTGTCGAGCGTGAAGGCGTCATCGAACAGACGAATGAAGGGGCCGATGGCGCAGGAGGCGTTGTTGTCCTTGGCCTTGCCCAGCAGCAGGGCGCTGCGACCCTCGATGTCGCGCAGGTTGACGTCGTTGCCGAGCGTCGCGCCCCTGGGCGTGCCTTGGGCATCCACCGCCAGCACGATCTCCGGCTCGGGATTGTTCCACTGCGAGGCCGGGTGCAGGCCGACCCGGGCCCCGAAGCCTACCGAGGAGAGCGGCTGGGCCTTGGTGAATACCTCGGCATCGGGGCCGATGCCCACCTCCATGTACTGCGACCAGGCGCCGCGGGCCTGCAGCTCCGCCTTGAGGGCCATGGCCTCCTCGGAGCCAGGCACGATCTGCGACAGGTCGCTGCCGATCAGCGCCTGAAATTCCCGGCGCAACTCGGTGGCCCGAGCCGGGTCGCCGGCGGCCTGCTCCTCGATCACCCGCTCCATCAGGCTGACGGCGAAGGTCACCCCGCAGGCCTTGATCGCCTGGACGTCGCAGGGGGCGAGCAGGTAGGGCGTACGTGGCGGTTCTGCCAGCGAGTTCTCCAGCAGTGCCGCCACCGCGCCGAGGGACTCGCCTTCGATGCGAGAGACGATCCCTGCCGCGTCGTCCTGGTCCAGGAGGTCGGCCACGCAGCGGTAGTCGGCACTGATATCGATAACCTCGCCATGGCGGATCACCACCAGCGCCGGGCCCGGTTGGGGCGTCTGGCGCCAGACGCGCCCTACCAGCAGGGCGCGTTCATGATCCTCGGGAAGAAAGGCTGTGTAATCCAAGGGGGGCTCCCTGGTTGTCATGTTCATGGGTCTGTCGCTCATGCCTCGCGCTTGCCGTCCACCAGCCGGGTGACACCCAGGGGGTTGCCGTCCTGGAATGCCTCGGGCAGCAGGTCTTGCGGCAGGTTCTGGTAGCACACCGGGCGCAGGAAGCGCTGGATGGCGGCGCTGCCCACCGAGGTGGTACGACTGTCCGAGGTGGCCGGGAAGGGCCCGCCGTGGACCATGGCGTGGCACACCTCGACGCCGGTGGGCCAGCCGTTGGCCAGCACCCTGCCGGCCTTGCGCTCGAGCACCGGCAGCAGGGTGCGGGCGGCCTCGACGTCGCCATCGTCCAGCTGCAGGGTGGCGGTGAGCTGGCCCTCCAGATGCTCGGCCACGGCCTTCACTTCCGCGAGGTCCTCGCACTCGATGACCAGCGAGGCCGCACCGAACACCTCGGCCTGCAGCGCCTCGCTGTGCAGGAAGTCGGCGCCGCGGGCGGCGAACAGCGCGGTCTGGCACTGGTGGGGCCCCTCGCCCGCTTGGCCGCGGGCGATCTCGCGGGCTTCCCCCGCCAGCTGGCTCACCCCATCGCCGTAGGCGGCGTGGATGCTCGGGGTGAGCATGGTCTGGGCGGCGCTGCCCTGGACCGCCTCGCCGGCGGCTTTGAGGAAGGCGTCCAGCGCCTCGCCCTTGACGCCGATCACCAGGCCCGGGTTGGTGCAGAACTGCCCGGCGCCCATATTGAGCGAGGCGACGAAGCCCTCGGCGATTTCGGCACCTCGCGTTGCCAATGCTTCCGGCAGCAGAAATACCGGGTTGATGGAGCTCATCTCGGCGTAGACCGGAATCGGCTGGGGCCGCGCCTGGGCGGTGGCCATCAGTGCCAGGCCGCCGCCGCGCGAGCCGGTGAAGCCCACCGCCTGGATGCGCGGGTCGGCGACCAGCGCCTGACCCACCTCGCGGCCGGCGCCGAACAGCACCGAAAAGACGCCCTCGGGCAGGCCGCACTTGGCCACCGCGGCC
>NZ_JAKVPY010000036.1:0-23921 GCF_022487945.1 Halomonas flagellata
CCAGCGACACGGACTCGAATGACACCCCTTGTGCACCAGGCAAGGAAGGGTGAAAGAGAAGGGGCCGCGACACCCCGGTTCTCATCCAGATTGTCGCTGGCTTCTCATCCAGATTGACGCGCTACACTCATGTCATCCTGAATGCATGGCATGCCCTGACCGAGCCGCTCGGTTGATCGCTGACCAGTGGTGCAATACGCAGGCGTTGACGCCGGTGGCGACGGTGAGATCACTGAAGTGATAGCCCATCATGCCTACGGTGCATTGAGCGTGGTGCCCTGCACCCGCCAGCTGGGTCATGGCTGCCACCGGTCGCCGGTCGCCTGCTTCCGGCGGGTGGGTACCATGAATGGACGCTGTGGTGCCGAGAAGGACTGCACCGGCATCTCGCCCGGGAGCTCCGCGGGTGGCGCCAGGGGAGTGGCTTCCCCGGTCGCGGCCGGCCGCCGGGCCAGCTTGCGCAACACGGCAGGAGGGCGTGTCTCGCTGGGGGCAAGCAGCAGGCCGGCCCGGCGCAGGGCGCGTCCCAGGGTCAGGCTGCTGCTCCAGCGCACCAGCGGAGCGGCCAGCAGCAGACCCAGCCAGACCGGGGTCAGCCACCAGAAGAACACCGGCGTATACCACCAGGTGACGATCGCCCAGAGCAGGCCGGCGAGGCTGGCCTGCCAGGTATGGCGCCAGGTCTCCCGCCAGGGCACCGCACGCCCTTCGCGGGCCTGGGGATCCCAGGAGACGGTACGCCCGCTCAGCACGCTGATGACGAACAGGCTGTGGAACACCATCATCAGCGGCGCGATCAGCATGGCAAATAGGGCTTCCAGCAGCACGCTGGTCAACAGCCGCAGCGGCCCACCGAAGTCGGCGGGGCGACGCAGCAGCGCCAACCCCAGCCCCAGCACCTTGGGCATCAGCAGCATCGCCAGTGTGCCGGCCAGAAGCGGCATGATCAGCGGTGGAGGAGCGAGCGGCCAGTCGGGGAACAGCTGGGCGCCGGAGGTGAAGAAGTTCGGCTCGGTCAGGGCGCGGACCAGGGCATCCACCGTGCTGACGGCCAGAATAACCAGCCAGATCAGCGAGGAGAGGTAGGCCAGGGCGCCGAACAGGAAATGCAGCCGGCTCATGGTGTGCAGGCCTCGGCCGGCGAGCAGGCGCAGGTGCTGCAGGTTGCCCTGCACCCAGCGGCGGTCGCGCTTGGCGTAGTCGAGCAGGTGGCTGGGCATCTCCTCGTAGCTGCCGGTGAGGTCCGTCTGCATCTGGACCTGCCAGCCGGCGCGCCTCAGCAAGGCGGCCTCGACGAAGTCGTGACTGAGGATGTCACCGCCCAGTGGCGGCTTGCCGGGCAGGGTCGGCAGGCCGCAGTTCTCCATGAAGGCGCGCGTGCGGATGATGGCGTTGTGGCCGAAGTAGTTGGCCGCATCGGCGTGCCAGAAGCTGAGCCCCGCTGCCAGCATGGGGGCATAGAGGGAGGCCGCCAGCTGGTTGGCCCGGCCGAACAGACTCTCCTGGCGCACCGGGATCGGCACCGTCTGCAGCAACCCCAGGCGCGGGTTGGCCTGCATGGCATCGATCAGCGAGGTGATGGTGGCGCCACACATCAGGCTGTCGGCGTCCAGCACCACCAGGTAGTCGTAGTGGCGCCCCCAGCGGCGGCAGAACTCGGCCAGGTTCCCCGCCTTGCGGCCTGCGTTGCCGTCACGGTGCCGGTAATGCACCCGGCAACGGCCTGCCAGCCTGGCCTGGAGGGCGCCTATCTGTGCCGCCTCCCGGTCGACGATGGCCTCATCGGTACTGTCGCTCAGCACGAAGGCCTCGATCCGACGGTCCGCCGTCTCCGACGGCAGGTCGCGGCAGGTGGCCTCCAGGCCGGCGACCACCCGCTCCACGTCCTCGTTGTGAATCGGCATGACCAGGGCGGTTCGCGAGCGGTGTCCGGCGGGGGGACTCGCCGGTCGGATCCTTGCCAGGCTCACCGGATCGCGACCGGCCAGCGTCAGCACGAAGCCGATCACTGCGCTCCAGAAGGCGATGGTGATCCAGCCGAAGGTGATCGAGAACAGCCCCAGGATGACCAGCTCCAGCGGCGAGATCCCGCCGACGAAGAGGATCCGGAACATGGTCCAGACCCCCAGCGCGGTGGTGCCCGCGAAGAGCAGCGCGAAGCCCAGGCGCCGGGTCTTGCGCCAGGGCGGCAGGGCCGGGGACGCGGCGCGTCGGGCATCAACGGAATTCATCGGGGTACCAGACATAGTTCCAGGTTTCCGTGAGGCGGCGATCGTTCAGTTCCAGGAACAGCCTCATGTCGGCCGGCTTGCCACCATCCGGGGCCAGGCGGAAGCTGGCGCGCCATGTCCTGCCATCCGGGAGGCGCTGTACCTGGGGTTCCAGGGTCTCGCCGTTCGAGCTTTCCAACGTCATCTCGACCGGATGGCTGGCATCGAGGCTCGAGAGCTCACCGCCACGGAAGTCGATGACGAATTGGCGTCGGCTGGCAGGCGGCGGATTAGCCTGGCCGGGTACCGCGCCCCAGCCCTGGCGGGTGCGGATCACCCGTGCGACCTCCTCGCCGGGTGGCGTCGCGCCGATGGTCAGGGTGCGGTAGCGGTAGCGGCGCGCCTCGCCGGCGGTGAGCGGCTGGTCGGGTACCCAGTAGGCGGTGATGTTGTCGTGCGTCTCGCTCTCGGATGGAATCTCCACCAGTTCCACGCTGCCCTGGCCCCAGTCCTCCAGCGGCTGCACCCACTGGCTGGGGCGGCGCTCGTAGTGCGCCTCGGCATCGAGGAAGGCCGAGAAGTCGCGGGGGCGCTGGATGAGCCCGAACCCTTGCGGCGACTGGTCCTGGAGGCGAGAGAGTCGGAGCTTCTCCGGGTTGCTCAGCGGGCGCCAGATCCACTCGTCACTGCCGGTCTGCATGACCAGGCCATTGGAGTCGTGGACCCTGGGGCGATAGTCGTCGGCGGGATGGTGGCCGATCTCGCCGTGCAGGAACATGCTGGTGAGCGGGGCGATCCCCAGCTTGCCGATGTCCTCGCGGGCGAACAGCCGTGCCTCGGTGTCGACCGTGGTGTGCTCCCCGGGGGTGATGTCGAAGCGGTAGGCGCCGGCCAGCGAGGGGCTGTCGAGCAGGGCGAAGACGGTCATGCGAGTCGCCTCCGGACCCGGCTTCACCAGCCAGAACTCGCGGAACGCCGGGAACTCCTCGCCATGGGGTTCGGCGGTGTCGATGGCCAGGCCCCGTGTGGAGAGCCCGTAGCCCTGGTTGCGCCCCACCAGGCGGAAGTAGCTGGCGCCGAGAAATACCGCGAACTCGTCATGGTAGTCGCCACGGTTCAGTGGGTAGTGCAGCCGGAAGCCGGCGTGGCCGATGCCATCGAGCTCGAGTTCGGCGAGTTCCGAGGCGTCGCCGTCGTAGCGGAACCGTTCCTGACGGAAGGGCAGGGGACTTACCTCGCCCTGGCCATCGACCAGGTTCAGGCGCACGGGTTGGTCATAGAGGAAGCCGGGATGGAACAGCTGGACCTCGAAGGGGCCCTCGTCCTTCCAGATCGCCGCCTCGGGACGGAAGCGGATCTCCCGGTATTGGTCGTAGTTCATCTCCGCCAGATCGGGCGGCAGGGACGAGTCGGGGGCCTGGTAGGGTTCGGCGGCGAGCTGCCGGGCGCGGTCGGTGACCCGATCGAACAGCTCATCCGGGGCGGCCGCCGAGGCATCCATGGTCAGGGCCAGGCCCCACGCGAGACTGAGGCGTCGTAGCGCGGTCTTCACGTGTGTCTTTCTCCATGTGGTCCCGCCGGCACTCCCTGCGCAAGCCGGGCCAGGAGGTAGTTTGAATCTTCAAGACGTGTCGTTGGCCATTGGTGTTGTCATGCCTTGAAGGACCGCAGTTTGATGCCGCAAGTCACCCTGAGTTCCCTGGCGCCCGTCCTCTCCCGGGCGAATGCTGCGAATCTTGCTCGCCCCGGTGCCGGTGGCGTTATCGAACAGGGTGATGGTGCCATCGGGCTCGAAATCCGGGTCATGCTGCTTGAACCAGAGGCCGTAGCGCCACCCTGGTGCCGATCGCCGTGAGTCCTGCCCCCCGGGCCGACGTAGGCGAAGGCCGGAGTCGCACTCAAGGCGGAGGAGATCAGTACCAGGTAAGCGAGGCTAGAGTTCCGTTCGAACATGAGTGGCTCCTTCGCATCAGGTAATGATTCAAGTCGAATACTTCGTGTGATGGACTCTGCAGCGAACGTCTTGTTCCCAAGTGTTCCGGACAGGATTCGACGGCGGGCATCGGCAACCGGTTGCATGGCATGCCCTGACCGAGCCGCTCGGTAGATCGCTGGCCAGGGGGTCAATAGAGCCGGAACGACTGGTGCTGCGGGTGCCCCTGCTGCTGCTGGATCACCTTGCGGTAGCGCTTGTACTCCCACTGGTACTGGGCCGGGTCGAGGGCGATGGCGGCCTCAACGCAGGCGTTGACGCCGGTGGCGGAGACGGTCTCGTCGGTGGCGTAGACGCGCTCGTCGGCGGCCAGGAAGTGCAGCGCGAAGCCGCGGCCGGGCAGGCGCCTGGCCACGCCGGTGACCACCCGCGCCTCGGTACGGGCGACCAGCTTGGGCAGCAGGGTGGCGGTATAGGCCGGTCGGTCGAAGAAGGGGGCGAAGACGCCGCTGCCCCAGGAGGGCTCCTGGTCGGGCAGGATGCCGATGGCCTCGCAGCGCTTGAGCGCCTTGAGCAGGGCCGCCACGCCGCGGGGGTTGGTCGGCACCAGACGCGCCCCCATGCGCTCGCGCCCCCGGCGGGTCACGGCGTCGAGCTCGGCGATCTTGGGTGGCTCGTACATGGCGGTGAAGGGGAAGTGGCCCGAGAGCCAGAAGTTGAGCACCTCCCAGTTGCCGAAGTGCGGCGCCAGCACGATCACCCCGCGCCCCTCGGCGCGGGCACCGTCGAGGAGTTCGCGGCCGTGGACCTCGAGGATCGAGGCCTCGACCCGCGCGGGCTCGGCCATCCAGGCGAAACCCAGCTCGAGCATGGTGGCGGTGGAGTGCACCAGGCTCTCCCGGGCGAGGTCGCGCCGGGTGGCCTCGTCGTGACCCGGGTAGACCTGGGCGAGATTGATCTCGGTGACCTCGCGCTCGCGCCGGCTGCAGCGATGCACCAGCGGGCCGCCCAGGCGGGACAGCCGCCACAGCGTCGACAGGCGTCGGCCGGCCAGCGTGCGCCACAGGGTGGCGATGGCGCGGGACTGGGCGTTGCTGGAACGGGACTCCGGTACGGTCATGGTCAGACCAGCCAGGTATCCACGTTGTCCGGGGCGCGCTGCTCCTGTAGCCCCTTGATGCCCTTGACGCAGCGGATGACCAGCCAGACCACGGCGGCGAGCCAGGTGACGAAGCCGATCAGCACCAGGGTCAGCACGGCGGACACGGTGAAGTACAGCACCGCCAGCCAGAAGGTGCGGATCTGGTAGCGGTAGTGCTCGTCGAGCCAGCTCGGCCCCCTGCCGCGGTAGACATAGGCGATCACCACCCCGACCAGCGCGGTCAGGCCGCCGGTCACGATGCCGGCCAGATGCAGGGCGTAGACCACGATGGGCATGGTGGTGTCGGGCGAGCCGCCCTGTTCGGCGACGACCCGGTCGCGGAGGGGATCGTCGTGGTGCGGGTTATCGTTCATGGCGCTTCCGTGATGCGGACATGTCAGGCGCCCATGATACCGGCCGCCGGCGACAATGCCACCGGCCGGTGCCGTCAGTCGGACGAGGACTTCAGGGGGCGACTGATCTCCAGCAGGTTGCCGTCGGGGTCGCGCAGGTAGAGGGATTCGATCTCGCCGGTGGCGCCCTGGCGGGGCACCGGGCCGAGCTCGATCTCCACGTCGAGCGCTTCCAGGTGACGCTTCACCTCGTCCAGCGGCAGCAGGCTGCGCAGGCAGAGGTCGAGGCTGCCGGGGGTGGGAGTGGCCGCCTTGGGACTCACGTCGGTGTCGGTCCAGTGCAGGCGCAACGCCAGGTCGCCGAGCACCAGGTCGACACGGTCGCGGTCGCGGTAGCGCACGTCGAGTCCCAGCACCCGGGAGTAGAAGTCCACGGCGCGGGAAATGTCGGTCACGGTGATGACCAGGTGGTCCAGACCTGACAGCATTCACATCTCCTTGGAAGATTGTACTGGCACAGAGGATACGATGATGCAGACTTGCCCGCTATGCGCATCTCGCGATACGCGCCACTACCACCGCGATGCCCGGCGCGACTACCGCCAGTGTGCCCGGTGCGAGCTGGTCTTCGTGCCGCCGGCAAGCCGCCTGGCCCCGGCGGCCGAGCGGGCGGTCTACGACCAGCATCGGAACTCCCCCGACGACCCCGGCTATCGCCGCTTCCTGTCGCGGCTGTTCGATCCGCTGCGCGAGCGCCTGGCCCCCGGGGCCCGGGGACTCGACTTCGGTGCCGGCCCCGGGCCGACCCTGTCGGTGATGTTCGAGGAGGCCGGTCACCCCATGGCGATCTATGACCCCTTCTATGCCCCCGACAGGGCAGTGCTCGAGCGACGCTACGATTTCATCACCGCCACCGAGGTGGTCGAGCACCTCTTCGAGCCCGGCCGCGAACTCGAGCGGCTGGCCGCCATGCTCCCCGCGGGCGGCTGGCTGGGGCTGATGACCAAGCGGGTCGCCTCGCGGGAGGCGTTCGCCGGCTGGCACTACATCCTCGACCCCACCCATGTGGTGTTCTTCAGCGAGGCGAGCTTCGCGTGGCTGGCCGGCCACCTGGGCATGAGCGTCGAGTTTCCCGCCGCCGACGTGGCACTGTTACAGAAGCGATAAATTACACTGAATTCCCGGTGGTTCGCCGAGCAAGATTCCGAGTCTGGCGGGTGTCGTCCACAAGGCGATTGACTTGGCGATGGGCAGGCGTATGATTCGCGCGCTCCGACGCTGCGTCGGCATCCTCGGGAGCCGCCGACCCCTGACCTCCGACAAGGCGCCGTCCGGCATTTTCTGCCACTCTTTCTCTCTCGATTCACCTGCTGCTGTGAGGCCCGTTCATGTCGCGGCAACTGCTGATCATGGCCCTGGCGCCCCTGTTGGGGCTATTCATCCTCGGGATCGGCAACGGTTTCCTGGCGACCCTGATCACCCTGCGCCTGGACGCCGCCGGCGAGTCGCCGGTGGTGATCGGCTGGGTGTCGTCGGCCTATTTCATCGGCCTGGCGCTGGGCGCCATGTTCAACGACCGGCTGCTGCTGCGCATCGGCCATATCCGCGCCTACGGCAGCTTCGCCTCGCTGGTGGCGGTCACGGTACTGCTGCAGGGGCTGTTCTTCGAGCCCTGGGCCTGGTTCGTGCTGCGCCTGATCGGCGGCTGGGCCACCGTGGGGGTCTACCTGGTGATCGAGAGCTGGCTGCTCACCGCCGGCGACCAGAAGGTCCGCGGACGCCTGCTGGCGCTCTACATGATCTCGCTCTATGCCGCCGGGGCGATCGGTCAACTTTTGCTGGGGGTGACCGATGCCATGGGCGTGACGGCCCCCTTCATGGTGATCGGCCTGCTCGCCTCGCTGTCGGTGCTGCCGATGGCGATGATCCCGCGGTTCTCGCCGCTGATCGAGCACGCCGAGCCGCTCTCGCCGATGCGGTTGATCACCCTGACGCCCACCGGCGTGATGGGCAGCTTCGGCTCGGGGCTCGCCGTGGCCGCGGTCTACTCCCTGCTGCCGCTCTACCTGCAGCGCGTTGGCCTGACGGTGAGCCAGATCGGCCAGATGATGGCGGTGGTGGTGCTCGGTGCCATGCTGCTGCAGTACCCCATCGGCCGCTGGTCCGACCGCCACGACCGCCAGCTGGTGCTGATCCTGATCGGGGCCTTTTGTACCCTGATCTCCGCCGGCATGCTGTGGCTGCCGCTCAACCCCTGGGTGCTCGCCGGCCTGCTGTTCCTGCTCGGCGGCGGCGTCTTCGCCCTCTATCCGGTGTCGGTGAGCCACGCCGCCGACCGTGCCCCGGCCGGTGCCCTGGTGCGCATGAGCCAGGGCCTGCTGCTGATCAACGCCATCGGCTCCACCGTCAGCCCGCCGATGATCTCGCCGGTCATGGCGACGCTGGGCGATGCCGGGCTGTTCTGGGCCTTCGGCGCCCTGGGGCTCTTCCTGGTGGGCTTCTTCGCCTGGCGGCGCCGCGTGCGCCCGGCGCCGGTACCGGTGGCGCCGTTTGCGCCCTCCACGCCGATGTCGTCGGTGGGCGCCGAGCTCGCCGTCACCGAGGAACTGGTGCAGGGTGCCATCGAGCACGAGCACATGGAGGATCTCTCCGATGCCGTGCCCGAGGTGGAGGTGGCCGAGCCGCTGGTGGGCCCGCCACCCGCCGACGAGACGCATGTCGTCTACTACGATGATGACGAGCCCGAGGAGGAGGCGTCATCCAACGCCGAGCTGCAGGAATCCCGGGGCTGAGGGCTCTCTGGTGACTGGTTGCCAGCGCAGGGAGGCCCTATGGGATCAGGCCTGAGGCCTCCCCCGGAAGTATTTAAGCATTATCAATGTGTTGGGCATGGCTGGGTAGCAGGCTGCCAGCGCTGCCGGTCCCTATGGGGTCAGACCCCGGCGGCGTCGAAGCCGCTCGCAAGACGCACCATGACGGGCTTTGCGACTTGGCTGGGGTCTGACCCCATAGGGGCAGCCTCGGCGCCTTTTTCGGCGAACAAGCTAACAACGTCGAGTAAAACGTGGGGATTCGTCAGGATCAGACCCGGCGGTGTCGAATCCGATCGTCCAGTGCACGGTGACGGGCCGCAACTGCCATTGACGAGACATTCGTGGGTAGGCGCCCGGGGCTGAGCCCGCAGCTTGGATGCTTCTAGGACCTAGGGATAATGGTTAACGAAAAGTAGTGAATATACTATCTCCGTTATCATTTTTCCTAGAGGTGCCTTCATGTTCCCTTTCGCCGCCCCCGTCCGCGACTTCCGCTTCGTGCTGGAGGAGCTGCTCGAACACGGCTCGCTCGCCCTGCCCGGCTTCGAGGAGGCCAGCCCCGACCTGGTCGAGGCGGTGCTGGAAGAGGCCGCCAGGCTGTCGAACGAGGTGTGGGCACCGCTCAACGCCAGCGGCGACGCCCAGGGCTGCCAGCTGAAAGAGGGCTGCGTACAGCTTCCTGATGGCTTTATCGAGGCCTACCGGGCCTACGTCGAGGGCGGCTGGAACGGCATCGGCGTCAGCGAGGCGCTGGGCGGCCAGGGCCTGCCCGAGGTGGTGGCCAGCGCCGTGCAGGAGATGCTCCACGGCGCCAACATGGCGCTGGGCCTGTGCCCCATGCTCACCGCCGGCGCCATCGAGGCGCTGGCCCATCACGGCAGCGACGAGCAGAAGGCCCTTTACCTGCCGCGGTTGGTCGAGGGCAGCTGGACCGGCACCATGAACCTCACCGAACCCCAGGCCGGCTCCGATCTCTCCCGGGTACGCACCCGCGCCGTGCCCTGCAGTGCAGAGTCGGGACGGTATCGACTCTTCGGGCAAAAGATCTTTATCACCTGGGGCGAGCACGCCGCCGCCGAGAACATCATCCACCTGGTGCTGGCGCGCACCCCGGACGCCCCCGAGGGCAACAGGGGCATCTCGCTGTTCCTGGTGCCGAAGTACTTGGAGCCTGAGTCCCTGGTGGGCGCCGATGGCTCACTCGGTGAGCGCAACGACGTGGTCTGCGCCTCCATCGAACACAAGCTCGGCATCCACGGCTCGCCCACCTGCACCCTGAGCTTCGGCGAGCACGACGGCGCCATCGGCTACCTGGTGGGCGAGGAGGGGCGCGGGCTCAACCACATGTTCACCATGATGAACGAGGCGCGCCACAAGGTCGGCGTGCAGGGCATCGGGGTGGCCGAGCGCGCCTGTCAGCACGCCTTCGCCTATGCCCTGGAGCGCACCCAGGGGCGCAGCCCGAAGGCCCGCGGCGCCGGCGACTGCACCATCAGTGACCACCTGGACGTGCGCCGCATGCTGCTCTCGATGCGCGCCCGCACCGACGCCCTGCGCGCGCTGGCGCTCTACTGCGCCGCCCAGCTCGACGTGGCCCGTCACGCTGCCGGCGACGCCGAGCGCCGGGCCGCCCAGGCGCGGGTCGAGGTGCTGATCCCGGTGGTCAAGGCGTTCTCCACCGACCAGGCCGTGGAGATCGCCTCCCTGGGTATCCAGGTGCACGGCGGCATGGGCTATATCGAGGAGACCGGCGCCGCCCAGCTGCTGCGCGATGCCCGTATCGCGCCCATCTACGAGGGCACCAACGGCATCCAGGCCCTCGACCTGGCCGGGCGCAAGCTGCAGCGCGACGGCGGCGCGGCGCTCATGAGCCTGATCGACGACGTGGAGGCCACCGCCCAGGCGCTGGCGGCCAGCCCCGAGCTGGCCTGCCTCGGCGAGAGCCTGGCCGCCGGCGGTGCCGACCTGCGCGCCGCCCTGGTCCTGGTGCTGGAGCAGGGCGCCGATCCCGAGTTCGGCCCCGATGCCGTCCAGGCCTACGCCACCCCCTTCCTGGCCCTCGCCGGCCATGTGCTGTGCGCCTGGCAGATGGGCCGCACCGCACTCAAGGCCCGCGCCGCCCTCGACGCCGGCAGCGATGATCCCTTCTACACCGCTAAGCTGCAGAGCGCCGACTTCGCCCTTCGCCACTGGCTGCCGGTAGGCCGCGCCAACCGCGCGGTGATCGAGGCCGGCATGGCCAGCCTCGCCGCCTTCGATGCCGCCGTCCACTGAGTCCGGCCGCTGTTCGCGCCTTCGCCATGCGGTGATCGAAGGCCACGCAGGAGGGCGATATGCTTGACCGGCTGACGAATACTGTCCCGCGAGGCGGGGCCGAACGATACGCAACAGGAGAGTGCAAATGAGCCAACAACCGATCGGCGTGGTCGGCGCCGGAACCATGGGGCAGGGCATCGCCCAGGTGCTGGTGTCCAGCGGCTTCGACGTCCAGCTCTACGACGTCGCCGACGAGCAGTTGTCGCGCGCCCGCGGCGCCATCGACAAGGGCCTCGGCAAGCTGGTCGCCAAGGAGAAGCTCGCCGAGGCCGACAAGGACGCCGCCCTGGCGCGCCTGTCGACCAGCACCGCGCTGGACGCCCTGCGCGACTGCGAGGTGATCATCGAGGCCGCCCCCGAGCAGCCGGCGCTGAAGGAGAAGCTGTTCCGCGACCTCAGCCACCTGACCCACGATGCGATACTCGCCTCCAACACCTCGTCGCTGTCGCTGACCCGGCTCGCCGCGGTGTGCGAGCGCCCCGAACGGGTGGTGGGCATGCACTTCTTCAACCCGGTGCCGGTGCTGGGGCTGGTCGAGGTGATCCGCGCCGAGCAGACCAGTGACGCCACCGTGGCACGCATCGAGAGCCTGGCCCGTGACCTGGGCAAGACCGCCGTGGCCATCGCCGACTCCCCCGGGTTTGCCGTCAATCGCCTGCTGGTGCCGATGATCAACGAGGCCGCCTTCCTGCTCCAGGAGGGGGCCGCGACCCCGGCGGACATCGACCAGTCGATGAAACTGGGCGCCGCCCACCCCATGGGCCCGTTGGCGCTCGCCGACCTGATCGGCCTGGACGTCTGCCTGGCGATCATGGAGGTGCTGCAGGAAGGCTTCGGCGATCCCAAGTATCGCCCCTGCCCGCTGCTCAAGCGCATGGTCGCCGCCGGCTACCTGGGCCGGAAGACCGGCCGTGGCTTCCATGTCTACCAGTAGGAGCGCAGATTGTCTGCGCGATGGCGCCGACAGGCGCCCCGGGAAGAGCGCCCCATGGCTGCGGCTTCCTTCCTGCATTCGCCATTAAGGGGATTGCCGACCTACCAAGCGTTCGCTAGGGTGGATCGGTACCCCTTTCGACAAGAACGCTGTTAGCCAAGACCAGGAGCCACCATGAGCGACAAACTGATCGAGGTCGTCGACAACGCCGGCGTCGTCCGCCTGACCATCACCCGCCCCAAGGCGCTGAATGCCCTCAACAGCGCCGTGATCGATGAGCTGGAAGCGGTACTGACCGACCTGGAGAAGCGCGATGACCTGCGCGCCGTGCTGATCACCGGTGACGGCGAGAAGTCCTTCGTCGCCGGTGCCGACATCGCCGAGATGCGCGACAAGACCCCGGAGCAGGCCCGTGCCTTCGCCAGCCAGGCGCTGCGTACCCTCAAGCGCCTGGAGACCCTGCCGGTGCCGGTCGTCGCCCTGGTCAACGGCTTCTGCCTCGGCGGCGGCTGCGAACTGGCACTGGCCTGCGACTGGGCCGTGGCCAGCGACAACGCCATCTTCGGCCAGCCCGAGGTGCTGCTCGGCGTCATCCCCGGCTTCGGCGGCACCCAGCGGCTGCCGCGCCGCGTCGGCCCCGCCATGGCGCTCGACCTGGTCACCACCGGCCGCAAGATCGATGCCCAGGAGGCCTTGCGCATCGGCCTGGTCAACCGGGTGATGCCCCAGGCCGAGCTCGAGGCCTATGCCGAGGAGCTCACCAAGCAGCTCGGCGGCAACGGCCCGGCGGCGGTGCGCAGCGCCAAGCAGGCGGTGCACGATGGCATGGACCAGGACCTCGACAGCGCGCTCGCGCTGGAGACCAGCCTGTTCGCCTTCTGTTTCGCTGGCGAGGAGCAGAGCGAGGGCATGAGCGCCTTCGTCGAGAAGCGCAAGCCGAACTTCTGAGCTAGTGGAATAACGCTCAGCGATAGAAACGGCAGTGGCGGCGGCGTCACTGCCGTTGGTGTTGTCAGCCATTAGCGGAGAACGCCGGCTTCCGCAGCGTCGTGCGACCGGTGGGGTGGAGGATGAGCCGGAACGCCTCGAGTTGGACAGATAGAGGTGCTTTCAGAGGATCGAATCAAAACGAAACGGCCATCAGCCGGCCGCCGCCTTCAAGGCAGGTCTGGACCAAGCAATGGGCGCCACTCCCGGCTGAATCGTCATATCAGTATCCCCCCTGGCGCTGGCGGGCCTTTCCGGCGTTATGTTCGCTACGTGCTTTGCGGACCGTTTCGAGCTCGGAAACTTCCGGTGTGCCGACCTCCCACCAAGCGTCGCCAGGCGACCAATCGTACTGATCGGACTCGATAACGATCACGTACGTGCGATCCGAAGATTTGGCCCGGGCGAAGGCGTCCTTGAGTTCATCAAGTCCCCTCACTTTCTCTGCGGCGGCTCCCATTGATTCGGCGTGTTTGACGAAATCTACCCGCGCATCATTAGTGCGCTTGCAATCCTTCAGGAGATTGTTGAACTCAGGTACACCCTTTGCCTGCTGAAGGCGATTGATAATGGCGTAACCACCGTTATCGCAGAGCATGACGATCATCTTGTGCCCGGTCATAACGGAGCTATAGATGTCAGAATTCAACATCATGTAAGCACCATCACCGACGAAAACGATCACGTCACGATCAGGATCTGCCATCGCAGCACCCCAGCCGCCGGCAATCTCGTAACCCATGCACGAGAAACCGAATTCGCAGTCAAAGGTACCGACTTGCTTGACCTTCCAGTTCTTGGAGAGCTCTCCAGGCAGTCCCCCTGACGCCGTCATCACCAAATCCGACGCATCTGCGACTTCATTGATGGTATGCACGACCTGGGCATAAGAGGGCAGGGCTTGATCAGGATGTCCCGCAGCACGGCCCACGAGTATCTCGTTCCATCGCCCATACGCCGCGCGTGCCTGCTGCTGCCAGGCGGCAGGTGCCGCCCAGTCGTCGAGCGCCTCGTTGAGTTCCTCAAGGCCAACCTGAGCATCGCCCACCAGGGCCAGCGCATTGCGTTTCCCGGCATCGAAGCGCGCGGTATTTAGTCCGATGATCCGTACATCCGGATTCTGGAATACGGTGCCGGAGCCGGTAGTGAAGTCCTGCAGCCGGGTTCCGACCGCAAGAACGACATCGGCCTCGGCAGCGAGGTCGTTGGCTGATGAGGAGCCAATGACACCGATCGGGCCGACATTGGATTCATGATCATGTATCAATGCGCCACGCCCTGCGACGGTTTCTGTTACGGGCACGCCGTGGCGTTCCGCGAAGCGTGCCAACGTTTCAGTGGCGAGCGAGTAGTGAACGCCGCCACCGGAGACCAACAGGGGCTTCTTGGCACTCCGAAGCAGGTCGGCCGCTTCGGCAAGACGAGCGGTGTCGGGTCGCAAGCGATCGATCCGATGCACGCGTGTGGCGAAAAACGCCGCCGGATAATCGTATGCCTCGGACTGAACGTCCTGCGGCAACGCGAGGAAAGCCGGTCCACAGGCAGCGCTGTCCAACAGTGTCTCCACGACATGCGGTAATGTCGTGAGCAGCTGCTCGGGCTTGACCACACGGTCCCAGTATCGCGTCACCGACTTGAAGGCGTCATTTACAGAGATGCTCGGGTCATGGAAATGCTCGACCTGTTGCAGCACCGGATCGGGCTGACGGCTGACGAAGATGTCCCCGCAGAGCATCAGCATGGGTAGACGATTCGCATGGGCGAGACCGGCAGCGGTGACCAAGTTGGTCGCCCCGGGACCAACGGATGTCGTCGTCACCATAACCTGGCGACGCCGGCGGGCCTTGGTGAAGGCCGCCCCGGCGAGCCCCATTGACTGTTCATTTTGGCCGCGCCAAGTAGGAAAATCTTCCTTGACGGCCTCCAGAGCCTCGGAGAGACAAGACACGTTGCCATGGCCAAAAATGCCGTACACGCCGGGGAACAGTGGCAGTTCCTGACCGTCTACCTCGATGCGCTGCGCCATCAGATACCGGACCAGCGCCTGTGCCATCGTCAAACGGACCGTATCCATGTTACTCCCTCCCATCGGAACCGTGGGCAATACTGTTCGAGACGCCCCTCGAGACCATCCAATAAGGTGTTGACAGCGGCCAAGCCCATACGTCGCAGGCACTCTTCCGAAAGAGAGACTGCGGCGACAGCACATGGCGGCCATCCGGGTCGGGCAGCAGCCCCAGTGCCTGGCGAAGCAGCACCAGGTCAGCCCCATCCACTCCCGGTCGGCCCTCCCGGCCAGTCCCCGAGGGGCGTGGCCGTTGCGTATCAGGAGGGCGGCGCCTCGTCGGGGTAGGGGGCGAGTTCCGCCGGGACATCGATATCGCGGCACACCCCGGGGTCCTCGACGGCGATCTCCCGATAGCCGTCGCGATGCCGGCGGATGACGTCTCGAGCGCCATCGTCGCCGTCCAGGGCCGCGAGTTCGGGCCAGAAGTCGCGGCCGAAGAGCACCGGGTGGCCAGGCCTGCCCGCATGACAGGGGCGGACGATGCCTGATCGAGTGGCAAGCCGCTGCAGGGCCTGTAGTGTATCAAGCCTGATATCGGGCATGTCGCCGAGCAGGATGGCGGCGGCCTCGGTATCGGCCAGGGCGTCGTCGCCGGCGATGGCGGCGATGGCATCGGCCAGGCTTGCTCCCAGCCCGCGTTCGGCCCGGGGGGCGCGGATGATGGGCGTCTCCCGGGGCAGGCCCAGGGCGGCCGGGTCGTCCTCCTCGCGCAGCACCACGCGCAGCAGGGGAAAGGCCTCCTGCGCCCGGGTCACCGTGGCGGCCAGCAGCCGTCGGCCATCCGGCAGGCGGGCAATGCGCTTGTCGGCGGCGCCGTAGCGCCGCGAGTGTCCGGCCGCCATGACCAGCGCCACTATTCTCTCAGAGCAGGCCTCAGAGGGCATCGCGCGACCTGCCGCGCTGCACACGGACGATATCGGCCATCACCGCGAGTGCGATCTCGGCGGGCGTCTTGCTGCCCAGGTCCAGGCCGATCGGCATATGCAGGCGCGCGATATCAGCCTCACTCAGGCCGCCGGAGCGGCGCAACCGCTCGGCCCGCGCCTCGGAGGTGCGCCGCGAGCCCATCACCCCGATATAGAAGGCCGGGGTGCGCACCGCCTCGATCATCGCCAGGTCGTCGATGCGCGGGTCGTGGGTGAGGGCCACCACGGCGGTGGCCGCGTGGCAGGCACCCGAGGCAATGAACTGCGAGGGCAGCACCGCCTGGACCTCCACGCCGGGCGCCGCAAAGTCGCGGCGGACCTCCTCGCGGGGGTCGCAGACGATGACCTCGAAGCCCAGCGCCTGGGCGAACTGCACGCAGTACTGGCTGACCGGCGAGATCCCGGCGACGATCAGTCGGGCCGCAGGCGCAATGCGCATCTGCACCGTGCCCCGCTCGCCGTCGCGGACCACCCGCGGCCCCGGGCCCGGGTCGTCGAGGAAATGGCGCACGCCGCTCGCCAGGTCGACGCAGCGCATCAGCCGGCGTCGCCCGAGCAGGGTGGCGTGCACAACCTCGAGGTGCACCAAGGTGGGGGAGTCCGGCGGCAATCGCTCGATGAGCACCTCCAGGACACCGCCGCAGGGCAGCGCGACCCTCGCCCCCTGGGGCGCGTCGGGATCCCCGTAGCGCAGCACGGTTACCGGGCGGTCGAACTCGCCGTCGCAAAGCCGCGCGAGGAAGTCCTCCTCGACGCAGCCCCCCGATAGCGAGCCGACATGCCGACCGTCCCCTCGTGCCACCAGCCAGGAGCCGGGCTCGCGGGGCGAGGAGCCGAAGGTCGCGAGCACCGTGCACAGCCACACCGTCTCGCCCTCGCGCGCCCAGGCCAGCGCCCGTTCGATGACCTGCAGGTCCAGGTGCTGCATGGTCAGCTCACCAACTGGTCGCCGATCGGCAGGCGGCGGATGCGCTTGCCGATGGCGGCGTGGATGGCGTTGGTCACCGCAGGCGCGAGCGGCGGCACGCCGGGTTCGCCGACGCCGGTCGGCGCCTCGGCGGAGGGCACGATATGCACCTCGATCTCGGGCATCTCGTTGAGTCGCAGCACCTGGAAGCCGTCGAAGTTGTCCTGCTGGACCCGGCCGCCGTCGAGGGTCAGCTCGCTGTGCAGTGCCGCCGCCAGGGCGAAGCCGATGCCGCCTTCCATCTGGGCGCGGATCATGTCCGGGTTGACCGCCACGCCACAGTCCACGGCGCAGACCACCCGGTCGACCTTGAGCTGGCCGTCGTCAGCCACGGAGACCTCCGCCACCTGGGCGACATAGCTGCTGAAGGACTCGTGCACCGCGATGCCGCGACCGCGCCGCTCGCCCTCGGCGCCCGGCTCGAGCGCCGCCGACCAGCCGGCCTTCTCGGCGACCAGGTCCAGCACGCCACGCCAGCGCGGGTGCTCGGCGAGCAGCTCGCGGCGATAGCGGTAGGGGTCCTGGCCCGCCGCCACGGCGGCCTCGTCGATCAGGCTCTCGGTGGAGAAGGCGGTGTGGGTGTGGCCGACGGAGCGCCACCACTGCACCGGCACGCCGATATCGCGGGGGGTGTGCAGCTCGACGTGGAGCGCCGGGATGGCGTAGGGCAGCTCGGCGACCCCCTCGACGGAGGTGGGGTCGATGCCGTCCTGGACCATCATCGACTCCATCGGCGTGCCGAGCATGATCGACTGGCCGACCAGGCGCTGGTGCCAGGCCACCGGCTTGCCGTCCGCATCCAGGCCGAGGCGGGCGCGATGGACGTTGAACGGCCGATAGTGGCCGCCGCGGGTGTCGTCCTCGCGGGTCCAGACCATCTTGATCGGCACGGCCTGCCCCTGGGCGCGCGCGGCCTGGGCGATGGCGGCCGCCTCCAGCACGTAGTCGCTGATCGGGTTGGCGCGCCGACCGAAGCTGCCACCGGCATAGAGCTGGTGGATGGTCACCTGTTCCGGCGACAGGCCGAGCAGCTGGGCCACCTGCTGCTGATCCATGGTCTGCCACTGCTCGCCGTTGTGGATGGTGCAGTGGTCGTCCTGCAGGTCCACCACGCAGTTGAGCGGCTCCATGGCCGCATGCGCCAGGTAGGGCACCACGTAGTCGGCCTCGATGACCTGGGCCGCCTCGTCCAGCGCCGCGGCGGCGTCACCGCGCCGGGTGACCGAGTCGCCGGGCGTGCCGGCGAGTTCCCGGTAGGCGGCCTCGATCTCGTCGCTGCCCAGGGTGAAGGCCTGGGCATCGTCCCACTCGAGCGCGAGGGCGTCGCGCCCCTGGATGGCGGCCCAGGTGTTGCTCGCCAGCACGGCGACCAGGTCGCCGTCGCGGGTCGGGGAGGGGAAACGCACGCTGGCCACCACGCCTGGCACCTGCAGCACCTCGGCGTCGTCGACGCTCGCCAGCCGGCTGCCGAAGCGCGGCGGGTGGGCCGGCACGGCGATCAGCATGCCGTCGAGCTGGACATCCTGGGTGAAGCGGGCGCTGCCGTCGGTCTTGTCGGCGCTGTCCCGGCGCATCAGGCGCTGCTTGCCGATCAGCGTGAACCGGTCGGGGGACTTCAGCTCGACCTGCTCGGGGACCGGCTGGCCAGCGGCCGCCTCGGCCAGTTCGCCGAAGCCGAGCGCGCGCCCGGAGGCCTGGTGGATGACCTTGCCCTCGCGCACGCTCAGGCTATCGGGCGATACCTCGAGCCGCTCGGCGGCGGCCGCGACCAGCATGGCGCGCGCCGTGGCGCCGGCCCGGCGCATCTGCTCGAAGGAGTTGGCGATGGAGGTGCTGCCGCCGGTGCCCTGGATGCCGAACAGCAGGTTCTGGTAGCGCTGGGTGTCGGCCGGGGCACCCTCGACGCTGACCGCCTGCCAATCGGCGTCCAGTTCCTCGGCGACCAGGGTCGCCAGCCCGGTATAGGTGCCTTGCCCCATCTCCAGGTGCTTGGCGATCACCACCACGCCGCCGTCGGGCGTTACGCGCAGGAAGGCGTTGGGCGCGAACTCGCCGCCTTCGCCGGCCGCCAGGGCCTGGCCACAAGGTCCCAGCGCCAGGGGCGCCACGTAGAGGCCCAGGGCGAGCCCGGCGGTGCCCTTCATGAAGCCGCGCCGGCTGACGTTGATCAGTCGCAGCGGGGCGGCGGTGGTCTGGTGATTGTGCCGTTTCGCCAAAATGTGCATCAGGACACCTCCTGGCCGAGCGCTTCCGCCGCCGCGTGGATGGCGGCGCGGATCCGAACGTAGGTGGCGCAGCGGCAGAGGTTGCCGCTCATGGCGCCGTCGATCGCGGCGTCGTCCGGCGCCGGATTGTCGCGCAGTAGCGCGGTGGCCGACATGATCTGGCCCGACTGGCAGTAGCCGCACTGGACCACGTCCAGCTCGCGCCAGGCCTGCTGCACGCCGGCCCCGGTCGGGTCGTCGGCGAGGGCCTCGATGGTGGTGATCTCGCGCTGCCCCACGGCGGAGATGGGGGTGATGCAGCTGCGGGTGGGCTGGCCGTCCAGGTGCACGGTGCAGGCGCCGCACAGGCCTCGGCCGCAGCCGTACTTGGTACCGGTGAGCTTGACGACGTCGCGCAGGGCCCAGAGCAGCGGCATCTGCTCCGGCACATCCAGCTCGTGATCCTCACCATTGATCGTCAGGGTAACCATTCGCCACCTCTCTTATTGTCGTCACGGTGCCTTTCCCAAGGTTAGAAGCTCGGCCAGGGTACGGCACGCGTGAGTCATGCAGTGGTCTTCAGCGAGGCCATATCGATGACGAAGCGGTAGCGCACGTCGCCCTTCTCCATACGATCAAAGGCCGTGTTGATCTCCTGGATATCGATCATCTCCACGTCGCAGCTGATGCCGTGCTCGGCGCAGAAGTCGAGCAGCTCCTGGGTCTCGGGAATACCGCCGATCAGCGAGCCGGCCAGCACGCGGCGCTTGAACACCAGGTTGAAGCCCTCAACGGCGGGCTCGATGGGGTCGAGCAGCCCCACCAGGATATGGGTGCCGTCATACTTCAGCGCCGCCAGGTAGGGGTTGAGGTCGTGCTGCACCGGCACGGTATCGAGCATGAAGTCGAAGGTCTCGGCCACGGCTTCCATCTGCGCCGGGTCGGTGGAAACCACCACATGGTCGGCGCCATGGCGGCGGGCTTCCTCGACCTTGGCCTCGGAACGGGTGAAGACCGTCACCTCGGCGCCCAGCGCCTTGGCCAGCTTGACGCCCATGTGGCCGAGGCCCCCCATGCCGATCACCCCGACCTGGTGGCCGGCCTTCACGCCGTAATGCTTGAGCGGCGAGTAGGTGGTGATGCCGGCGCACAGGATGGGGGCGGCGGAGGCGAGGTCGAGGCCTTTGGGCATGCGCAGCACGAAGTGCTCGCTGACCACGATGTTGTCCGAGTAGCCGCCCTGGGTGAAGCTGCCGTCCTGGCGGTCGTCGCTGCCGTAGGTCATGGTGAAGCCCTCGAGGCAGAACTGCTCGACGCCGTCGCGGCAGGGCTGGCAGTGGCGGCAGGAGTCGACCATGCAACCGACGCCTACCAGGTCGCCGACCCCGAAGCGGCTTACCTCATTCCCCACGGCGGTGACGCGGCCGACGATCTCGTGGCCGGGCACGATGGGATAGCGGGTCATGCCCCAGTCGTTGCGGGCGAAGTGCAGGTCGCTGTGGCAGACGCCGCAGTAGAGGATCTCGATGGCGACGTCGTCGGGGCGCGGCTGGCGGCGCTCGAAGGCGAAGGGGGCCAGGGGCTGGTCGGCGGCGTGGGTCGCGTAGGCACGGGTCTGGCTCATGGGGGAAGTCTCCTCTAGATCGGTGTTGCCTCGGCGCGAGGTCATGCCAGATTATGGGTCGAGGAGAGGCCGCCGAGGACCGACGTTCCTCCGGGATGTTTGCCCATTCCTCCGAAGGCGGGCGTGTTTTTGGTCAGCGGGCAGTGGAAAACGTCATAATTCGACCGCGATAGTGAAGCGGAGGAATATCCGGCATGCAGGCACCGCAGACCCAGGCCGATGCGCTGGTCGAGCTGATCGCACCGCTGGTCGCGCACGACGGCTATACCCCGACGCCGCTCCCGGCGGTAACGCTGATGGCCCTGCACCGGCCGCATGGCCGAACGCCCCTGATCTACGAGCCGAGCCTGATCATCGTCGCCCAGGGTCGCAAGGTGGGGTATCTCGGTGACCGCGAGATCCACTACGACCCCGGCCAGTACCTGGTGCAGACGCTGCCGCTGCCCTTCGAGTGCGAGACCCACGCCTCCGCCGAGGCCCCGCTGCTGGGGGTGGCGGTGCGCCTCGACCCGGCGCTGCTCAGCGAGCTGGTCACGACCATAGGCGAAGCCGCCCCGGCAGGTGAAGGGGACCCCGTGCCCATGGCCTCGGTGTCGATGACCACCGGCATGCACGGCGCGGTGGTGCGCCTGCTGCACACCCTGCATGCCCCCGCCGAGGCCGCGGCCATGGGGGAGGCGAGAGTGCGCGACGTGGTCTTCGAGGCGCTGAAAGGGGAGCAGGGGCCGGCACTCCGCGCCCTGGTGCAACACCAGGGGCACTACTCACGCATCGTCCAGGTACTCTCCCGGCTGCACGCCCAGTATGCGGAGGAGGTCTCGGTGGAGGCCCTGGCCAGCCAGGCGAACATGAGCCCCTCGACCTTTCACGAACACTTCAAGCAGGTCGCCCGGTCGTCGCCGCTGCAGTACCTGAAGCGGCTGCGCCTGATCAAAGCGCAGCAGTTGATCCTTCAGAATTCCCATAATGTCAATCAGGCCGCCTTGGCCGTGGGCTACCGGAGTGTCCCGCAATTCAGTCGCGATTATAAGCGATATTTTGGGGTATCCCCCCTGCAGTCCCGCCTACAGTGGAAGAGGCTCAGCCCACAGAGGGCATGAGTCCGCTGATGAACACCTGAATCCGTGAGATCAGCCCCTTGGGAGTCTTCTAACCCACTGATTTTCATGATAATATAGCCACTATCGCCGTTAACCCGGACGGTGCCACGCCCAATGTCAAATTCCGCGCCAGTCGCCGCACCCTCACCAGCCATTCCGGGTTGTCGATCATCGGGCAGTGCCTCGAGATCGCCGGCGTCGACAGCATCGACGGCCGCTTCCCCACCACGCTGGGCATGCCACCAGCGACGTGGTCAAGAGCTACCTGGGCCTGCTGTGCCTGGGCATGAGCGACTATGACGCCATCGAGAACTTCCGCCGCGAGAAGCCCTTCCAGCAACTGCTGACCCTGCAGAAGGTGCCGAGCACCGCCACGCTGCGCCAACGGCTGGAGAAGCTCGCCGCCAATGACCTGCAGGCGCGAACCACGACGTGGTCCACCACCTTGCTGTCGCTGGTCGAGGCACCGATCACCGCCGAGAAGACGCATGTCTGTTTGGACATCGATACCTTCGTCATGGACAACAGCAACTCGCACAAGGAGGGCGTCTCGCGGACCTACCAGAAGGTCGATGGCTACACGCCGATTGCCGCTTACCTGGGCAACGAAAGCTGGTGCCTGGGCCTGGAGCTGCGGCCGGGCCGGCAGCACATCATGAAGGAAAGCAACGCCTTCCTGGAGCGGGTGCTGCCCCGCGCCCAGGGCCTGACCGAGCAACCGATTTTGGTGCGCGAAGACAGCGGCTTCGACCGCCTCGGCTGCGCCCCAGCGCATGCTCTACGGGTTCCTTCGATCCCATTTTTTGCCTCCACCCGAGGCAGCACGCGTGGCTCGGATCGATGTGGAATCGATCATCCAGGTATCCAGATCCATCAGACCATCCTCACGGAGCTTGAGGTGGAGCCGATCCAAGACGGCTTCGAAGGTGCCATCGTCTCGCCATTGCCGAAACCTGTCATAGACCGTCTTCCAAGGGCCATACCGTTCCGGACGATCTCGCCATTTGGCGCCGGAGCACAGGATCCAGAAGATTCCGTTCAAGACTTGGAGGTCATCCCGGCGGGGACGGCCCGCCGGCTGAGAAGGCGAGACGATGTCCTCGATCAGCTGCCAGCTTCGGTCGGAGAGCTCGTAGCGTCCTGCCATGCTTCACCTATGCAGTTGTGGCATGGATAACATTAGCAAATAAGAATTTTCTGACAAAACTTAGTGACCTGGTTGACCCTGTATCCACTGCTACTGGCCTACGCGACTTGGCTGTGGCCCTACATGACGGAGATGGCGCTCTGGCAGCGTCTCCTCGTTACCTCGGGCCTCCTGGTCGCGGCAATGCAGGCCATTGCAACCCTGACGAATGCCCTCCGGGGGCAACTCCACAGGAGGATCAATCGATGAGTGCCGGTAACATCCAGCAGCCCACGACCAAGCCCTCGCCGACCGAGTGGCTTCTCTATGCAAGTCTGGTGCTCGGCATCGCGCATCATGTCGACCACTTACTACGCTTCGATCACAGTGGATGGCTCTTCCGGCCTGATGTCACACCGTTCACATGGAGCCTGCTGGTCTACCCTGTTTTACTTTTCGCCCTGTGGGCCGCGCACCGGCCGCGCTTGCGCGCAATAGCAATCGGCCTGCTGTTTGTCTTTCCAACCGTCGCCCACGTGATCATCGAGACGCCGGTTGATCAGTACATCACGTGGACGCAGCGACCGGACGTGAATGTCCTGGGAGCCGCATCCCCAGTAATGGGGTCCATGGCGGTGTTCATTACCCTGGCGTTATCTTTGTGCACCGACCTGGCGTTCGCCTCCGCCCTGCGCGATAACCAACGACGACGGACGCCGTCAAATATCGGCACGCCTTCCACTGACAGTGAAACGAAGCACACGGCATGAGGCACAACGATCTTCGGAAACATACTCGATAGTCGCACGTTGTCCTCGGAAGGATAGGAAATCCAACGGCCTGTGTGCCGATAGCAGGAACCGGCTCTGCCTCAAATCACCGAGGTGGCGCCGGCGCGACTGATCCGTTCCCAGGGCGACCCTGCACCAGAGCAATCCGGTCGACAACGGGCTTGCCGCGTAGCTCCTTGGACCTCTCGGCCACCACGAGGCCCTGGTCACGGCTGGCGTCCGGGGCCGCGGCGAACTAGGCGGGCAATGAACGCGGCAGGCCAGCAAGGCTGGCCCACCGCTTTGCCAAGATGGACTTGACCCCCTGATATTCACCGGGCAGCCCTGGAAATGAAGATGGCGGTTGGTATCCTACTGATAAATCAGAGAGTTCCTGGCAGAACCTGATTCAGGAGGACCAACCGCCATGGGTGAAACCCTAACGACCT
>NZ_JAKVPY010000037.1:0-23048 GCF_022487945.1 Halomonas flagellata
CACGTCGAGCCACTCGCCGGCGCGCACCACGGAGGCAAACAGGCGCAGCTGGCCGCAGGTGCGGCCGCGCTCGCCCTCCAGGCGTGCCCGGGGCAGGCCGGTCTCGGCCATGGCACGGGTGATCAGGGCATCGCCGATGGCCTCGATCTCGGCGGCGATGGCCTCGAGGAAGGCCGCGCGGTCCGCCAGCGAACTCTCGCGATACGTGGCGTAGGCGGTCTCGGCGAGTTCACAGGCTCGTGCCACCTCGGATTCACCACCGCCACGGTAGATGGGCTCAAGGGCCTCGCCGCTGGATGGATCGATGGCGCGGATCTCGCCACGGGTACCGGTGACGGCCTGCTGGCCGAGCAGTAACGTTCCTGCCGGTTGCATAGGGAGCCTCCCATGTTGGTTTGCACTTTTTACTATCCTGGGTGGTCGAGCATGTAAGTTCAAGCTATTTACTTACTTTCCGGCTTCGACTTTGGTCGATGCCTCAGATGAGGTCGCTGGGACCATGGATGACGCTGGCCAGCACCTGGGCGGCGGCGCCGCGGGCGGCGATGAAGGTGGAATCCTCGATCACGCGGAGCGGGACCTGCTGTGTCGTGCCGAGGAGGCGGTTCTGGTTGGCCTTGAAGTAGGCCAGGGCGGGGTCGAGGAGTGGGCCACCCAGTTGGACCAGCGAGCCGCCGAGAACGAGCTCGGAGGGGTTCTGGGTGTGGTGCAGATTGAGCAGCAGGGTACCCAGCGCCTCGCCGGCGCGGCGCAGGGTGAGTTGGACGTTCTCCTCCTGCAGCCTGGGCAGCAGGGATTCGACGAGTTCCTCGTCCTCGGCGATGCCCAGGGCCGCCCGGATCGACCAGCCGCTGACCAGGGTCTCCGCACAGCCGCGATTGCCGCAGTGGCAGTAGAGGCCTCCGGGCTGCAGGATGGTGTGGCCGATCTCGCCGGCCAGGCCCTGGAGGCCCCGGGAAAGCAGCGGCAGGTGATTGCCCTCGACCAGGCCGCTGCCGATACCGGTGCCGGCGCTGACATAGACCAGTGAATCGGGCACCTGGCCGGTACGGAAATAGAACTCCCCGAAGGCGGCCGACTTGGCCTCGTTGTCCATTAGCCAGATGCCCTCCAGCTTCGGGAAATGGGGGCGCAGCAGTTCGAGGAAGCGGATGTCGCGCCAGCCCAGGTTGGGGGCCAGGCGCAGCACGGGTTCGCGGGGGTCGATGGGGCCGGGCAGGGCGACGCCTACACCCAGGCAGTGACGGTCGCTAACCGAAGGTGCGGAGTGCAGTGAGTGCAGCCGCTCGGCGAGCAGCCCGGCGGTGACCTCGGGAGTGGTCGGGACCAGGTGCTCATGGTGCGAGGCGAGAACCTCGCCGGAGAGCGAGCAGGCCACCAGGCGCAGGCCGTGCACGCCGACCTCGGCGCCGAGCATGACGTAGTGACGGTCATTGAGATGCAGCGCCCGCCCCGGCCGGCCGCCACTGCTCTTCTGCAGTTCGCCCTCGCGTAGCCAGTGCTGGTTCAGCAGGGACTGCACGACGGCGCCGACGGTGGCCTTGGTCAGTTGGGCCTGGGTGGCGATGTCGGCCCGGGTCAGGCCGGGGGTGCGGCGGACCAGCTCGAGGATGGCGCTACGGTTGAGGCGCTTGAGGAAGTGCAGGTCGCCCGCCTTGTGCTGCTGGAAGCTGGTTGACATAAAAGAAACGAACCCTATCCGTTCTGCCCGGTGTCGATGGCTCGGCGAGCATCACGCGCCGGATCTTGGTACTGACATTAAACGAATCGTACGCTGCGGATCACCTCGTCGAAGGTGCCGTCGGCGGCCTGATCCGGTCCCTAAGCCTACCTCAACGCATTGAGACTTTCCGCACTTATACCAACGTCGCATTGAAGGATGGGGGAGCGCCCATCATTCTACACTTAGTAAATAGATAAAACCAAGTGGGAGCCAAGATGAGCAATGATGTGACACGTTACCCCAGCCTGGAACAGCGGGTGGTCTTCATCACCGGTGGCGGTAGCGGCATTGGCGCGGGACTGACCCGCGCCTTCCATCGCCAGGGAGCCAAGGTGGTCTTCGTCGATATCGATGACGCCGCCAGCCAGGCGCTGGTCGATGAGTTGAAGGCCGCGACCGGCACGGCACCGCAGTTTCACCGCTGCGACATTCGTGACGTGGAGGCGCTGCAAGCGGTGATCGCCGAGATCGGCGAGAGCCTGGGACCGATCCACACCCTGGTCAACAACGCCGCCAACGACGACCGCCACTCCTGGCAGGACGTCGATGTCGCCTACTGGGACGAGCGGATGTCGCTCAACCTGCGCCCCATGTTCTTCGCCGCCCAGGCCGCCGCGCACCAGATGATCGAGGCCGGTGGCGGGTCCATCATCAACTTCGGCTCGATCAGCGTGCAGATGGCTATCGGTGATCTCTCCACCTACGTCACTGCCAAGGCAGCGGTCCACGGGCTGACGCGCAGCCTGGCTCGCGATCTCGGCACCCACAATATCCGCGTCAACACCCTGGTGCCCGGCTCGATCATGACCGAAAGGCAGCTCGAGAAATGGATCGGTCCCGAGGAGGAGGCCTCCATTCAGGCTCACCAGTGCCTGAAGCTGCGCCTGGAACCCCAACATATCGCCCCGGCGGTGCTCTTCCTGGCCAGTGCCGAGAGTGCCGCCATCACTGGGCAGGAACTCGCCGTTGATGGCGGCTGGGGCTGATCCAGTCGTATCTGTTACCAGCCTTCTCTTCAGTAATCAGAAATTAGAGGTGCGCCATGCTCTTACAACACAACAAGGAGTCCGTAATGCACGCTTCCTATCAGTACAACGCCACCAATCCCTACCGGCGCCGGCTGGCGGTGGCGATCGCCGTCGCTTCGTTCCTGGGGCCTTGCGTGGCCCTGGCGGATACCACCCTGCGGGTGCTGCGGGTCGAGATCAGTGATGTCGAGAAGGAGTACTACAGCGAGATCGCCGCCGAGTACGAGGCGCAGAATCCGGACGTCAACATCGAGCTCGAATATATCTCCAACGAGGCCTACAAGACACGGCTGCCGACCCTGCTTCAGTCCGACCAGCGCCCCGACATCTTCTATAGCTGGGGCGGCGAGGGGCTGCGCGACAAGGTGGAGGCCGGTTTCGTGCGCGACATCACCGAGGAGATGCAGGCCGGTTGGCAGGACCTCTATCCGGAGTCGGCGGTGAGCGCCTTCACCCTCGATGGCAAGGTCTATGGGGCACCGCTCTACGCCACCGTGGTGGGTTTCTGGACAAACACCGCCCTGACCGAGCAGGCCGGTGTCGATGTCGATGCCATCGAGACTTGGGAGGACCTCGAAGAGGCCGTGGTGGCGCTGCGCGAGCAGGGTATCACCCCGGCGGTCGTGGGCGGCAAAGATGGTTGGCCGATGCACTTCTACTGGGGCAATCTCGCCACTCGCTTGGCCGGCGGTGACGGCATCGAGGCCGCCAAGACCGGAGTGGACGGCGGTTTCGCTGGCGAGCCCTTCGTCCGAGCCGGTGAGCTGCTTCAGGCGTTCGTCGATCTCGAGCCCTTCCAGTCGGGGTTCATGTCGACCACCTATGAACGAGCCAGCGCCATGTTCGGTGATGGCGAGGCGGCCTTTCACTTGATGGGGGACTGGGACTATCTCCCCTCGAAGGAGCGCTCCATGAGCGGCGAGGGGGTACCGGATGAGAACCTGGAGTTCCTTCCCTTCCCCAGCGTGGAGGGCGCCCCCGGCAATGATCATAGCTTCGGTGGCATGAACGGTTACGCCGTCACCCAGGGGGCCCCCGACGAGGCGGTCGACTTCCTGCGCTTCCTGCTCAACGAGGAGAACCAGCGCGAAGCCGCGAGCCGCGGGATCTTCGTGCCGGTGGCACATGGCTCGGAGGAGGAGCTTGCCACTCCCTATGCCCGCAAGGTGGCCGAGATCCTCCGCGAATCGACCTTCCATCAGGTGTTCCTCGATCAGGCCCTGGGCACCTCGGTCGGCGCCACCGTCAACGATATCAGCGGCGACCTGGCCCAGGGGGTAATCACCCCCGAGGAAGCGGCGGAACGCGTCGATGAGGCCTGGCAGTTCCGGTAAACCTGGCCGGCCAGCACGGCCTTGCTGTTACGCCGGCGGCATGCCGCCGGCACGCACCAACTCCCCGTCTCGGGATGGATGCTCATCATGACGACTATGACTCGCCCCACCGTGCACAAACGGGGTACCGCCGATCGCATCAAGAAGAACCTGGTCAGCGGCAAGCTATCCGCTGTTCTCATCTTGTTGCCACCGGCCCTGATCCTGTTCTCGCTGTTTGTCATCCTGCCGTTGGTCGATGCGGCCTACTACAGCGGCTTCTCGTGGAACGGCTATGGCTCGCCCACGGACTTCGTCGGCACTCAGAACTACACGCGCCTGTTTGATCACTCGGTGTTCCATACGGCGCTGTGGAATACCACCAAGCTGATTCTGGTTTCCCTAATCATCCAGATGCCGCTTGCCTTGGGGCTGGCATTGCTGGTGTATCGCAAGACGCCGACCAATACCCTGTTCCGGCTGGTGTTCTTCCTGCCCTATATCCTGGCGGAAGTGGCCGCTGGCCTGATCTGGAGCTTTGTCTTCGACGGCGATTACGGCATTACCGCTTCTATATTCCAGTCGCTTGGGCAGGAGTCAATCTATGTATTGGCCGATCACCAGTGGGCCTTTCCGGCAATCATGACGGTGATCGTATGGAAGTACTTCGGCTTCCATATGATGATCTACATTGCGGCGCTCCAGAGCGTACCCAAGGATCTCATCGAGGCGGCCAAGCTCGAGGGGGCCAAGCCGCGCCAGGTGGCCCGGTTCGTGCAGATCCCATTGATCAAGCATGCCCTGGTGGTGAGTGGCTTCTTCGCCATCATCGGTTCGTTGCAGATCTTCGACATCATCATCCCATTGACCAATGGGGGGCCATCGAACTCGACCCATACCATCGTCACCTACCTCTATACCTTCGGCCTGTCACGACTGAACATCGGCTTCGGTAGCGCCGCCGCCGTGGTGCTGTTCGTACTCGCCATCGGTGTTGCCTTCTTCTACCAGCGCGCTACAACGAGGGGGGGCCGAGCATGAAGAATGTAACAACCCGCAATACGTTACGCGTGATCCTGTTGATCTTGGTCGCCAGCCTGGTCATTGCCCCCTTGCTCGCATCGTTCTTCGGCGGTTTCAAGAGTAATGCTGAGTTACGTACCAACCCACTTTGGCTACCGAATAGCTGGAACGCGGAAAACTACATCGCGATCTTTCTCGACGGCAGCTTCTGGCGTTACCTGGGCAACTCCTTCTTCATCTCCTCGATGACGGTATTCCTGACTCTGGTGGTGGGTGCGGCCGCAGCCTATGTGTTCTCACAAATCCGCTTCTTCGGCTCGAAGATGATCCTCTCGTACCTCTTGCTGGGGCTGATGTTTCCCTTTGCCGCAGCGATCCTGCCGCTGTTCATCAAGGTGCGCGACCTGGGGCTGCTGGACACTTACTGGTCGGTGATCTTGCCGCAGACGGCCTTCGGTCTGTCGCTGGCGATCCTGTTGTTCAAGGCATTCTTCGATCAGCTTCCCAAGGAGCTGTTCGAGGCCGCCTACCTTGATGGCTGCAGCTATCTGCGCTTCTTCTGGTCGTTCACCCTGCCGCTGTCGACGCCGATCCTGGCTACCGTGGGCGTGTTCGTCTTCGTGCAGAGCTGGAACAATTTCCTGCTGCCGCTGGTGGTGCTCAACGACCGTGACATCTACACCTGGCCGCTCGGCATGATGCAGTTCCAGGGCGAATACCTGACCCAGTGGAACATGATCCTGGCCTTCGTGACCCTGACCATCACACCGGCCGTGATCTTCTTCCTCGCTGCCCAGAAATACATCGTGGCCGGCCTCACCGGCGGCTCCGTCAAGGGATAAGGGATACCGCAAATGAAAGACGTGATTCGCAATCCGATCCTGCCCGGCTTCAATCCAGATCCTTCGATCTGTCGGGTGGACGAGGACTACTACATTGCCACCTCCACCTTCGAGTGGTACCCGGGGGTACAGATCCATCACTCCCGAGACCTGGCCAACTGGCGCCTGGTCACTCGGCCGCTGACGCGGGCCGCTCAGCTCGATATGCGCGGCAACCCCGACTCCTGCGGGATCTGGGCGCCCTGCCTGTCCTATGCCGACGGCCAGTTCTGGCTGATCTACACCGACATGAAGCGCTACGAGGGCAACTTCAAGGATGGCCACAATTACCTGGTCACCGCGCCCACCATCGAGGGGCCCTGGAGCGATCCGGTCTACCTCAACTCCAGCGGCTTCGATCCCTCGCTGTTCCACGATGACGACGGTCGCAAGTGGCTGGTCAACCTGCAGTGGGACTATCGCCAGCGCGAGGGCGGCGACCGCTTCGGCGGTATCCTGCTCCAGGAGTACGACACCGAGCGGAGGCGCCTGGTGGGGCCGATCCAAAACATCTTCGCCGGCACCGAAATGAAGCTCACCGAGGGACCGCACCTCTATCGCCGCGATGGCTGGTACCACCTGCTGGTGGCCGAGGGCGGTACGGGTTACGGCCACGCCGTGACCATGGCTCGCTCGCGCCATCTTACCGGCCCCTATGCGGTACATCCCGACAATCCGGTGCTGACCACGCGCCAGGACCCGGACAACCCGCTACAGCGTGCCGGCCACGCCGACCTGGTCGAGACACCCGAGGGCGAGACCTATCTGGTGCACTTGTGCGGCCGTCCGCTGCCGGGTACGCGGTTATCGCCGTTGGGGCGCGAAACGGCGATTCAGCGAGCCGTCTGGGACAACGACGGCTGGTTGCGACTGGCCGACGGCGGCAAGACCCCGACGCTGGAGGTGTCGATGCCCGGCACGGATCAACGTGCCCCGGACACCGAGGAGACCCACGAGTTCGCATCCGAGACGCTACCGGCGAACTTCCAGTGGCTGCGCACCCCCGAGCCCGAGCGGCTCTTCTCCCTGAGTGAGCGCCCTGGTTTCCTGCGCCTTTATGGTCGCGAATCGGTGGGCTCCTGGTTCGAGCAGGCGCTGGTGGCGCGGCGTCAGGACAACTGGTACTGCAGTGCCGAGACCGTGCTTGAATTCGAGCCGGACGACCTGCAGCAGTTCGCTGGCCTGATTGCCTACTACAACCGCTTCAAGTTCCACTACCTGGCGGTAACCCGTGGTGATGGCGGCGACAAGGTGCTCAGCGTGATGAGCTGCCACGACGAGTGGCCCAGCGGGCGTCTGGATATCGCCGACACCCAGGGGGCGGTTCTCGAGCCCGGAACGCCCGTGCAGCTCGGCGTCGATATTCGCGAGCGAGAGCTGCAGTTTCGCTACGCCCAGGGCGACGGTGAGTGGCAGCCGATCGGTCCGGTGCTCGATGCCGGGCTGCTCTCGGACGAGGGCAGTGGCCGCGCACATGGCTACTTCACCGGCAATTTCCTGGGCATGGCGGCCCACGACATCAGTGGTCGCGGTACGCCGGCCGACTTCGCCAGGTTCCGCTATCGCCGCGAGCTCCGTTGAGCGCCTGCCAATCACGCCTGAGAACCATAACCTATGCTTGATAAAGAGTGCACACCATGTCTGAAGTGACACTGGTCGATATCGAAAAGACCTTCCGCGGCAATGCCACGGTGATTCCCAATCTCAACCTGCAGATCGAGGATGGCTCCTTCACGGTACTCGTGGGGCCCTCCGGGTGCGGCAAGTCGACCCTGCTGCGCATGATCGCCGGTCTCGAAACGGTGACCCGTGGCTCGATCGCCATCGGCGAGCGCGACGTGACCACGGCGGAGCCCAGTGACCGTGACATCGCCATGGTTTTCCAGTCCTATGCGCTCTATCCGCACATGACGGTCGCTCGCAACATCGACTTTGGCATGCGCCTGGCCAAGGTGCCCGTCAAGGAGCGCCAGGCCAAGGTCGAAGAAGCGGCAAAGCTGCTGCATCTCGAGGAGCTGCTCGAGCGCAAGCCGGCCGAGTTATCCGGTGGCCAGCGCCAGCGCGTGGCGATCGGTCGCGCCATCGTGCGCAACCCCGGGGTCTTCCTGTTTGACGAACCGCTCTCCAACCTCGATGCGTCGTTGCGCAACCGCATGCGCGTGGAACTCGCCGAGCTTCACTATCGTCTCGACGCCACCATGATCTATGTCACTCACGATCAGGTCGAGGCCATGACCCTGGCCGATCGCATTGTGGTCATGAACGCTGGACAGATCGAGCAGGTCGGCTCGCCCATGGCGCTCTATCAGCGCCCCGAGACACTGTTCGTGGCGGGTTTCATCGGCTCGCCGAAGATGAATCTGATCGAGGGCCGGATCGCCGAAACCTACGGCGCTAACACGATCGGGATTCGTCCGGAACATCTTGACGTTAGTCGCGATAGCGGCGAATGGCAGGGCTATGTACGGGTCATCGAGATGCTCGGCGCCGATGCTTTCGCCTATGTCGACAGTGAGGCGACCGGCTCGATGATTGTGCGTCTGCCCGGCGATTCCGATTTGCGCCATGGTGACACCCTGTATATGACGCCGCGTCATGAGCTGCTGCACGCCTTCGGCGACGACGGAAAGCGCCTGTCGGATGACGTCGTGCGTCGGCGCACTGATGCCACCAGCCTCGGCTGACCATCTCACGGAGGACGCCATGATGGTTGCTCTCGACAACGGCAAGTTGCGCCTGTTGGTCAATCCGGCCATTGGCGGGGCAGTGGTGCGCTTCGATGCCCTGACCGAAGATGGCCCGGTGGCGCTGATGCGTCCCGGCACCGTCGACGAGCAGGACCCCAACCGGCTCGCCATGTACCCGCTGGTGCCCTGGTCGAACCGCATCTCGGCGGGAGGCTTCGAGTGGCGTGGCCGGCACTATCCGCTGGCGCCCAACCTCGCCGGCGAGCCGTTGCCGATCCATGGCGACGGCTGGCAGCGACCCTGGCGGGTCGAGGGCCAGGAGAGGCATGAGCTGCGCCTGGTGCTGCGCTCGCGCGAGCAGCCCCCCTTCGACTATCGCGCCGAACTGGTCTACCGCCTCGAGGCAGAGAGCCTGGCGGTCGAGCTCTCGGCCACGCACCTGGGCGAGGCGCCGGCGCCCTACGGCCTGGGGCTACACCCCTGGTTTCCGCGCAGTGGGCAGACACGACTCGCCGCCCGGGCCGAGGGGGTCTGGGAGGTGGATGCCGCCCAACTGCCCACCGAATGGCGCCGGCTCGGGACGGGGGAGGCGTGGAACTTCTCCGTCCCCTCGACCCTGCCCGAGGGCAGGATCGACAACCTCTTCACCGGCTGGAACGGGCGTGCCCTGGTGCGCTGGCCCGAGCGTGGCGTGGCGCTGGACATCGAGACCGAGCCCGCCGAGACACGCTACCTGATCTACTCCCCGGGGGCCGAGGCCGACTTCTTCTGCTTCGAACCGGTCAGTCACGCGGTCGATGCCCATCATCTGGGTGCCAGCGAGCATGGCCTGGTCGAGCTGGCGCCTGGCCAGTCCCTGCGTCGGCGCTACCGTTTCCGGGCTTCGTCTATCGTGACTTGAGGATCGAGGCCTGGCGAGCGGTGATGCAGGAGCCTGGGGGGACACTTGACCCTCCCCTCTGAAATGCTTCCTTTATCCATGAGACGAGTATCGACATGATGAGTAACGCCAAGATCACATCCGACCAGCTGCGCTCGCGCGACTGGTTCGACAACCCCGAGCACCCGGGGACCACGGCGCTGTGCATCGAGCGCTACCTGAACTACGGCATCACCCTGGAGGAGCTCACGAGCGGCCGGCCGATCATCGGCATCTGCCAATCGGGTTCCGACCTCACGCCGTGCAATCGCCATCACATCGAACTCGTCAAGCGGGTCAAGGACGGCATCCGCGCCGCCGGCGGGGTGCCCTTCGAGTTCCCCATGCATCCGATCCACGAGAATGCCCGCCGCCCCACGGCGGCGCTGGATCGCAACCTGGCCTACCTGGGCCTGGTGGAGGTGCTGCACGGTTACCCACTCGATGGCGTGGTGCTGACCACCGGCTGTGACAAGACCACCCCGGCGGCGTTGATGGCGGCGGCCACGGTCAATATCCCGGCCATCGTGCTCTCCGGCGGGCCAATGCTCAACGGCTGGCGGGGCAGCGAGAGGGTCGGCTCGGGGACCATCATCTGGGAGCTGCGCAAGCGGCTCGCCGCCGGTGACATCGACTATGCCGAGTTCCTCGCCCGGGCTACCGATTCGGCGCCCTCGGTGGGCCACTGCAACACCATGGGCACCGCCTCGACCATGAACGCCATGGCCGAGGCGCTGGGCATGAGCCTGCCGGGCTCGGCGATGATCCCCGCGCCCTACAAGGAGCGCGCCATGGTCGCCTACCGGACCGGCGAGCGGATCGTCGAGATGGTCTGGGAGGACTTGCGCCCCAGCGACATCCTCACCCGCGAGGCGTTCGAGAACGCCATCGTCACCTGCTCGGCGCTGGGCGGCTCCTCCAATGCGCCGATCCACGTCAACGCCATCGCCCGCCACGCCGGCCTCGAACTCGACAACGACGACTGGCAGCGCCTGGGCCACGCCATCCCGCTGCTGGCCAACGTCATGCCGGCGGGGGCCTATCTCGGCGAGGAGTTTCATCGCGCCGGCGGAGTGCCGGCGGTCATCAGTGAACTCCTGGGTGCCGGCCATCTGCACGGGGATGTCATGACCGTCAACGGCCATTCGCTGGCCGACAATGTCCGCGGACGGGAGACCCGCGACGACGACGTGATCCGCCGCTATGGCAATCCCCTGGTCGCGCACGCCGGCTTCCTCAACCTCGGGGGCAACCTCTTCGACTCGGCGCTGATGAAGACCAGCGTGATTTCGAAGGACTTCCGCGAGCGCTTCCTCAGCGACCCCGACGACCCGGACGCCTTCGAGGGTCGCGTGGCGGTGTTCGACGGTTCCGAGGACTACCATGCGCGCATCGACGACCCCGCCCTGGGCATCGACGAGCGCACCATCCTGGTGATGCGCGGGGCGGGGCCGGTGGGCCATCCCGGCGGTGCCGAGGTGGTCAACATGCAGCCGCCGGAGGCGCTGATCCGACGCGGCATCGAATCGCTCCCGTGCCTGGGTGACGGCCGGCAGTCGGGCACCTCGGGTTCGCCGTCGATCCTCAACGCCTCGCCCGAAGCGGCCAGCGGCGGAGGCCTGGCGCTGCTCGAGACCGGCGATCGCTTGCGAGTCGACCTGGGCAAGGGCGAGGTGCAGCTGCTGATCGATGACGCCGAGCTCGAGGCCCGCCGCCAGAGGCTGGAGGCGAACGGCGGCTACCGCTACCCGGATCACCAGACACCCTGGCAGGAGATCCAGCGCACGCTGGTGGAACCGCTGGATCGCGGCATGACGCTGGAACCGGCGCCCAAGTACCGGGACGTGGCAAGGCTCAGCCCGCCGCGGGACAACCACTGAGGCAGGGGTGTGATGCGATGACGGAAGCACGTATCGAGGTGGCGCTCGCGTTGGGCATGAGCCTGGGCGAGAGCCCGCTGTGGTCGGTGGCGCGGCAGACGCTCTATTGGGTGGATATCAATCGTGGGGTGATCTACGCCTGGCGGCCAGACCACGATGAAGCTCCCACCCGTATCGAGCTGGACGAAAAGGTCGGTTGCCTTGCCCTGTGCGAGGCGGGGCTGCTGGCCGCGACGGCCTCGGGGATCGTCAGGCTGCGCCTGCCGTTCGATGGCCGGCCCGAGCGTCTGGCGGACAACCCGGAGTGGCGGGAGGAGGGTGGCAATCGCTTCAACGACGGCCGCTGCGATGCGCACGGCCGGCTCTGGGTGGGCACCATCGCCGCCGACGAGCAGAGCCCCACGGCGGCACTCTACTGCCTCGACCAGGGCCAACTGGTACCACGCCGGTCGGGCATCGGCATCTCCAACGGCCTGGCCTTCAGCCCCGACGGGCATTGGCTCTACCATACCGACTCGCTGACGCGGCGTATCCTGCGCTATCCCTTCGACGTGGCGAGCGGTGGCACCGGCGTGGCGGAGACCTGGGTTGATCTGGAGGCGCTGGGGTTGCCGGGGGTGCCCGATGGTGCCGCGGTGGACAGCGAGGGGCACTACTGGAGCGTGCTCTACGGTGGGGGGCAACTGGTGCGCTTTTCGCCCGACGGGGAACTGGTGGCCGGCGTCGAACTGCCTTGCCCACACCCCACCATGGTGGCCTTCGGCGGGGCCGACCTGCAGACCCTCTATATCACCACCGCCACCCAGCACCTGGATGCTGAAGGGAAAGCCCGCTGGCCGGCCGCCGGCGGCCTGCTCAGGATGCCGGCCCCGGTGGCCGGGCTGGAGGAGCCCGTCGGTCGCGGCTAGGAGAGGGGGGGATGGCGGCAGCCAGCCGGGCCACCACCCCTGGCAGCTCGCTGGCATGTCGGATGCCGATGGCACCCGGTGGAGTGACTTCCTCGTCGGGGAAGCGGTTGAGGTGGATCACCCGCATGCCGGCCTCGAGGCCGGCGGCCACGCCCACCGCGGCGTCGTCGATCACCACACAGCGTTCGGGGGGATGGCCCATGGCCTCGGCGGCCTGGCGGTAGAGGCCCGGATCGGGCTTCCACACGCCCAGGGTGTAGGCGCTGAACAGCCGGTCGCCGAAATGCGGGGCGAGGCCGGTACTCTCCATGGCGCAGCGGATCTTGCCTTCCGGGCCGTTGGAGACCACCGCCTTGGGGTGGGCGGCCAGGGCCCCCAGGGCCTTCGGCATGCCGTCGATGGGCAGCAGCTCGGCGCGCATGCGGGCCTCCATCAGCGCGCGCATCTCGCTCTCCATCTGCTGGCGGCGTTGTTCGTCGAGCGTGGCGTGGCGCTGCTCCAGGGTGAGCACGATGGTGAGGAAGCGGACGCCGCGAAACTCCTCCATGTACTGGTGGGCGGTGAAGGGCAGGCCGAAGCGCGGCAGCACCTCCGCCATGACCTGGGCGAGCAGGATCTCGCTGTCGACCAGGGTACCGTCGGAGTCGAAGAGCAGGCAGAGCGGTGGGGTCATGAGGGCTCCTTTCAGGGGGTGAGGGGCGGCAGGGAGGCTTCGAGTGCCCCCAGGCGGGCTCGGTCGGGGAGGCCTTCCATGTCGCCGACCACCTGAACCGCCCGGGCGCCGATCAGGTTGCCGCGGCGCACGGCCCCCCGGGGCGAGAGGCCATCGAGCAGGGCGCTCACCACGCCCACCGCGAAGCCGTCACCGGCGCCGACGGTATCCACCACCTCGGCCACCGGAAAACCGGCCTGAGTGAAGCTCTCTTCCCGGCCCGCGAGGGTACCACGGTAGTAGCTCCCCTCGGGACCGAGCTTGATGATCACCGCCCTGGCACCCCGGTCGAGATAGTAGCCGGCGATATCGTGGGGCGTCTCGAGCCCGGTCAGGCACCGGCCCTCTGCCAGCCCCGGCAACACCCAGTCAGCTCTGGCTGCCATGGCGTTCAGTGTCTCGCGCATCTCGGCTTCGCTTGCCCACAGGCTGGGGCGCAGGTTGGGGTCGAAGGAGATGCTGGCGCCGGCGGCGCGGGCATTGTCCAGCATGTGCCAGGAGAGTTCGCGACAGCTCGTGGAGACCGCCGGGGGGATGCCGGTGGCATGCAGGTGGCGCAGGGCGCCGAAGTCGACGCTGAGGGCATCGTCCGGCGACAACCGGCTGGCGGCACTGCCGCGACGGAAGTATTCGACCCGGGGGTCGGCGCCGCCCTCGGCGCGTGCCTTGAACAGCAGGCCGGTGGGGTGTGCGGGGTCGGATGTCAGATGCCGGCAGTCGAGTCCCTCGGCCTCGAGGGTGTGGCGAATGAAGTCGCCGAAGCTGTCGGCACCGACCCGACTCAGCCAGCCGACCGGGAAGCCCAGTCGCGCCAGGCCGATGGCCACGTTGGTATCGGCGCCGGCGATCCGGCGATGGAAGTGCTCCACCTCGGCCAGTGGGCCGGGTGTGTCGGCAACGAACATGGTCATGGCCTCACCGAAGGCGAGGATTTCCGGACTGGCTGCGCTTGCGTGCGTCATGGTCGTGTTCTCTCGGGTGTCGGGACCTTGTGTCGCGGGTCGTCGTGAAGCTCCAGTGAATCAGCGGCGCGTGGAGCCTCGCGAGATCAATGTCGGCTGATAGTGGAGGCGTCGCGGTGGGGCTCGGTGACCGGAAGCTTCCAGGCGTTGCAGCAGGCGGTCGACCGCGGCCTGGCCGATCATCGCCGTGGGTTGGGCCAGGGTGGTGATGCCCGGCGGGACCAGCTCGCACCAGTCGAGTTCGTCGATGCCGAGCAGCCCGGTCTCGCCGAGGCGGATACCGAGCCTCTGGAGCGTGCGGGTGACGGCGAGGGTGACATTGCCGTTGGCGCACAGCAGGGCCCTGGGTGGGCGGCCCGGCCTGGCGAGGAAGGTGGTGATCCCGTCGGTCAGGGCGCCCTCCTGGCCTTCCAGTGCCAGGCAGAGCGCCTCGCCCGTCAGGCCTCGTTCGCCCAGCCCCTGCCGGAAGCGCTCGAGACGCCGCTGGCGCGAGCTGATCTGCTCCGGCGGCTCGCTGACATAGAGCAACTCGCCGTAGCCCTGGCCAGCCAGGTGGTCGAGGGCCATGTCGATGGCTCCGGCATTGTCGAGGCCGACCACGTCGGCCTCGACCAGATCCAGCTCCCGGTCGAGCAGCACCAGGGGAATGCCCTGGTCGGCCAGGGTGTGGAGTTCGCGGCTGGGTCGACCGGCGACGTTGATCACCAGCCCCTCGACTCGATAGGAGGCCAGCAATGCCAGGCGGGCGCGCTCCTGGGCCGGGTCGTTGTCGGTATTGCAGACCAGCAGGGAATAGCCCTGCTCGCGGCAGGCCTGCTCCACGCCATGCATCACCGCCACCGAGAAGGGGTTGCGGATGTCCGCCACCAGCATGCCGATCAATCGCGAGTGGCCGCCCTTGAGGCCACGGGCCATCTGGTTGGGGCGGTAGCCCAGGCAGCGGGCGGCCTCGGCGATGCGTGCCTGCAGTTCCCGCGAGAGGCGTTCACGTTCACCACTGAAGTAGCGCGACACACTGGTCTTGGAGGCGCCGGCTGACCTGGCGACCTCGAGGATGGTGGCACGTCGTAGCGGCGGCGTGGTGGTCATGATGACTCGACGATCTCCTATGGGAACGTTCCCATTCTAATTCGACCGGGCAGGATCGGCAAGGTGCGGGAGTGAGGCCGGGCGATCGCCGCCCCATCCTCTGTGGCTGTGTCCGCGGGGCCCATGTGTCAGATATCACCACCTCGCGAGGGGAACTCGGGTGCCGTTCCGGATTCGGCATTTTGTTATAACAATTTGATTTTAAGGTCTTTTATCTGTTGTTGGCGCAGAACTGGTCCGCTCCCTGCAGTCGTCAGGACGAGCAAGACATGCCGGCCGAGACCTCGACACGCCAAGTGGCAAGCGGACCCTCACCGGCATGACGAGCGAAGCCCCAGGCTTCACAAGGAAACTCAAGCTCAGACTCCATTGGAGGTGCGAACATGATGTCCAAGGAATTCCTCAAGAAACTCGGTATCTTCGGTGTTTCTTTCGGCCTGATCGCCAGCCCGCTGGCCTTCGCCGACTTCCACGAGGAAGAGGAGCAGGAAGGCGTTCCCCAGGAAGAGCCTGCGCCGGATGCTGGCGGTAATGCCGAAGCGGGTGCTGGCGTCGATAGCACCACTGAGTACGAGAACGAGGAGGAGGAGTTCGAGTACGAGGAAGAGGAAGAGTGGGAAGAAGAAGGGGATGACGAAGAGCAGGGTTGGTAAGCCCTGACGCTGCCCACGGACGGGCGGCGGGTTCTCCCATCGGTTGACGTTCCCGGCGTCATCCGCCTCGACCGCCTCCGGCCCCTGCCGGGGGCGGCTTTTTTCGTGCCCGCCTCAGCGCCGGCGCCGCGTCCAGGCCGCCTCGTTGACCAGGCTGATGGGCCGCTCGCCCTTCAGCGCCAGGGTGAGGTTGTCGACGGCGCGCTGTGCCATGGCGTCGCGGGTCTCGTGGGTCGCCGAGCCGATGTGCGGCAGGGCCACCACGTTGGTCATGTGCGGCAGCGGCGATTCCGGCGACAAGGGTTCCTGCTCGAAGACGTCGAGGCCGGCGGCCAGGATCTGGCCCTTCTCCAGGGCGGCGATCAGGGCCGACTCGTCGACCACCTTGCCGCGGGCGATATTGACGAAGATCGCCGAGGGCTTCATCCGGGCGAACTCGTGGGCGCCGATCAGGTGTACGGTCTCGGCGGTCAGCGGCACCGTCACGCAGACGAAATCCGCTTCGGCGAGCAGGGCGTCCAGTTCGCGACGTTCGGCACCGAGCTCGGCCTCCAGCGCCGGCTTGGGCGAGGCGTTGGAGTAGAGGATCTTCATGCCGAAGCCCAGTGCGCCGCGGCGGGCGATGGCCGCCCCGATGCGACCGAAGCCGATCATGCCCAGGGTCTTGCCGTGCACGTCGCTGCCGAAGTGCTCGGGGCCGATGCCGTGCAGCCAGTCGCCGCGCTTGACCAGCTCGGCCAGCTCCACCGCCCGGCGGGCCGCGGCCATGATCAGCAGGAAGCCGGTATCGGCGGTGGTCTCGGTGAGCACGTCGGGCGTATTGCAGAGCAGGATGCCGCGACGGGTCAGCTCCTCCACCGGGAAGTTGTCGTAGCCCACCGAGATGGTGGCGATGGCTTCCAGGCGCGGCGCGGCGTCGAGCAGTTCGGGGGTGACCCCGAGCCCCGCCCCGATCAGGCCGTGGGCCCTGGCCATCGCCTCACGAAAGGCCGGGTCGTCGGCGGAATCGAGCTCGGGGAAATGATCCACGTGGAAGTCGCGGCGCAGGGCCTCGAGGTGGTGGGGCTTGATCCGCCGATAGGCGACGATGCGCTTGGTCATCTGGGGCTCCTGATCGAGGGTGGGCAGTTTCCTAGCCTAGCAGCCTGCCACGAAAAGGGCGGCCACCAGGGCCGCCCGAACTTGCCTGTCGCACAGAGATGCGCGAAGGGATGCGAGGAGATCACTTCACCTTGGGATCCAGCTCGCCGCTGGCGTAGCGCTCGAACATGGCTTCCAGGCTGATCGGCTTGATCCTGGAGGCATTGCCCGCGGTGCCGAAGGCCTCGTAGCGCGCGATGCAGACGTCACGCATGGCGGCCACGGTCTCCTTGAGGTACTTGCGCGGGTCGAACTCGGCGGGGTGCTGGGCCAGGAAGCGGCGCACCGCGCCGGTGGAGGCCAGGCGCAGGTCGGTGTCGATGTTGACCTTGCGCACGCCGTGGCGGATGCCCTCGACGATCTCCTCGACCGGCACGCCGTAGGTCTCGGGGATCTCGCCGCCGAACTCGTTGATGATCGCCAGCCACTCCTGGGGCACCGAGGAGGAGCCGTGCATCACCAGGTGGGTGTCGGGGATGCGCTCGTGGATCTCCTTGATGCGCCGGATGGAGAGGGTGTCGCCGGTGGGCGGCCGGGTGAACTTGTAGGCGCCGTGGCTGGTGCCGATGGCGATGGCCAGGGCGTCCACGCCGGTCGCCTTGACGAAGTCGGCGGCCTCTTCCGGGTCGGTGAGCAGCTGCTCCATGTCCAGCTTGCCCTCGGCGCCGATGCCGTCTTCCTCGCCGGCCATGCCGGTCTCCAGGCTGCCCAGGCAGCCCAGCTCACCCTCCACCGAGACGCCGCAGGCGTGGGCCATCTCGACGGTACGGCGGGTGACGTCGACGTTGTAGTCGTAGTCCATGGGCGTCTTGCCGTCCTCGCCCAGCGAGCCGTCCATCATCACCGACGAGAAGCCGAGCTGGATCGAGCGCTGGCACACCGCGGGGCTGGTGCCGTGGTCCTGGTGCATGACCACCGGGATGTGCGGGAACTCCTCCACGGCGGCCAGGATCAGGTGACGCAGGAAGGGGGCCCCGGCGTACTTGCGGGCGCCGGCGGAGGCCTGGACGATGACCGGCGAGTCGGTCGCGTCGGCGGCTTCCATGATGGCGCGCATCTGCTCGAGGTTGTTGACGTTGAAGGCCGGGATGCCGTAGCCGCGCTCGGCGGCGTGGTCCAGCATCTGGCGCATGCTGATCAGTGCCATGAAGTGTCCTGTCTGTGAAATCCGATCGATGCCGGCGTGGCCGAGGGGCCACGCCGACAGGGGGTATCGAGGGAGGAGGCGGTCTCAGCGCGAGGCGGCGTCTTCCAGGGCCTTCACCGCGGGCAGGGTCTTGCCTTCCACGTATTCGAGGAAGGCGCCGCCGCCGGTGGAGATGTAGGAGATCCGGTCGCCGATGCCGTACTTGTCGATGGCCGCCAGGGTGTCGCCGCCGCCGGCGATGGAGAAGGCCGGGCTCTCGGCGATGGCCTTCGAGATCACCTCGGTGCCACGGCCGAACTGGTCGATCTCGAACACGCCCACCGGGCCGTTCCACAGGATGGTGCCGGCGTCCTTGAGCAGGGCGGCCAGGCGGGCGGCGGTCTCGGGGCCGATGTCGAGGATCATCTCGTCGTCGGCGACCTGGTCGACCGGCTTGACCACGGCCTCGGCCGATTCGGAGAACTCGGTGGCCACCACCACGTCGCTGGGCAGCGGGATCTCGACCCGGCCCATCAGTTCCCTGGCCTTCTCGATCAGGTCGGCCTCGTGCAGCGACTTGCCGACCTTGTGCCCGGCCGCGGCGATGAAGGTGTTGGCGATGCCGCCGCCGACGATCAGCTGGTCGCACTTCTCGGAGAGCGCATTGAGCACCTCGAGCTTGGTGGAGACCTTGGAGCCGCCGACGATGGCCGCCATGGGGCGCCGGGGGGCGGCGAGCGCCTTCTCCAGGGCGTCGAGCTCGGCGGCCAGCAGGGGGCCGGCGCAGGCGGTGGGGGCGAAGCGCGCGACGCCATGGGTGGAGGCCTGGGCGCGATGGGCGGTACCGAAGGCGTCCATCACGAAGACGTCGCACAGCGCGGCATACTGCTTCGCCAGGGTCTCGTCATCCTTCTTCTCGCCGGCGTTGAAGCGCACGTTCTCGAGCAGCACCACCTCGCCGTCGGCCAGGTCCAGGGCGGCGCCCAGGTAGTCCCTGACCAGGGTGACCGGGCGGCCGAGCAGCTCGCCGAGGTGCGCGGCCACCGGGGCCAGCGAGAACTCCTCGGCCGGCTCGCCTTCGGTGGGGCGACCCAGGTGGCTCATCAGCATCACCCTGGCGCCGGCGTCCCGGGCGGCCTGGATGGTCGGCAGGCAGGCCCGCAGGCGGGCATCGCTGGTCACCTTGCCGTGCTTGACGGGTACGTTCAGGTCCTCGCGGATCAGCACGCGCTGGCCGTTGAGGTCGAGGTCAGTCATCTTGCGCACGTTCATCGGGGCGTCTTCCTCATCTGGAGAAACCGAAGCGGGGTCATGGGGTGGGCGGGGGCATGGCGGCCAGGCGCCGGCTCACGTCGAGCATGCGATTGGCGAAGCCCCACTCGTTGTCGAACCAGCACAGCAGCTTGATCAGGCGGCTTCCCGCCACCCGGGTCTGGGTGGCGTCCACGATACCGGAGCGTGGATCGTGGTTGAAGTCGATGGAGGCCATGGGCTCCTCGGTGTAGCCGAGCAGCCCGGCCAGCCGCGCGTGGCTCTCGGCGCGCAGCAGGGCATTGACCTCGGCGGCGCTGGTGTCGCGTTGCACGCAGATCGACAGGTCCATGGCCGAGACATTGATGGTCGGCACGCGCATGTGCAGGCACTCGAGGCGCCCGGCCAGGTGCGGCATCAGGCGATTGATGCCGCGGGCCAGGCCGGTGTCCACCGGCACGATGGAGTGCATCGCCGAGCGGGTCAGGCGCAGGTCGGTCTGGTGGTAGGCGTCGATCACCGGCTGGTCGTTCATCGCCGAGTGCACGGTGGTGGTCACGCCGTGCTCGATGCCGAGCGCCTCGTCGAGCACGGTGAGCACCGGCACCAGGCAGTTGGTGGTGCAGGAGGCCGCCGAGATGATGCGGTGGTGTGCCTCGAGCACCTGGTCGTTGATGCCGCTGACGATGGTGGCGTCGACGTCGCTCTCCGCCGGCTGGGAGAACAGCAGCCGCCCGGCGCCGGCCGCCAGGTGCCGTTCGGCGGTGGCGCGGTCCTTGAAGCTGCCGGAGCACTCGAGCACCAGGTCGATGCCGAGCTCGGCCCAGGGCAGTCGGGCGGGATCGGACTCGGAGAGCAGCCGAATCGCCCGACCATTGACCACCAGATGGTCGCCCTCGACCTCCACCCGGCCGGGGAAGCGGCCGTGAGTGGTGTCGTAGCGGGTCAGGTAGGCGATGGTGGCCAGGTCGGAGAGCTCGTTGATCGCGACGATCTCCAGTTCCGGCTCACGCGCCGGTTCGGCGCGTTCGAAGAGGGCGCGCAGCACGCACTGGCCGATGCGGCCGTAACCGTTGATGGCGATGCGATGGGCCATGGTGGTGGTGGAGTCTCCCCGGGCCGTGAAACACGAACCCGCGATTCTAGCGCATTTGCGGCCGGCAGGCCCACCGGTCGAGTCGCGAAAGGCGGTTTCGGCCACCGTGAAGGGGGCGAAAAATTTTGCTTGCGGGGCACTTGAAACGCCATCGAGCGCTCCTATTTTGCAGATTACGGGGGCCTTGTCAGCCCCGACCTGGCCCCTTCCGACAACCCGTCTTCAGCAGGAGGTGGTTGATATGTTCGACGATCTCAGGCGTTTCGATACCGGCCCGTTCCAGGGGCTGGACTGGTTCCGGCAACTGATGGACGAGTTCTTCCCGGAAGGTGGCGTCGCGGATATCCGTGCCGTACCGCGGGGCAGTTATCCGATGATCAATGTCGGTCGCACCGACGACGCGGTTCGTGTCTATGTGTTTGCCGCGGGTCTCTCACCCAGCGACCTCGAGATCAGCATCCAGGACAACGTGCTGACCCTGCGGGGCAAACGCGAGGCGCTGCCGCCCGAGCCGGAAGGCGACAGTCGGCGTCCCTACTTCCGTCGCGAGCGATTCGACGGCGAGTTTGCCCGCTCCATCGCCCTGCCCGAGGGTCTGGATGCCGACCTCTCCGAGGCGCGCTTCCATGACGGGATCTTCGAGATTCACTTGCCCAAGCGCGAGGAACTCAAGCCGCGGCGCATCGAGATCAAGGCGGCATGACGCGAGAGAGATAAGGAGGTGATCTGCCATGAGTGATATCGCCAAACGTGAGGAAGCTCGGGACCTTGACACCCGCGAGCGGCGCGAACCCGCCATGCTGCCGCCGGTGGACATCTACGAGGAGGACAATGCCCTGCACCTGTTGGCCGATCTGCCGGGGGTGAAACGGGAGTCGCTGAGCATCGAGGTGGACAACAATGTGTTGAGCCTCGAGGGAGAGATCCAGGTCGACATGCCCGAAGGCATCTCCGCGACCTATGCCGAGGTGCGGGCGCAGCGCTTCGCGCGCCGCTTCACGCTGAGCCACGAGATCGACGGTGAGGCCATCGAAGCGCGCGTCGAGGATGGCGTCCTGCATCTGGTGCTGCCGAAGAAGGATAGCCACCGGACTCGGCGCATCGAGGTCCAGGCGGCCTGAGCGAGCGCTAGCCGTCGAGCGCCCACTCCATGCGGGTGGGCGCTCGCGTTTGCAAGGGGGGGTGTCCGCTCGGTAGGGTCCTACACTACGCTGGGAATAGCGTCTTTGATAACCCAAGGAGAGGAACGACATGACCGATATCGCCAAGCTGCTGGGTGACGAGGCCGACGACCTGCTGGGCCACGTCTGTACCGGCTTTCCCGGTGAGCGGCTGCACTTGCCCGGGGCGGACTTCATCGATCGGGTGATGGCCCTCAGCGACCGCCGGCCCCATGTGCTGCGCAACATGCAGGCGCTGTTCGACCATGGCCGGCTGGCCGGCACCGGCTACCTCAGCATCCTGCCGGTGGACCAGGGCATCGAGCACTCGGCCGGGGCCTCCTTCGCCCCCAACCCGATCTATTTCGACCCGGCCAACATCGTCGAGCTGGCCATCGAGGGCGGCTGCAACGCGGTGGCCTCGACGCTGGGCGGGCTCGCCTCGGTGGCGCGGCGCTACGCTCACCGGATCCCGATGCTGCTCAAGCTCAACCACAACGAGACCCTGACCTACCCGGCGGTCTACGACCAGACGCTGTTCGCCCAGGTCGAGCAGGCCTTCGAGATGGGCTGCATGGCGGTGGGGGCGACCATCTACTACGGTTCGTCGGAGAGTCGCCGCCAGATCATGGAAGTCAGCGAGGCCTTCGAGCGGGCCCACGAACTGGGCATGGTCACGGTGCTGTGGTCCTACCTGCGCAACCCGGCCTTCAAGAAGGATGGCACCGACTACCACGTGGCCTCGGATCTCACCGGCCAGGCGATCCACATGGCCGCCACCATCAAGGCCGATATCGTCAAGCAGAAGCTGCCCGAGAACAACGGCGGCTACCGTGCCATCGGCTTCGGCCACACCCACGACAAGGTCTACAGCGAGCTGACCTCGGACCATCCCATCGACCTGGCCCGCTATCAGGTGGCCAACTGCTTCATGGGGCGTGCCGGGCTGATCAACTCCGGTGGTGCCTCCACTGGCGCCGGCGACCTGACCCAGGCGGTACGCACCGCGGTGATCAACAAGCGTGCCGGCGGCATGGGGCTGATCTCCGGGCGCAAGGCGTTCCAGAAGCCGATGGCCGAGGGCGTCGAGCTGCTCAACGCCATCCAGGACGTCTACCTGTCGAAGGACGTGACCATCGCCTGAGCCAGGGTGACGGGAAACGAAAAAGGGCACGGCCGATCGGCCGTGCCCTTTCTCGTGACTCGCTGCCAGCGCTCAGGCGTCGAGCAGCTCGTTGGCCTGGGCAACGACGTTGTCGACGGTGAAGCCGAAGTGCTTGAACAGGTCGCCGGCCTTGCCCGACTCGCCGTAGCTGGTCATGCCGACCACCCGGCCGTCGAGGCCCACGTACTTGTACCAGGCGTCGACGTGGCCGGCCTCGATGGCGAGCCGTGCGCTCACCGCCCTCGGCAGCACGCGCTCGCGGTACTCGGCGTCCTGGGCGTCGAAGCGGTCGGTCGAGGGCATCGAGACCACCCGCACCGCGCGGCCGGCCT
>NZ_JAKVPY010000038.1:0-20942 GCF_022487945.1 Halomonas flagellata
GCGGCGGTCGGCGAAAAGCGTCCCCGGCCGGGGTGGCCGGGGGGCGGAGGTCGGCGATAGCGGGATCAGTCGTCGGCGTCGGCCACGGCCTGGTAGCCGTCGGCGTCGAGCAGGGCATCGAGGGCGGTGGCATCGGTGATGCGCACCTTCATGATCCAGCCATCCTCATAGGGCGACTCGTTGACGCTCTCCGGGGCGTCCTCGAGGGCCTCGTTGACCTCGACGATCTCGCCGGCCACCGGGGCATAGAGGTCGGAGGCGGCCTTGACCGATTCGATGACACCGAACTCGTCCTTGAGGGCCAGGGTCTGGCCTACCTCGGGCAGCTCGACGAAGACGATGTCGCCCAGCGCTTCCTGAGCATGGTCGGTGATGCCGATAGTCACGGTGCCGTCGCCGTTGTCCAGCACCCATTCATGGCTTTCGGCGTAACGCAGGTTGGGGAGGAGCGAGCTCATGCGTGTTTCCTATAAGAAATTTGTTTCACGGCAATGATCCTAGAGCCACTCGAGGTTCGACGCCAGTCACTGCAAATATCATTTTTTGAGATATTGTAAGTCAAAATAAGAATAACAGAGATGGGGTGTGCATTCTTGCCAGCTTATTGCATATAGTTCAGTTGCTTAAGTGAAGCCGAGGCCGGCGTGTCGAGCACATCATCGTCCAGAAGGCCGACAGGGCCCATGTTTCCTCAAGGCGCCTATTGTTTCCTTTAAGAAACTTCATCTAGTCTGAGCCATGCGAGCGCGACCCGTCCGGTGACGCCGAGGCGGTGATCGACGCACTTCTCTCTCAGTCAACCAGAGGCGACCCCCATGAGTGACCCGAAGCGCACCCCACTGTATGACCTGCATGTCGAACTGGGTGCCAGGATGGTGCCCTTTGCCGGCTACGAGATGCCTGTCCAGTACCCCCTGGGCGTGAAGAAGGAGCACGAGCACACGCGCTCCGCCAGCGGCCTGTTCGACGTGTCCCACATGGGCCAGGTGCTGCTGCGGGGGCCGAACCCGGCACAGGCCCTGGAGACCCTGGTACCGGCCGATCTCGTCGGCCTGCCCGAAGGCATGCAGCGCTACGCGCTTTTCACCAGCGAGGAAGGCGGCATTCTCGACGACCTGATGGTGGTCAATGCCGGGGATCACCTCTACCTGGTGGTCAACGCCGCCTGCCAGGCGCAGGACATCGCCCACCTGCGCCAGAACCTGCCCGACGGCTACGCGGTGGAGGAGCTGGACCGCGGCCTGCTGGCCCTGCAGGGCCCGAAGGCCGCCGAGGTCATGGCGCGTCTCTGCCCGGAGGCCTGCGACATGGTCTTCATGCAGCATGGCCACTTCGAGATCGCTGGCATCCCGGTCTGGGTCAGCCGCAGCGGCTACACCGGCGAGGACGGCTTCGAGATCTCGGTGCCCGCCGAACAGAGCGAGGCCCTGGCGCGCCGCCTGCTGGAAGAGCCGGAGGTGGAAGCCATCGGCCTGGGCGCCCGTGACTCCCTGCGCCTGGAGGCTGGCCTCTGCCTCTATGGCCATGACATCGACACCGACACCACGCCGGTCGAGGGCGGGCTGATCTGGGCCATCGGCAAGCCGCGCCGCCCTGGCGGTGAGCGCCCTGGCGGCTTCCCCGGCGCCGACAGGATCCTCCACCAGGTCGAGGCCAAGGACCACCGCCGCAAGCGCGTCGGCCTGCTCGGCGAGGGGCGCGCGCCCGTTCGCGAGGGTGCCCCCCTCCATGACGCCGACGACAACCGAATCGGCATCGTCACGTCCGGCGGCTTCGGACCCACGGTCGGCAAGCCGGTCGCCATGGGCTATGTGCCCATCGCCCTCGCCGAGGTCGGCACCACCGTCTATGCCGAGGTGCGCGGCAAGCGCCTCCCCATGGTGGTGAGCAAGACCCCCTTCGTCGCCCCGGGCTACTACCGCGGCAAGTAAGCACCAAGGAACGGGGCCGGCATCCCGTGGGTGCCGGCCCCGTTCCGTTCTGCAGGGCGTCGGTGCCCGGCCGAGACTAGCCCAGGTAGGCGAGCGCCCCGGCCGCCATGGCCTCGATGCCGGTGCGCAGGGTGACGGGGTTGCCCGGGAAGTAATACGGCGAGTGGGGCATCTCCAGGTGGCGCATCTTCTCCGGCACGCTCTCCCCCGGCGTGGCCTGCCAGCGCTCCTCGGGGGTGGCCCCGATAAACCAGTAGACGTAGGGGATATCCTCGCCACCGAAGCCCCCGGCCTGGGCATTGCCGAAGTAGGGAAAGTCCTCGCTGCCGTTCAGGCGCGGCATGTCGAACAGGCCGGCCTCGCCGAAGTGTCGGCCATGGGCACGGCGGATGTGTTCCACCGCTGTGGGGTCATTGTGCAGGGCGAGGGTCTCGTTGAGCACGTGGAATTCCGGGGGCTTCGGGGAGCGGCCAGCCTCGCACTCGGCGCGGACGATGCGCTCGATGGCCTCCACCACCTGCCGGTGGAGGGTGTCGTCGAAGCTGCGGATATTGATCTCGAGCTCGGCGGAGTGGGGAATGATGTTGGCCTGGGTCCCGGCATGCAACTTGCCGACGGTCACCACCACCGTCTGCTCCGGCGGTACCTCGCGGGAGACGATGGTCTGCAGGCGCGTGACCACATGGGCGGCGATCACCACCGGGTCCACGGTCTGGGCGGGCATGGAGCCGTGCCCGCCTGCCCCGTGGATGGTGACGGCCAGGTTCGAGGCCGCGGCCATGGCGCTGCCGGCGATATGGCCCACCGTGCCGGCCAGGGCCGGCATGTTGTGCTGGCCGAGCACCACGTCCGGCCGGGCGAAGCGCTCGTAGAGGCCGTCCTCCAGCATGGCCTTGGCACCGCCGAAGATCTCCTCGGCGGGCTGGCAGACCAGCATCAGCGTGCCCTGCCAGCGCTCCCGGAGCCCGGCCATCACCGTGGCGGCCCCCACCACGCAGCTGCTGTGCAGGTCATGGCCGCAGGCATGCATCAGCGGTACCGAGCCGCTCTCGGTCTCCGCCGTGCGCCTGCTGGCGTAGTCCAGGCCGGTGTCCTCCTTGATCGGCAGGGCGTCCATGTCGCCGCGCAGCATCACCGTGGGGCCGTCGCCGTTGCGTAGCAGGGCCACCACGCCGGTGCCGCCCACGCCGCGGGTCACGTCAAGGCCCAGCGCTTCCAGCGCCTCGGCGAGCCGGGCACTGGTCTCGTGCTCCTGGAAGGGCAGCTCGGGATGCTGGTGGAGCTGGCGGTAGAGCGCCTGGACCGACTCGAAGGCGGCGTCGGTCTGAGCGCCGATCGCGTCTTTCAGTTCGGGCAGAGGGGTGTGAATCGTCATCAGGGTCTCCCGGAATGATCAGGAATGTCGGCTGGCCAGGGCCGGGTCCTGGGAGGCCGGCTGGATGAAGCACTGGCAGGCCGCGACGACGATGACGTTGAGTAGTATCGCCCAGACACCGGCATGCCAGCCCAAGGGGGAGGCCCAGACGAAATCCATCAGCAGGTAGGCCACGCTGCCGACCAGGGCACCGAGCATGACGCTGGCACGGCGCAGGCGCGGGAAGAACAGCGCGCCGATCACTATCGGGAACAGCTGGACGAGCAGCCCATAGGCCCCCAGCAGCAGCATGACCAGCGAGGCGGGGTTGGCCAGCGCAAAGAGATAGGCGATCAGCGACAGGCCCAGCACACTCCAGCGGGTGGCGGATACCGTGGCCTTCTCGCTAGCGCCCTTCATCACCGTGGGACCGAAGACGTCGCGTACCAGCACGACGGCCGCGGTATGGGCCAGGTTGGCACCGGTGGACATGGCGGCCGCCAGTGCGCCGGAGAGCATCAGGCCGATGACCCAGGGCGAGAAGTTGGCGACATCCATGACCAGGCGCAGCAGCACGGTGTCGGCGCGTGCCAGGGGCTCCTCGGCGAACACCAGGATGCCGGCGAAGCCGATGAACAGCAGCGGGACCAGCAGGTAGGCGTAGAGCGGATAGAAGACGCTGACCTTGCGCAGGGACTTGCCGCTATCGGCGGAATAGAACTTCATGAACAGGTGCGGCCACATGGCGCCACCGAAGGCGCTGACCAGCACCGCCGTGCTGAAGTAGCCCCAGCTCATGCCGTTGGCACCGGGCATGGTCAGGTACTCGGGCATGCTCTGCTGGAGCTGGGTGAACATCTCACCCACGCCACCGTAGAGGCGTTCGGGAATGGTGAGGCCGAGGAACCAGGCGATGGCGATCATCATGATGCCCTGCACCAGGTTGGTCCAGCCGATGCCACTCAGGCCGCTGGCGAACACATAGGCGGCCACCACGAGGAAGGCCAGCAGGGCGCCGAGCCAGAAGGGCACCAGGCCATCGGTGGCTGCCTGGAACAGCAGGCCGGCACCGGCGATCTGGATGGTCAGATACGGCACCAGTGCCGCCACCCCGATGATCCCGGTCAGCATGCCCAGCGGCCTGCTCTGGTAGTGGTCGGCGATCATGTCGCCCTGGGTGAGGTAGCCGCGCTCGCGTCCCTGCTTCGCCACCCGCGGTCCCAGGGCCCAGATGGTGATCGGCACCAGCGACAGGTAGGCGAGGATGTAAAAGGCCGGTGAGCCGTGCTGGTAGGCCCAGCCCGGCGCGCCGAGGAAGGCAAAGGCAGAGAAGATCTCCGCCCCGAGGATGAAGAACAGGATGACGACACCGACATGGCGCCCCCCGGCGACATAGCCCTCCAGGCTGGAGCTTTCCTGGTTGCGAGCCCGCAGGCCGACCCACAGCACCGCGGCGAGGTAGGCCAGCGTGATGCCGACCACGATCAGGGAATCACTCATGGCGGCCACCTCCGTGACGGACGACGAAGGCGACCCACATGCCGGCGAAGAGCACCAGCATCCACAGGATGTACCAGAAGAACAGGAAGGGAAGGCCGAGCACTGTGGGCTCGATACGGTTGGCGATCAGGGCGCCGGGCCAGATCATGGCCAGGGTGCACACCGCAAAGTGCAGCCCGGTCAGGAGGTGATAGGTCTTGTTCATGGGGAGAGTCCAGCTCGCACACGGCGAGACCTGTTATGGGTTGTCCCGACACTATGAAACGCCTTGTGCGATAGAAAAAATATAGCTTTGGCATTGCTGACATGCCGTATTGATATGGATAGAGTCGGAGACACCCTTTATCTGTCGGCGAGGCGACCATGGAATTCCGCCAACTCAGCTATTTCATTGCCGTTGCGGAGACCGGCTCCATCTCCGCGGCCAGCCGCCAGGTGCACGTCGCCCAGCCGGCGCTGACCCGGCAGGTTCGACTATTGGAGGAGGACCTGGGCACCCGACTGCTGGAGCGTCATGCTCGTGGGGTCAGCCTGACGGTGCCCGGCCAGGCGCTCTACGACGAGGCCGTCCAACTGCTCGACAGGCGCACCCGGATCCGAACGCGACTCTCGGCACTGGGCCAGGGGCTGATCGGCAAGGTAAGCCTGGGGGTAACGGTGACCCACCTTTGGGTGCCGGAAGTGGCAGCGCTGCTGAGGCACTATCGCGATCGCTATGCCAAGGTCGCCTTCGAGGTCTTCCCGCTGCTATCGGGACCCCAGCTGGAGCGGCTGCGGGAGGGCAGCCTGGATGCCGGCATCCTCTACCTGGACAGTGCCGAACAGCCCGGCCTCGAGACTCGCCTGCTGCAACACGACCACCTGATGCTCGCCGTGCCTGAAGCCTCGCACTGGGCTGCAGAGCCACCGCGCCGCCTGAGCGAGCTGAAGGATGCCGACTTCGTCTGGGGCTTTCGCAGCGTCTCACCGGTCTACTACGACCGTGTGATGGCCCACTTCGCCCGCCTCGAGTTCGAGCCACGGGTGGTGCAGTACGGCGCCGACAACATCACCATCCTGAGCATGGTGGCGGCCGGCCTGGGGATCGCCATCGTTCCCTCGGCCAGCAGTGCCCATCCCATGCCGGGCGTTCGCTTCCTGCACCTGGAAGAACTCATCACCTGTGAAATGCCGTTGTGGATGGCCTGGCGCTCGTCCAATGACTCGCCGGCACTCCACAACCTGATTGGCCTGGTCGACGAGGTGTTCGGGAGAGAGGGCGTTTCCTCGCCCGGCCAGGCGGGCTAGGCTGGTCCGCCTGGTCCACTGACGAGAGAGACGGCACGATGCGCCTGCGGTGCCTGCTATACCTGTTACCCCTGGTACTGCTGGCCGGTTGCGAGGAGACGCCGACCGGGCGCTCCCAACTGGCCCTGGTGCCGGACACCCTGATGGCCCAGATGGGCGAGGATGCCTTCGACCAGTTGCGTCGAGGCCAGTCGGTGTCACGCGACGCGGCCGTCAACCGCCGTGTGCAGTGTGTGGCCCGACAGGTGGTGGCCGCCGCCCAGGTGCGCTACCCGGCCGCCGAGCTGCCCGAGGCCTGGGAGGTGGTGGTCTTCGAGGATCCCTCCCCCAACGCCTTTGCCCTGCCAGGGGGCCGCATCGGCGTGCATACCGGCCTGCTGCGGGTGGCCGAGACCCCGGCCCAGCTGGCGGCGGTGATCGGGCACGAGGTGGGCCATGTGCTAGCCGATCATGGCAACGAGCGTCTCACCCAGCAACTCGGCATCAAGGCCGTGCTGCTGCTGGTGGGATTTTTCGGGGAGGGTGATCTGGGACAGCAGCAGCTGATGCAGGCCCTGGGCCTCGGCGCCCGGCTCGGCATTAGCCTGCCGTTCAGCCGCGCCCACGAGGAGGAGGCCGACCTGATGGGCCTGGCGATCATGGCGCGAGCGGGGTTCGACCCGCGCCAGAGCGTGGCGCTGTGGCGCAACATGGCAGCGGCCGGCGGAGGCCAGCCGCCCGAGTTCCTCTCGACCCATCCGGCCCACGGCTCACGTATCGAGGCGTTGCAGCAGGCCATGGAGGAGGCCGTGGCGACCTATCGCACCGCCACGCCGGCCGACTGCTCCGGGTAGTCGTGGCGGGTCTCTCCGAGCCGACAGGGCAGCAGGATGCACAGGCTGAGGGTCTTGCTGCGCCTGAGTCTCAGCGTATTCGCCGTTAGTCCGACTCGCAGCCCCAGGGACATGCCGGCAAGCTGAAGCCGCAAGGTCAGAAAGTCCGCCTGGAGCAGGATAGTGTCGATAATCCTGGCAGGGGTGACGGCTGATGTGTTCGTATCAACCCTCTGGCTGCACATAGGAGAAGAGTCTTGGATAGCACAGTTTCTTTTGATAACGCCCCTGATTACGATGAGATCGTCCGCGTCGTTCAGCTATACGTCGATGGCTTTCAAGGGGGAATCGACAAGCTCAAGGAAGCATTCCATGAAGATGCCTGGATTTTCGCCATCGATGCTGACGGAAGCCTTGGCAAAGGCCTGGTCAGCGACCGTTTCGAGCGATGGTCGACCAGCCACAGGCCGATCAAGGGGCGATTCATTTCGCTGACCCAGGCTGGAGATATTGCCAGTGTCTTGCTGGGATTCGACAACACGGAAGACCTGTCGGATTCCTGGGTTGATGTTATCGCCTTGATGAAGATCGACGGGGCTTGGAAGATCACCAACAAGACGGCTGCTCACAGCAGCAGGGCGGCGTGGGCCAGGCCATGATCATGCTTGATCAAAGTCTTATACCGCGGCGCATTTCCACCAGACCGTCGAAGATTCGAAGAACGGCACCACCGTCAAGCCGATGCTGAAGGTAGGCGAGTCGGCCGGCGCTGCGATCACTCGGCGAACATCTCGAACAGCAGGCCGCGCAGCCAGCGGTTGCCGGCATCCTGATGGAAGCGGCGGTGCCAGAAGAGGTTGATGGCGATCTCGGGGAAGGGCAGGGGGTGCTCGTGCATCGTCAGCGCGAAGCGGTCGCGGGTCGCCTCGGCCAGCTTGTCGGTGACCGTCACCACCAGGTCGGTGCGGCTGATGATATAGGGCACGGCGGCGAAGTGGGGCAGCTCGAGCCGAACCGGCCGGATGACCCCGGCCTTGGCCAGCGACTCCTCCACGATGCCGTGCCCGGTGCCGCGGGCCACCACCACGGCGTGGTGGGCGGCGACGAAGTCGCCCAGGTCGAAGTCCCCGGCCGCCAGGGGGTGGTCACGGCGCATCAGGCAGACATAGCGCTGCACGAAGAGCCCCTGCTGGTAGAAGCCGGCGCCGAGCTGGGGGATCAGGCCGATCGCCAGGTCGATCCGGCCGTCCTCCATTTCCCGCTTCAGGTCGTCGTTCCGGCTGCGCACGGTGCTCAGCCGGATGCCGGGCGCCTCCTCGGCCAGGCGCTGCAGCAGGTGGGGCAGGAAGACGATCTCGCCGATGTCCGTCATGGCGATGTTGAAGGTTCGCTCGCTGACGGCGGGGTCGAAGTCGTCCGGCCGGTTGAGGGCCTCCTGCAGCCGGGCCAGGGACTGGGCCACCGGCGGGTGCAGGCGGCTGGCCAGCGGGGTCGGCATCAAGCCTCGGGAGGTGCGCTCGAAGAGCTCGTCGCCCAGCAGCTTGCGCAGCCGCTTCAGGGCGTGGCTGACCGCCGGCTGGGTGAGGCCGAGGCGCAGGGCCACCCGCTGGGTGTTCTGTTCCTGGTAGAGCAGGTCGAAGACCACCAGCAGGTTAATGTCGATGTCCGAGAGCCGAATCATGCCGGCCCGCCTCGTGCGGGGAATGCCGCTCCGGGCAGGTTGAGGGTATACGACAATAGTCGATGCCTGGCGGCGATGTGGCGTGCAAGCGGTTGATTCATTGTCTTATTAGCGTCACTTATCGGGTGAATTCAGGGGGTTGTGTGGCGGCTGCCTGGCCAGGGGAATAGCGTGACGACCATCACCATAATCCCTGACAGGAGACACCGCCATGGTATCCAGCCCCTCGCGCAAGCGTCTTTCCATCGGCATCGTCGGTGGCGGCATCGGCGGCGTTGCCTTCGCCGTGGCCCTCTCGCGGGATCCGAGCCTCGATGTGCACCTCTTCGAGGCCGCCGAGCGCTTCTCGGAAATCGGCGCCGGGGTCTCCTTCGGCCCCAATGCTGTGCGGGCAATCACGCGGCTCGGCCTGGAGGCGTCCTACCGGCGCATTGCCGACTCCTCTCCCGCGCCCTTCGAGGATGTCTGGTTCGAATGGCGGCGCGGCAGCGATGATGCCTATCTGACCGCCACCCTGGCGCCGGGCTGTGGCCAGTCCTCGGTTCACCGGGCCGACTTCCTGGAGGCCATCGTCGCCAACCTGCCCGAGGGGATCGCCCAGTTCGGCAAGCGCTGTGTGGAGGTCGAGCAGGATAGCGAGGGCGTCACCGCGCACTTCGCGGACGGTCGCACCTTTACCGGCGATATCCTGATCGGCTTCGACGGCATCAAGTCGGCGGCACGTGAGCATGTGCTGCCGCCGGCGCAATACGGTGACCTCGGCCCGTTCTGGAGCGGTACCTATGCCTATCGCGGCATGATTCCCACCGAGCAGTTGGAGGCCGCCATGGAGGCCAAGGGCGCCGACAAGCGCCTGGCACTGGTGCCGCAGATGTACCTCGGACCTGACCGCCACATCCTGACCTTCCCGGTCAAGCAGTCGCAGCTGATCAATGTGGTGGCCTTCATTACCGACCGCGCTACCCCGCATCCCCAACTGCCCGAGGGCGAGGAGTGGGTCACCTCTGTGACCCAGGAAGAGCTACTGGGCGTCTTCGATGGCTGGGGGGCTGGTTCACAGGCCATTCTCGACTGTATTCCCGAGCCCACCCGCTGGGCCCTGCACGAGCTTCCCGAACTGCCCCATTACCGTCGTGACCGGGTGCTGCTAGTGGGCGATGCGGCCCATGCCATGGTGCCCCACCAGGGCGCGGGCGCCGGCCAGGCGCTGGAAGATGCCTATGTGCTGGCCAGCCTGCTGACCGACAAGGCCTGCGACCGCACCAATGCCGAGGAGGTGCTGGCGGCCTTCGAGACGGTCCGCCACGCGCGCACCTGCCAGGTGCAGCGCACCTCCCATGAAGCGGGGGATGTGTACGAGTTCGCTGGTGTCGGCATCGGCGATGATGAAGCCAAGCTGATCGAGAACCTGGAGACCCGCTACGACTGGCTGTGGAACCACGATCCCGGCGATGACGTGGCAGCGGCACGGCGTGAGTTGGGCTGGGAGACCCACGCCGCCCCCCGCGGGAGCGACGGACGCCAGGCCTGAAGTCACAGGTCAAAGCCCGACGCCAATAACGACAATACCCTGACGAAGGACCACCATGATGAAACGAAACAATAAGCTCTTGACTTCCCTGCTGGGCGTCGGCGCCCTGCTCACCGGCCCGGCGGCACTCGCACAAAGCGATGAGCCCGTGAAGCTGGGCCTGATGCTGCCCTATACCGGCACCTATGCGGCCCTGGGCGAGGCCATCACCAACGGCCTCAAGCTGGCCATCGAGCAGAACGGTGACCAGCTGGGCGGTCGTGATGTCGAGTACGTGCAGCTCGATTCCGAGGCCAACCCCTCCAAGGCGCCCCAGAACATGAGCCGCCTGGTCAAGGGCGATGGCGTCGACGTCGTTATCGGGCCAGTCCACTCCGGTGTGGCCATGGGCATGTTGCGGGTAGCCAAGCAGACCGGCGCCATCACCATCATCCCCAATGCCGGGCTGGAGGCCGCCACCAACCAGCTGTGCATGCCCAATGTCTTCCGCACCTCGCACAATATGTGGCAGGACAGCTACCCCATGGGCAAGGTCGCCTTCGAACGCGGCCACCGCAAGGTGGTGACCATCACCTGGGACTACGCCGGGGGCAAGGAGGATTTGACCGCCTTCGAGAACGCTTTTACCGAAGAGGGTGGCGAAATCGTCGAACAGATCCTGGTGCCCTTTCCGAGCACAGAGTTCCAGAGCTACCTTGCCCAGATTGCCAGCATCGCCCCGGACGCCGTCTACACCTTCTTCGCCGGTGGTGGTGGGGTGAGCTTTGTTCGCGATTATGCCGCCGCCGGCCTCAAGGAGAGCATCCCGCTGCTGGGCTCGGGCTTCCTGACCGAGGGTAACCTCGCGGCGCTGGGAGGCGCCGGGGAGGGGGTGCTGACCACCCTGCACTATGCCGAGACGCTGGACAGCAAGGAGAACCGGGCCTTCGTCTCGGCCTTTGAAGCGGCCTACGGTGAAACGCCCGACGCCTACGCGGTACATGGCTATGATACCGGCACCATGCTGGCCCAGGCACTCGAGGCGGTGGGGGGTGACACCGCGGACCGCGACGCCCTGATCGAGGCCCTGGCCGAGGTGGAGCTGCAGAGCCCACGGGGACCGCTGCGCTTCTCCGACTCCCACCACCCGATCCAGAACATTTACCTGCGCGAGATCCGCGATGGCCGCCACGAGGTGGTAGAGGTCGCCCACGAGCAGCTCGAGGCGCCGGATGGCGATTGCCGGATGTGATCTTCTCGTAGTCGTGCAGGCCGTAGCGCCTCTTGCGTGGCACAGGCCGAATGCGACTAACGGCGAACAGATTGGACTAAAGTCTAAGAAGTGGGTAAACTGTTAGCATGCTCAAGATATTACGGGTCCAATACCATGACCATCCAGACGCTCTCCTATAGCACGGCTACCACTACCACCACCCCCAAGGCCTCTCTGATCAAGCGCAACGGCCAGGTCAGCTACCGGCTGCTCGAGCGGATGACCGAGAGCGCCTACCGTCAGCACGAGGCCCGCTTGCGCAACAACTTCTATATCTAACGGGAGAGGCCGCGCTTGGCTCAAGGCAAGCCGGCAACGTGACGTAACGAAAAGAGCCAGCGCATTGCGCTGGCTCTTTTCGTTGGGGAGGGACAGGCTCAGGCGATGTGCTACCCCGCCTGGCGCACCGGTACGCGACTCAGGTGGTTGTTCTCGTCGGCGATGCGTGTCAGCAGCCGGCACAGGGTTTCCCGCTCGCTCTCGCTCAAGGGGGCGAGAATCTCTTCCTGCACCTCGGCTACTTGCGGCTCGGCGTCATTGCGCAGCCGTTCGCCTTCCTCGGTCAGGGTGACCAGCATGGAGCGGCGGTCCTCCGGGTTACGGCGTCGGGTGACCAGGCCGCGTTCCTCCAGCTTGCGCACCACGATGGCCACGGTATTGCGGTCCAGCGCGGTGTAACCGCCCAGGGTGATCTGGTCGATGGGGCCCATCTCCTCGAGTGCGGAGAGGGTGATGTACTGCAGCTGGGTGAGGTTATGTGCCTCGCACTTGCGCAGGAAGATCGCGACGCTGATCTGGTGGCAGCGCCGGAGCAAGTTGCCGGGCAGAGCGCTGGCCTGGGAGAGTGGGGCTCCGGTCATGTTCTCGGTCTTCTCGAGGTGGTGAAAGAAACAAGCCGTGACCATCAGTTGGTCACGGCTTCCATGCAATGGCACTGTCAGTCAGCCCATTCCATCTGCCAAGGCAGATAGCTGACGGGAGCGGCGTGCTTAACTTAAAAGACCTTGCTGGCAGAGTGTAAGTCAGCTGGCCTCCAGCATGAAGCGGTCGAAGTACGCCGCCAGCTCGTCATGGGCCTCCAGCGGCAGCACCTGGGCGATGTGCTGGTCGGGCCGCACGATCACCAGGCACCCCCGCTCCCGGTCGATGCCGCGCATGTCGAAGATGTCCTGGTCATTCTTCAGGTCGGGGCAGAAGACCTTCTCGTAGTCGTGCAGGCCGTAGCGTCCCTTGCGCGGCCACAGGAACTGCGGGAAGGCATCCAGGGAGAGCTCGCGGAAGCCCTGCTGGCAGATGGCGCGCAGGTCGAATACCGAGTCGATGTCGTCCCCTGACGGCGTGTGCTTGCGCACCGGGGAGTCCGGGGACTCGCTCAGGAAGCGGCACAGGCCGCCGAGTCCGGACTCCGGCGCGGTGGGGTCGCCGGCGCCGGCGAAGGCGAACAGCCGCCAGCGGCCATCCGCCTCCACCGTGTGGCCCAGGTGCAGGGGCTTGGCGTCGGACAGGCGCACCACCGGTGCGGAGTGGAAGCGCGTGCCGATCTCTAGGCCGCGGGCGAGGTGCTGGTGGGTCGACTCGGCGGAGATCAGCGAGGGGTAGTACTGGATCGCCGTACCGGCGGTAAAGCGCCCCTGCTTGATGAAGAATTCCTGGAATTCCTTGGGATCCACGCCGTCGCCCTGATCTTCGAGTGAGCCCTCGGGGGAGCCCTTGGGCGGGGCGCTGAACATCTTGGCGAACTTGCGATCGAAGTCGATCAGCTCCTTGGCCACGGTCTGGCGCTCGGTGGTGTAGGTGTCCAGGATCGCCGGCGCAGCCTTGCCCTCCAGCACCGAAGCCAGCTTCCAGCCCAGGTTGAAGGTGTCGCGCATCGAGACGTTCATGCCCTGGCCCGCCTTGGGGCTGTGGGTGTGGCAGGCGTCGCCGGCGATGAACACGTGCGGGACGCGGCTGCCGACCTCCTCGAGGGGCACGTCGTCGAACTTGTCGCACAGGCGCTGGCCGATCTCGTACACCGACCACCAGGCGATCTCCTTCACGTCCAGGGTGTAGGGGTGCAGGATCCGCTGCGCCGCGGCGACCAGCTGGTCGGAGGTGATGTTGCGGCTGGCGACGCGCTCGTCCTCCTTGAGCTTGTCGAGCTCGATGTAGAGGCGCGTCAGGTAGCCGCCCTCCCGTGGGATGACCAGGATATTGCCCTCGGTGGCGGAGTGGATCGTCGCCTTCATGCGGATGTCCGGGAAATCGGTCACCGCCAGCACATCCATCACGCCCCAGGCCTGGTTGGCGGAGTCGCCCACCAGCGAGCGCCCCAGGGACTGGCGCACCGCGCTGCGGGCGCCGTCACAGCCCACGACATAGCGGGCGCGGACGGTTTCGGTCTCGCCCTGGTGGGCCTCAACGAGGCGCTCGAGCTTGACCGTCACCGGGTACTCCTCGGCGCCTAGGGTGACCGCATCGGCCTTGGTGGGGTCGACGTCCACCTCCACCACGCGGCGCGAGTAGTTCGGCTCCAGGCGAGTGGGCGAGTTGCGCATCAGCTCCAGATAGAAGTCGTGGACCCGGGCCTGGTTGAGCACCGTATGCGGGAACTCGGAGAGACCGTCCTCGGTGTCCTGGATACGACCGTGACGCATGATGCGCTTGCGATTCTCCTCGTCGGGCTTCCAGAACACGGTCTCGTTGATCCAGCAGGCTTCTTTCATCACCTTGTCGACGAAGCCGAAGGCGTTGAACATCTCCATGCTGCGGCAGGCGATGCCGTCGGCCTGGCCGAGCTTGATCGGGCCGTCCTTCTGCTCGACGATGCGGGTGCGAATCTCGGGGAAGGCCGAGAGCTGGGCGGCCAGGGTCAGGCCCGCCGGGCCACAGCCGACGATCAGCACGTCGACCTCCTCGGGCAGCTGGTCGGCATTGGCGAGCTCACCGGCGGGCTCGTGGAGGGTCGGGTCGCCGGTCTGAAATCCGTTGAGATGGAACTGCATGGGGGCCTCGTCGGGTTGATTATATAATCACTATTGTGATCATCACAATTGTGATTTTGGCCATGACCCGCAATTAGACCTTTTGCTAACCTCCTTTTCACGTGCTAGGGGACCAACGCCCTGCGCGTCTCCGGCAGCGTGGAACTGGTCAGCTACCTGATGCTGTTCTCCCTGCTGGCGGCCATGGCGCCCCACGTGGGGCTGGGCGAGATCTTCAAGGGCGTGGCGCTCTTCATTGTCTCGGACTTCGTGCGCCTGGCGCTGCTGACCACCCTGTTCCTGCTCTGAGCCGCTGCGTTCGACGGCTCACGCCGCCCCCGGCTCTCAGCGCGCCTGGCCGGGGGCGTCGCTTTCCGGGGCCTCGGTGGTGTGCTGGCGCAGACGGAAGTCACGGGGCGAGTGGCCGGTGAGCCGCTTGAAAAAGCGGGTGAAGTAGGCCGGCTCGGAGAAGCCTAGGGTGTCGGCGACCTGGCTGATGGTCATGTTGGTGTAGGTCAGCTGGCGCTTGGCCTCCAGCAGGATCCGCTCGTGAAGCAGCTGCAGGGCGCTGCGTCCGGCCAGGCGCCGGCAGAGCATGTTGAGATGGGCGCTGGTCATGCCCAACTGGCTGGCGAACTGCTCGATGCCGGGCTGCTGGCGGAACTGTCCCTCGATCAGTGCCAGGTAGTTCTGCAGGTGCTCCCGGGCGCGGTCCCGGCGGCGGGGCAGCGGTCGGCTGCCGAGCTGCGGGTCGCGGTCGGCGAGGCGAGCGATCTCCACGGTCAGGGCCTGGATCAGCGCCTCCAGCAGGTGGTCGCGGCCGGTCGCAGGATGACGGTATTCGTCATCGATCTGTGCCACCAGGGTGGCGAGCCGGGCTGTCTCCCGCCCCTCGCCCAGGGGATGGGCCGCGGCGCTGGTCAGGGTGGCGGCCTGTTCCGCCAGTCGGTCATCGAGGCGTTCGACCAGCGGCCTGGCCAGGGTGATGATATGGCCCCGGATATCCGGCGAGAAGCGGAAGCCATGGATGCTCATGGCGGGTACCACGATCACCAGTGGCCCCTGTAGCTGTCGCGTGCTGCCCTCCAGTTCGAGCGCCACGTCCCCTGTCGAGACATGCAGCAGGTGCACCAGGTCGGCGTGGCGGTGGGGGGGGATGCGCCAGTCGTGCAGGCGGCTGCGTTCGGGAATCGACTCGCAGTGCAGCAGGTCGGGCGTTGGCCAGTGTTGGGTCTCGCCGTAGAGCTTGAAGACGGGGACATCCGTGGCAGGCGAAGTAGCCATCTTGCCTCCGGTGGGAAGATCTAGACGAAAGTCGATACCGTGTCTTGGGAATGTCCAAGTAATACTGCCAATCTTGCCTTATCTGAGTCTGTGTTTCATTGAAAAATGCAACTCATGACTTCGCCGGCAGGACAGTCGTGGTTGGACATGACGAGGGGCGCCGGATCAGCCCCAAGCGAAAGCGCTGACTGCGATAGCCCTGACCACTCCAGGAATTCGATAGAGGCATCCCCATGAAGACACAGGTCGCGATCATCGGCGCCGGCCCCTCGGGCCTGCTGCTGGGCCAGCTGCTGAGCCGCCAGGGCATCGACAACGTCATTCTCGAGCGCAAGAGCGGCGAGTACGTGCTGAGCCGCATCCGCGCCGGGGTGCTGGAGCAGGGCATGGTCGACCTGCTGCGCGAGGCGGGCGTCGACAAGCGCATGGACGAGGAGGGCCTACCTCACGACGGTGTCGAGCTGGCCTTCGACAACCGCCGGGTCCGCGTCGACCTGGCCGGGCTGACCGGCGGCAAGACGGTGATGGTGTATGGTCAGACCGAGGTCAGCCGGGACCTGATGGAGGCCCGCGAGGCCATCGGCGGCACCACTATCTACGAGGCGGACAACGTCCAGCCCCATGACCTCGAGACTGACCACCCCTATGTCACCTTCGAGAAGGAGGGCGAGACGGTACGCCTGGACTGCGACTACGTGGCCGGCTGCGACGGCTACCACGGCGTGTCGCGCCAGTCGATCCCCGAGGGTCGCATCAAGACCTTCGAGAAGGTCTACCCCTTCGGCTGGCTGGGCCTGCTCGCCGACACCCCGCCGGTCGCCGAGGAGCTGATCTACGCCCGGCACGAGCGCGGCTTCGCCCTGTGCAGCATGCGCTCCGAGACCCGCAGCCGCTACTACCTCCAGGTGCCGCTGGACGAGAAGGTCGAGGACTGGTCCGACGAGCGCTTCTGGGAGGAGCTCAAGCGGCGGATTCCCGACGAGGTGGCCGAGAAGCTGGTCACCGGGCCCTCCATCGAGAAGAGCATCGCGCCGCTGCGCAGCTTCGTGGTCGAGCCCATGCAGTACGGCCGTCTCTTCCTGGTTGGCGATGCCGCCCATATCGTGCCGCCCACCGGGGCCAAGGGCCTCAACCTGGCGGCCAGCGACGTCAACACCCTCTACCGGCTGATGGTGAAGGTCTATCGGGAGGGTCGCACCGACCTGATCCCGAACTACTCCGAGACTTGCCTCAAGCGCATCTGGAAGGCCGAGCGCTTCTCTTGGTGGATGACCACAATGCTGCACAAGTTCTCCGAGGAAGAGGACTTCGGCACCCGCATGCAGCAGGCCGAGCTGGACTATGTCACCAGCTCCAGGGCGGGCTTGACCACCATCGCCGAGAACTACGTGGGCCTGCCCTACGAGTCCCTCGAATAGCCTGCACGGCTTCGCGCTTCGGGCCACGTGCGATTAGCAAAACTCCCAGCGATTGATGGGCGCCGGGGGCAAGGCGTAGCGAGGGTCATTTGCCAAGGTTGGCAAATGTAGCGCCCAGGGAAGGGTTTACAGCGCCCTCGCGAAGGCTGGCCGCCGGACAGCCCCATCCCATCTACATGGTTGTGAAAGGAGCTCTTAGGGATAGCGCCCGCTGCGGCGGTTCTCCACCAGCACCTCGAGGATCCGGTTGGCGTCCTGCATGATCTCGGAAGGCTTCTCGCCCCGGCGGCGGCTGCAGATCACCGGCGAGGTGATGTGCTTGTCGGCGAGGTAGGTGTAGACGATGCCGTCACGCTGCACGCGGCGAACCTGTTCGGGTACCAGGGTGATGCCGATGTCCGAGGCCACCAGGCCTAGGGCCGTCTGCAGTTCGTTGGCCTCCTGCACCACTTCCACCTTCAGCCCCTGGCGACGGAAGAGTCCGAGCATCATGTCGGCCATGCTGGGGCGTGGCTTGGCGGGAAACAGGATCAGCGGATAGTGGGACAGCTGCTCGAGGGTCGGGGTGGTGCCTTCCAGGGGGTGGCCCGCCGGCAGGGCCGCCATGACCGGCTCCTCGAACAGCACCTCCTGCTCCACATCCGGGTCGTCTATCCTGAGACGACCGAAGCCCATATCGATGCGGCCGGCCTTGAGTGCCTGGATCTGCTGGACCGTGGTCAGCTCCGCTAGACTCAGCTCGACATTATCCTTTTGTCGAAGCTCCCTCACCAACAGTGGCAACTGGCCATAGAACACCGACGGCACGAAGCCGATGCCGAACATGACGCGCTTGCTGCGGGCCATGCGTCGGGTGGACTCCAGGGTGGCGTCCACCTTTTCGAGGATCTGGATGGCGTGCTGACGGAAGAACTGCCCGGTGGTGGTCAGGCGCAAGCCGCGGGATCCCCGCTCGAACAGCTCGGCCCCGACTTCATGCTCCAACTGCTTGATCTGTCTAGATAAAGGGGGTTGTGACATGTGTAGCCGTTCGGCGGCGCAGGTCAGGTTCAGCTCCTCGGCGACCACGCAGAAGTACCTGAGATGGCGCAGTTCCATGATACCTCCTGGGTATGGCAGGGCACCCAAACAATATTGGTTCGATCTTCACGCTGCAATCAAACTGCCACGCAATTACCAGATTGCCGAACTTCGGAGCCCTTATGACATCCGTGATCGACACCATCGAGACGCTGCTGGTCGACCTGCCGACCATCCGCCCCCACAAGCTCTCCATGACCACCATGGCCTGCCAGACGATGGTCATCGTGCGCATGCGCCACAGCGATGGCATCGAGGGCCTGGGCGAGGGCACCACCATCGGCGGGCTCGCCTACGGCCCGGAAAGCCCCGAGAGCATCAAGCGCAATATCGATACCTACCTGGCACCGCTGCTGATCGGCGAGCCGTCGGGCAATGTCAATGCGCTGCGCGCCCGGCTGAATCGTCATGTCCGCGGCAACAGCATCGCCAAGTCGGCGCTGGAGACCGCGCTGCTCGACGCCCAGGGCAAGCGCCTGGGGCTGTCGGTGGCCGAGCTGCTCGGCGGTGCCCGCCACGACCACCTGCCGGTGCTCTGGACCCTGGCCAGTGGTGACACAAAGCAGGACATCGACGAGGCCTTCCAGCGCCTGGACGAGCGCCGCCACTGCGACTTCAAGCTGAAGATCGGCGCCAATCCGGTGGACGAGGACGTGCGCCATGTGGCCGCCATCAAGGCGGCCCTGGGGGATCGCGCCAGTGTACGGGTCGATGTCAATCAGGCCTGGGACGAGTCCACCGCGGTGCGCGGCATCCAGGCGCTGCAGGACGCCGGCATCGAGCTGATCGAGCAGGCCATCCCGGCTCGCGAGCATGCCGGCCTGATCCGCCTGGCCAACCGCTTCAACGTGCCGATGCTGGCCGACGAGGCGGTACAGGATGCCCGCGATGGCCTCGACCTGATAGCGGGCGGCTTCAGCGGCGCCTTCGCCCTGAAGATCGCCAAGTCCGGTGGTCTCAGCGGCGTGCTGGAGCTGGCCCATGTGGCCCAGGCCGCCGGTATCGGGCTCTACGGCGGGACCCTGCTGGAGGGCACCATCGGCACCGCCGCCTCGCTGCACGCCTGGGCCACCCTGGGTGAGATGGCCTGGGGCACCGAGATGTTCGGCCCGCTGCTGCTCAAGGACGACATCGTCGTCGAGCCGCTCCACTACCACGAGTTTGGCGTCGACCTGCCGACGGGGCCGGGGCTCGGTATCACCCTGGACGAAGACAAGCTGGCCCACTATTCGCGCAAGTAACGGGTCGCGCACAGACTGAAGAGGAGAGACCCATGCTGTTTCAGGTGGAAATGACCGTCAAGCTGCCGCCGGACATGCCGGCCGAACAGGCCGCCGAGATCAAGGCCACCGAGAAGGCCTACTCCCAGGAGCTGCAGCGCTCCGGCAAGTGGCGCCACCTGTGGCGCGTGGCCGGTAGCTACTCGAACGTCAGCATCTTCGACGTCGAGGATAACGCCGAACTGCAGGAGCTGGTCAGCAACCTGCCGCTCTTCCCCTACATGGAGATCAGCGTCAAGCCGCTGTGTCGTCATCCCTCGTCCATCCGGGACGACGATAGCTGAACACCCCATCACGCCAGCCCCGGCCCGGCCGGGCATAACGATAATCGCGAGGACAAGACCATGACCGTGAAGATTTTCGATACCCCCGAAGTGCAGGACTTCCTGAACACCGTCGCCGGCTTCGACCAGACAGGTGGCAATCAGCGCGCCAAGCAGATCATGCACCGCCTGCTCTCCGACCTGTTCCGCCTGATCGACGACTACGACGTCAGCGCCGAGGAGTTCTGGTCCGCCGTCAGCGTGCTCAACGCGCTGGGCAACGGCACCCAGTTCGGCCTGCTGGCCCCGGGCCTGGGCTTCGACCACTACCTGGACATGCGCATGGACGCTGCCGACGCCGAGCGCGGCCTGGCCGGCGGCACCCCGCGTACCATCGAGGGCCCGCTCTACGTGGCCGGCGCCCCCGAGGCCGAAGGCTTCGCGCGCATGGATGACGGCACCGACCAGGACGCCGAGGTGATGTGGCTGACCGGCCAGGTGCGTGACACCGAGGGCCAGCCCGTCGCCGGTGCCAAGGTCGAGATCTGGCACGCCGACTCCAAGGGCGGCTACTCCTTCTTCGACCCGACCCAGAGCGAGTACAACCTGCGCCGCAGCATCATCACCGATGCCGAGGGTCGCTACACCGCGCGCAGCATCATCCCCTCCGGCTACGGCTGCCCGCCGGACAGCCCGACCCAGCAGGTGCTCGACTTGCTCGGCCGTCACGGCCAGCGCCCGGCGCACATCCACTACTTCATCTCGGCGCCGGGCCACAAGCACCTGACCACCCAGATCAACCTGGCCGGCGACCCCTACACCTTCGACGACTTCGCCTTCGCCACCCGCGAGGAGCTGGTGGTGGAAGGCAAGCGCATCGAGGATCCGGCCGAGGCCGAGAAGCGCGGCCTGGAAGGCCCCTTCACCGAGGTGGTGTTCGACATCGAGCTGGCGAAGACCGACGCCCCCGAGCTGCAGCATCGTCACAAGCGCCCGCGGGCCAAGGAAGACGAGCAGGACCAGCACAGCCAGCTGGCCGGCACCGCCAAGGTCTGATCGACCTGTCGCGCCCTACCCCTGTGGAACGGAAGGTCCGCCCCAGGGCGAGCCTTCCCCGCATAACAATCGAGGACATGGATCATGACCACCAAGCTTGACCAACTCGAGGAACGTGTCCGCGGCGCCGTCGTCGACGACGCCGAGGCCGGCATCTTCCGCTGCCACCGCAGCATGTTCACCGACCCGGATTTCTTCGACCTGGAGATGAAGCACATCTTCGAGGGCAACTGGCTGTTCCTGGCCCACG
>NZ_JAKVPY010000039.1:0-20748 GCF_022487945.1 Halomonas flagellata
GGATTCAAAAGCCTCGCACTATCAGAATCTCGCTGCTCGGTAGCGAGATGGTGGAGGAACTGGCTGAGCGTTGCTGAGATGCCGGAAGTGCCGCTCAGCAAAGGGCCTGATGAAAGAGGCGGGTTGACCTATTCCGCCGAGGCAGGTACTCCCGCAGGGCCAGAAATCAGTGCGATAGTGGCGGTACCCAGCACAGTCGCAACGGCGGCAATCAGAAAGATTTCATCGAGCCCAGACATCGACAGCACGATAGCGCCAAGCACCGCACCAAGACCTATCGCCGCATTAAAGATGGCGACATAGATTGCAGAGGCCGGCAGGGCGTCATCACCAGCTTCCTTGAGGATCCAAGTCTGGAATCCCACCAAAACAGCCGCGATGGCTCCACCCCAAAGGATCAGCATTAGCGTCGTGCCCCACAGGCCCATTACATCCGACATCGTCGACAGCAGCCACAACGCCGCCGAAGCCAGGCAGAGGGCTACCACCAGAACCGATTTGAGCCAGCGGTCGATCAGGCTACCGGTCACCACATTGGCTGCCAGTCCAGCACCACCAAATGCAAGGAGTAGCGGCGCGATCAATGATGGCGTGATATCGCTTTGCGCAGCAAGGTAGGGCTCAATGTAGGTGAATGCCATGAAATGGGAGGTGACCGCAAGCGCAGTGGCGGCAAAGATGCCCAGGAAGCGCGGGTTCGACAGAACGCGCCCCATTGCAGCGACACCGACACCTTCGACCCCTGGCAACTTAGGCAAGGTGGTGAAGCACACCGCAGCGACGCCAAAGGACAATGCCGCGACAGCAGTAAAGGCGGCACGCCAGCCGTCGAGGGTGCCAATCAGATTGGCCAGTGGTACGCCTAGGACGCTGGCAGCTGAGACACCGCCGAAGATGATCGACGTGGCCAGGCCAACGCGATGGGGCGGCACGATCTGCGCGCCAATGGTACCGATCATTGCCCAGAAGGCGCCATGCGCCAGCGCACCGATCACGCGCGCCCCCATGAGCGCTGGGAACGTCTCGGCCATGGCGGCAACCCCACTGGATAGTGCCAGGATTAGCATCAGAGCCACCAGGAGAGGACGCCGCGGCATGCGGGATAGCACGACAGCAGAAAACAGCGCCGCAGCGACAGCGATCCAGGCATAGAGAGTCACGATCAGCCCCGCCTGCGAGGTAGGCGCCCCGAGATCACTCCCGATATTAGAGAGCAGCCCGATCGGCGCCAGCTCCGTGGTAACGATAGTGAAACTACCGACGCCAAGGGCCGTTACGGCAATCCAGTCGCGCCAGGTCGTTTTTTGTGCAGACATGTCAACCTCCTTTTGCTCTGGCCGTCGAACTAGACGGACGTGAAGGCGGATTTCGCCGCTGTGATGGCATTCATCGACGCAGGGATGCCCGCATAGACCGCCACCTGCAGGACGATCTCGACAATCTCCTCGCGAGTCACCCCGGTATTCAATGCGGCGCGCATGTGAAACTCGAGCTGGCCCGGGGCCGTCCCCATTGCAGCCAGCATGGCGATGGTGAGCATTTCCCGGGTCTTCAGTGATATCCCTTCACGGACCACCACGTCGGTAAACGCGAACCCCAGCAGTATCTCGGTCGCGTCGCCATGGAACCCATCGAGGTTTTCCGCAACGCGTTCAGGTGCGCCTGGCTCGAGCCATTCGAGCAGGGCTAACGCCTGGGTGCGACGATCAGAGGGTGTGGCACTCATACGTTCACCCCTTTCATGCCTTCCGAGGTGTAGCGTTCGCCTACCACCGGCAGCGACGCCGTGGCCGTTTCGAGTTGCCGCTGCTCCTCGACGCTAAGTCTGATGTTCGCTGCGGCGACATTCTCTTCGAGGTAGTGCAGCTGCTTGGTGCCTGGGATCGGCACGATGTCGGGCCCTTGTGCCAAGAGCCAGGCCAGCGAGAGCTGGGCCGGGGTGCAGCCCTTCTGCTCGGCGAGTTCGGCGATCACGTCGGCGATCCGACGGTTGGTACCAATCGCCTCCTCTGCGAAACGCGGCAGATGGGCACGGAAGTCACCATGGTCGAGCTCGGCGGTGTCCTGAAACCGACCGGTCAGGAACCCGCGGCCGAGTGGAGAATAGGGTACGAAGCCGATGCCCAACTCACGGCAGGTTGGCAGCACCTCCTGCTCTACTTCGCGGGCCCAGAGCGAATATTCGGTCTGCACCGCGGTGATCGGGTGTACCGCATGAGCCCGGCGCAGCGTTGCGGCGCTAACCTCACACAGGCCAATGCGGGCGATCTTGCCTGACTGGACAAGTCGCTCGAGCCCGCCAATCGTCTCTTCGATCGGTTCTTCGGGATTGATGCGATGGACGTAGTAAAGATCGATTTGCTCAACGCCGAGCCGGCGAAGCGAGGCTTCACAGGCCTTGCGTGCATAGCCAGCACTGTTTTCCAGGCTACGCTTGTATTCCCCAGGGTTACGTACGATGCCAAACTTGCTCGCGATACGAACCTGAGCCTTGTTGCGCGCCAGAAAGCTACCGATCAGTTCTTCGTTGTGATGTGGCCCGTACATGTCTGCCGTGTCGAAAAAGTCGACACCTAGCTCGACGGCCCGCTCCAGCACGCGCAATGACTCACTGTCATCGCGGGGCCCATAGAACTCGCTCATCCCCATGCAGCCCAACCCGATGGCCGAAACCGAGAGGTCGTTGCCAAGCGTTCGATTTTCCATGTCTGCCTCCTTGATGTTTCGGACTGCAGCGTGACAGAATCGAAAAATGGAAAAAACGAACGATACTGGCAAAAGGATTTCCATTATCGGAAACGATATGCCCCGGGGCTTGGTCTGGGACGACACCCGCGCATTTCTTGCCGTGGCGCGCCGCGGTACGCTGAGCGCCGCTGCGGTGGAGCTCAATCTGGGCATCGCTACACTCTCACGGCGTATCGAGCGGCTCGAGGCTGCACTGAATCTCCCACTCTTTGTGCGCCAGCAATCGGGCTACCAGTTGACCGAGGACGGTGCCGATCTCATAGAGAAAGCCGCAGCCCTGGAAGCGGCTGCGCAAGCCTTCACCTCGGGCGCGGACACTCAAGCGCAGATGAGTGGCCAGGTGCGCCTGGCCACGGCTGAAAATCTGGCTACCGAGTTGATACTGCCGGCGCTCCCGGAGTTTCGTGCGCAATACCCCGAGCTGTTGGTTGAAGTCGTGACCGACATCTCGACCACTAACCTACATCGACGAGATGCCGATCTTGCGGTGCGGATGGTCCGGCCCGAACGGGGGAATGTCACGCTACGCCGTCTCGGCACCTTGGGGTATGGGCTTTATTGCAGCTCCGACTACGCATCTCAGCGCGAGGCCAACCCCGACCTGGGCGACTATGACACGGATGCCTTCATCACCTGGGGCGAGATGCAGTCGCACCTGCCTGCCGCACAATGGGTGGAGCGGATCCTGCGTGGGCGCAAGCCAGCGCTGACCACCACCTCACTTGCCGCACAGGTGGCGGCAGCTAAGGCGGGGCTCGGGCTTGCGGTGCTACCTCACTTCATCGCTCGCGATGTGGGGCTGGTCTGCGTTGCCTCGGACATCGGGGTCGACCAGCCAATCTATCTCGTCATCCAAACAGACCTTGCAAGATCGCGGCGCATCAGAGCACTGGCCGACTTCCTCACGGACCTGGTGATCCGAAATCGCGAGCGGCTGAGCGGGTAAGCGACGCACCGGTCTCCCCTGCCCGCCCTCCTTCCTACCCCCTTGATTTGGCTGCATATGGCTGTCAGCCATTAATATTTTCCATTTCTGGAAATCAAATTAAGGGAATTTGCTAAAGACTGCCCTTTCTGAAAGTTGCAACCTGTCTCTGGCGACTCGACGGAATTGACGAGTTTCAGCATTCAATTCCCGTTGAGTGCCCCACTTAGCTGAAACGATTCGCCATGGAGAGACTTATGCCTTCTCAAATCCTCTTGATTTCCAGGTACTCCGTCAAACCCGGTCAGGCAGAAGCACTCGCCACCACGCTAGGCGAGAGTGAAGTGTCTCGCATCTTTGTCTCACTCGACGAGGCCGAGGTGGTAGAACTTCGGGCGCTCGAAGCCAAGCTCGAACTTAGCGCCTTGACTGCCACAACCATGCCGGTTGCGCAGAACGTCGCAAAGCATCTCGTCGGGGACGTACGACGAGAGCTGCTGGATTTCGTTGAAGCACCGAAGGATATCGCCACATTGCTGCCGGCAACCCCCTACATCCAGTTACGACATGTCGAGGTCAAGCCAGAGGCAATGGACGGGTACCGGCAGTGGCGCGAAGAGACGATCTTCGACGTGGTGCGCAGTGCAGACGAGGTTCAAGTCTTCCTAGCGTATCACTCAGTGGTCAGCGGACAGCCCGGCGTGATGTTCGTCTCAGGGTTCTCAGCGGACCCGGAAAGCTACAACGCCGTGTTTGCCTCGGATCGTTATCGTGAAATCGTCCGGCAGGCTGGCGACCGATATATCACCGGTGGCTTAGACGGTCTTTACACTAAGATCTACCGGGCGCTACCCCACTTGGGGGCCTAACGGGAACGGGCAAGCTTCTAGGAGCTTCTCATGAACTGCGAAACTTTAATTCTTGTTTCGGACAAGTTTGTCGACTTTACTGCCGACAAGAAGGCCATAACTGTGAGTCAGCTCAACGCTATGCTCGAGGTTCCCGAGCATATTATTCCCGGGACACTGAAGCTGATACCGGGTTTGGGCGTCTCAGATAACGATATAGTAGAGCTAACCACCAAGATCAATGCTCAGCGCACCTCACCGCATCGCTGGGACGTTTCCGCACTCGCATCCCGCCCTCGCCCCGCCAAGCCTTGCCTATCCCACAAGCGACTCCCCCACAACACGTTAATAGGCACTCCGCATCAGCTGGACGAGAATCGTTTCCGAATGGATCTTTGCATCGACGAAAATTCCGAGCTGATGAGGGATCACCAGACTGGACAGCACGTTCAGGGCATGGTGTTGGTCGAGGCGTCGCGCCAAGCTTTCCTGGCGGTGACTGAAGCCTTCTTTCAAGATGAGGGCGAGGATAGTGTCTACTTTGTCATCAACTCCATGACAACTGAGTTCATGGGGTTCGTCTTCCCGATCCGCTCGCATATTGATTACCGGGTAGTCTCGAAGGACATCAACGAACGCCGCAAAAAGTTCTCAGTGGAAATCGAGATCATCCAGGGTGGAGAGATACGTACGAGATCTGCTATCTCATTCATGGTCTATCCTAACCGGATCATCTCGGAGCGTGAGGCTGCTCTGGCGAGAGACGCGGTCAAGGTGTTCCTTAGCGAGTTCCAACAGCCGGCCACGACCGTCGTCGCGGAGTGAGATGCTTGAATGCAGCAGGTCGGGGCCCGGTGTCCCGACCCATTCGTGAGAGGGCCAGGATGCAAAAACAGACCTACGAGCTCGACCTAACGACGCAAGGTCCCCTATACCCACCCAGTGAGGTAATGGACGAAGACGGTAATTTTATCGTCATCGGCGCCATCAACCGCCCCACTGCTGAAGGCGGGTGTGAGACTCGATGGGGCCGCGCGATCGTCTCAGCGAATAGTGCGGTACCGCCTTTCGGCTGCATGGCGCCCTACGAGATCGTCGAAAGCTTCGATGACCCTATACCCGGCCACATTGCGGGCAAGGTGCTACACACGCTCCCACTTCCTCTACCGTGTACCAACTACCCGATGCTCTTCGCACCAGAGCAATACCCTCACGCCATTTCCGATAGCCGGCCGAGCTTTGCTTTTCATGAGGTTCCGATTCCCGACTTGAGGCCAGAACATGGTCGTCAGCTGCAGGGCCCTGTGACCCTAGCAGATTGGACACGTGCCCGGGGTGAGCTCACCGTTGAGCTGGTAGAGAACCGGCGCGCCGGTCGCTTCTCCTTCCTGTTTGAAGGGTTACTACCGCGCTCACTCTATACAATCATGAGCCTGCGTAAGCATGACCTAAACCCCACTGGGCCAACACGCCCCGGCCCACTGGGTGTGCCCAATGTCTTCGTGACCAACTACAAGGGGGCTGCGCAGTACGACGTCGTTCTGCCGAATCCGTTCCCATCGCCAGACACCGCGGGTGCGAATCGTATCGTCAATGTGGTGGTGCTTTGGATGAGCGATCAGATGAGCCACGGGGGTGCGATTGGTCGCTATGGGCTGGGCGGGGACATCCATGCCCAACTTAAATTTAGAAAGCCAATGTTCGACGACTTCATCACTACTCAAGCCTGATCTAGGGAGGAAATACTATGCCTGTTATTCATATCTCAACTTTCAAGATGGCAGATCAGGAGAAGGCCCAGTCGCTTCTCGAAGAGGTTACCGCCGCGATGCACCGTGTCACTGGCGTTCCGCTCGATAAGATAAGTGCCTACCTGACAGAAATCGAGCCGTCCCGATGGGCTGATGCAGGAGTGTTGGGCTCCGATCCCACCTTCCAAACCCAAAGCCGTCGAAAGTCTTATGATGAGGAGACAGATTAATGAAAAATGAACTCCGATTTGCTTTTTTCGACGTTGACGACACCCTAATCCATATCAAAAGCATGTTCGACTTCTACCACTTCTGGTGTTACGAAGTTTGGCATCGCCCTCAGTTACACGATGACTTCGAGGCTGCATTCGCCCGCATGTTTGCAGAGGGTCGTACCAGGGAGGAACTCAACCGCGCTTACTACCGTTATTTCACAGGAGTCGACCCACAATTACTCGACAGTGCCGGGGCGGATTGGGCGACGGATCGTCTGGCGCGTCCAGATGTATGAGACGTCAACTACTTTGACCGGTCAGTGACAATTAAAATGACCGGTTGGTGGGGTAGTTGTCGTCAGCCTGACGACGCGATCTTTCCTCTCTGTAGTTGACGCTGATAGGCGCGTTTCCGGTAGCTTTCCCCGCTCAGCTCCATCAGCGTGGCGTGGTGAACCAAGCGATCGATGGCGGCGACCGCCATCATGCTGTCGGGAAAGATGCTGTCCCAGGCGCTGAATGGCTGGTTGGCGGTGATGATCAGGCTGGCCGACTCGTAACGGTGGGCGATCAGCTCGAACAGCACCGAGGTCTCGGCCTCGCTGCGTTTGACGTAGCCGATGTCGTCGATGATCAGCACCGCGTACTTGTCGAGTTTGCTCAGCGCGTCGCTCAGGCGCAGGGCCTGCTTGGCCGCCTGAAGCTCCTGCACCATGCCCGATGCCGTGGCGTAACGGACCCGGTACCCCTGGTCGATCAGCGCATGACCCAGGCCGGCGGCCACATGGCTCTTGCCCACCCCGGAGGGGCCGAACAGCAGCAGGTTGTGTGCCTGGTCGACCCACTGGGTGTCGCCTGCCAGGGCGGTCAGCTGCCGACGGTGGTCGGCCGCGATGGAGTCGAACTCGAAGGTTTCCAGCGTCTTGCCCACCGGCAGCCGGGCTTCCTTGAGGTGACGGGCCAGTCGTCGCCGCTCACGCTCGGCCAGTTCGTGCTCGCACAGGGCGGCCAGCGTCTGGGGTAGGCTCCAGCCCTCGGCCTGGGCGCGGACCTCCAGCTGGGGCCAGCAGGCCGCCACGGTAGGCAGGCGCAGTTGCCGCAGCAGCAGCGGCAGGGTCTGGGCATCAGGCATGGCGGCGCACCTCCGTAGCCGAGGTGGAGGGGAGCAGGACGTCATAGCTGGCGATCTCATGCTGCGTGACCTGGGGCAGCGCGATCACGCCCCTTGGCTTGGCGGCAAAGCGCGCCTGGAGGTCGGCCAGCGCGGGGCTCGCCCCGCATTCCAGGGCACCCAGCCAGTAGGTGGCGATTGCCTCGGCCTGGTCCTGCTCGGCCGCCAGCGCCAGGGCCCCGACGATGCGCTTGCAGGCCTCGGCGACCGGCCAGGCGGCGGTCAGCCGGGCGTACAGCTCACGCCAGTCGGCGCCCGGCAGCAGCTCATCACGAAACGTCAGCCCCGCCAGCGCCCGGGGCTTGCGGACCAGCCAGCCGATGACATGGCGATAGTCGATCGCCCGCAGGCGACCGCTCTTCGGCGTGGCATGCAGGCGCGGCAACGTCAGCAGGGCCTGCTGCGCGTGGTGCACCACCAGGCGGTCGTCGTACAGGTGCACGCGCAGCCGCTCGCCGATCAGTCGGGACGGCACCGAGTAGAGCACCTTGCGGACCTGGATGGTGCTGGACGTGGTGACGCGTACCGTCAGCTCGGTGTAATCGGTTCCCGGCCGGCTGGGGAGCGGCTTCAAGGCAGCGCGTTCGAGCGTGATGCGGGCGGCGTTACGCCGGTTGATGGCGGTGGTGATCTCATCGAGGAACACCTGGTAGTCGACGAGGCTGGGGAAATCCTGTGAGCCGCGCAGCGCCAGGCGCTGCTGGAGACGCCGCTTGAAGTGGCCGTGGGGCGACTCGATGCTGGCATTCTCGTGTCCACGTCCCGGATTGTTGCGGGTCGCCGTCATCCCGTAGTGCGCGCACAGGGCCTCATAGCGCTCAGTGAGATCCGTCTTCGCATCACGTTCCAGGTTGCGAAACGCCGCCGACAGGCTGTCGGTGCGGTGCTCCGCCGGGACCCCGCCGAGGCGCTCCAGAGCACCGGTCAGGCCTTCCGACAGGGCCGGATAGCTCTCGCCGCCCAGCACCACGCGCACATGACACCAGCCACTGTAGGCCAGGCGGAAGTGATAGAGCCGGTGGTCGAGTGGGTGCCCGGCGATCGTGATGGTGATGCCCTTGAGCTCGGTGAAGTCGGAGAGACCCCGCAGCCCGGGGCCGTGGGTCTGCGGGAACATCACCTCCTTGTCCGGCCCGTGGGCGGCTCGCCAGCCCTTGACCCGGCGCTGCAGGGTGCGCAGCAGGCTGTCGGGGTACTGGCCGGCGTGCTGCTCCTGAAGCCACTCCAGCAGCGTCAGGGCCTGGAGGTCCGGGGTGGCCGCCAGTTGCGGAACGAGCACTTCATCCCATACGCCAGCGAAGGGGTCTGGCCGGGTCCGCCAATGGCGAGTGGCCGTCGGCTCGGGGGACTCGGCTCGGCGTTCGAGGCGGCGGGCGGTGCTGACGGAGAGGCCGGCCTTGGCGGCGGCGACTTCTTGGGTCTGGCCTTGCTGACGTTGAGACATGTAGAGCGTGACCTGTTGGCTGGTGACCGCCATACCGGCTCCCTGGTGGGTCGGGCGAGCGGTCAAGCTTAGGGCAACCGGTCAGAATAGTTGTCGTCCACCGGCCAGAGTAATTGTCGCTCTATACAGATGACCTCTTCGTCGCGCCAGTGGTAGAAGAACTGCAGCGGTTGCAAGGCGAAGGGGTCACTCCAGTTTTCGTTTCGGGCTCTTTCAATGCCCTTCTCGAACCAATAGCGCGTACACTGGAAGTTCCTCATATTCTTGCAAGTAATCTCGAAGTCGGAGGAGACGGACTATATACCGGCAACATTATGGCTCCGCAGACTATTGGCATGGGCAAAGCCTTAGCAGTTCAGGGCTTTCTTCAGCACCATGTCGCATCTCCGAGCCGCTGTTATGCATTCGGTGATGATCTTTCAGATCTGCCCATGCTTAATGTCGTCGGCCACCCGGTCGCAGTGGGGACCGGCACCGTCCTAGCCGAACGCGCAGCCACTGCGAACTGGCCAGTCATCACAACCTCAGAGCTTTCATAAGGGCTTTGCGCCGAGTCCTTCGAGTCGAAACACACTACAAGCTGCAGGGTCGAACGATGATCCTGCAGCTATTCCTTGCTGCGCCACTCTGTGCGACATAAGGATGCCAAGTCTAACTGAATCCGTGAGATCGCCCCCTTGGAAATCTTCTAACCCACTGATCCGCATGACAATATAGCCACTATCGCTGTTCACCCGGACAGTGCCACGCCCAATGTCAAATTCCGCGCCCGTCGCCGCACCCTCACCAGCCATTCCGGGTTGTCGATCATCGGGCAGTGCCTCGAGATCGCCGGCGTCGACAGCATCGACGGCTGCTTCCCCACCACGCTGGGTATGCGCACCAGCGACGTGGTCAAGAGCTACCTGGGCCTGCTGTGCCTGGGCATGAGCGACTATGACGCCATCGAGAACTTCCGCCGCGACAAGCCCTTCCAGCAACTGCTGACCCTGCTGAAGGTGCCGAGCACCGCCACGCTGCGCCAACGGCTGGAGAAGCTCGCCGCCAATGACCTGCAGGCGCGAACCACGACGTGGTCCACCACCTTGCTGTCGCTGGTCGAGGCACCGATCACCGCCGAGAAGACGCATGTCTGTTTGGACATCGATACCTTCGTCATGGACAACAGCAACTCGCACAAGGAGGGCGTCTCGCGGACCTACCAGAAGGTCGATGGCTACACGCTGGCCCCGGTCGGGTCGTCGCCGATGGCCTCGAGAGTGGTGATCGCCCGCCCCTGGGCCTGGGCGACGGGGGTGACGCAGGAGCGCACCGCCTCGCCATCCAGGTGAACCGTGCAGGCGCCGCACTGCGCCATGCCGCAGCCGAACTTGGTACCGGTGAGCTTGACGACGTCGCGCAGGGCCCAGAGCAGCGGCATCTGCTCCGGCACATCCAGCTCGTGATCCTCACCGTTGATCGTCAGGGTAACCATTCGCCACCTCTCTTATTGTCGTCACGGTGCCTTTCCCAAGGTTAGAAGCTCGGTCAGGGTACGGCACGCGTGAGTCATGCAGTGGTCTTCAGCGAGGCCATATCGATGACGAAGCGGTAGCGCACGACGGCTATACCCCGACGCCGCTCCCGGCGGTAACGCTGATGGCCCTGCATCGGCCGCAGGGTCGAACGCCGCTGCAGGGGGGCGGCGCGCTTCGACCCGGCGCCCCCCTCAACCTGTCGGCCCCAGGGTGGCGATTCGCCCGCCGGCTGGCGGAACGCCATCAGCGCAGCGGGCTGACCCCCTGCCCGGCGAGTTCCGGGAAGTCGTCATGCATCGTCAGCGGCTCGATATTGCGGCGCGTGCCGAGGAACTCGGGCCGCGGGGCGGGCGCGGCATAGGGCTCGACCAGGATGTTGTCCACGCTGTTGTAGACGAAGAACAGGTTGGAGCGCGGCCAGGGTGACATGTTCTCGTTCGAGGCGTGCAGCGTATTGCACTCGAACAACAGCAGCGACCCGGCCGGTCCCTTGGGCGCCTGAATACCACCGTTCTCGGCGAGCATGGCCAAGGCGTCCTGATCCGGCACCCCCAGCCGTTGCGCCTTGAGGGACTCCGTCCAGTTCATTTCCGGCGTTTCCCCCACGCAGGGGACGAACAGGCGGTGAGAGCCGGGGATCAGCATCAGCGGACCATTGAATTCGTTGTTGTCGGTCAGCATCAGCGAGGCGCTCACGGCCCGCATCCGTGGCATGCCGTCTTCCGAGTGCCAGGTCTCGAAGTCCGAATGCCAGTCGAAGCCGCTACCCTGGAAGCCGTACTTGTCATTGATGCGTGACTGGTGAATGTAGACCTCGCTGCCCAGCAACTGCCGCACCATCCCCAGGATGCGCGGGTCCCGGGTCAGTCGGTCGAAGAGCTCCGAGATTTCGTGCATGCCGAACACGGAGCGGATGGCACCGCTGTTGGGGTCCTGGATGACCTGCTCGGAGCGCATCAGCTCCTCGTCGTTGGCCATCTCCCTGAGTTCCGCGAAGAAGGGGTCGATACGATCCTTGGAGAAGAAACCCTCGAACCATAGAAAGCCGTCTCTCTCGTAACGCGAGAGCGCCACTTCATCCAGAGGCCCCTCCCAGCGCCGCTGGTTGCGAGCATGCACGATCGGGTCCAGCCTTCTGAATGGCTCGCGGTACTCCTTCACGCGAGTCGGATAGGGGTCCAGGCGAGTGATCATGGGAAAACCTCCTCATGGTGTCTGCGAATGCCCCCCTTGAATATCCAGTAAGCAAGTTTTTACTGATTCACCGATGGTTCGCTCGTGGTCGGGACGAGACCCGTACCTCCGTCACGGCGAAGGACTCGACCGGTGGCTCGATCAAGGACGCCCCCGCCCGTGTGGATGATTTCGGGGTGGGGGCGCGCGAGTTCAAGTTCGTTGGCCCGAACAGGGCCGATCAGGCCGTTGATGACGAGCGTCCTTGTCGCAGCCGTTCCACCAGTGCCTGCATGCGCGCGACATGGCTGCCGTGCCAGTAGACCTGGCCGCAGCTATCGCACTGCAGGAAACGCTCGACATAGCGCCTCGTCAGGGGCTCGAGGCGTTCGAGGACCGCTGCCTTGTCGACCGGTTCCAGCCGGCCGTTGCAGCGCGTGCAGCGGGTGAAGGGGGCGAAGGCCCCATGGAGGTCGAAGGTGTTGCAGACCTCCTCGACCTGCCGCCAGGGATCGTCGGCACGCACGAAGTGGGCCAGGGAGATGCGCTTGCGCTTGAGCAGCGGGCGGTCGCGGGTGAGCAGGATGCGCTGCTCCTCGTCGGCGCAGGCGGCCAGTACGCCGTCGGTGACGTCGTTGCGGTAGCGGCAGTCGAAACCGAGCAGGCGCAGGTAGCGGGCCAGCCTGCCCAGATGGGCATCCAGTACGAAACGAGGCTCGGCCGGTGGCCGCGGCCGCAGGTGCCGGGGCGACTCGACCGGCGCGGCCAGCGACCAGGGGTAGACCTCGACCCGATCGCCGTCGCGCAGGATGGCCTCGAAGCCCACCGAAGCCCCATCGATCAGGATGACGTCGACCTCGGTGTGCGGCACCCCCAGGGACTCGATCACGTCCTTGATGGCGGCCCGGCGCTCGAACGCATGGCCGAAGACCTTGCCGCGCCTCTCCCGCGGCAGGAAGTCGTTCAACTCGGCATGGAAACGGAAAGTGGCGTCGGCCATGGCGTGCCCCCGGCTGACTGCTAGTTTACGCCACTTCCCGACGGCCCGGCCGAACCATCCGGGTGGCGATGGCCGTGCCGGGCAGGGGATCGGCAGTGCCGCCCCCACTACCATGCGCACCAGGATCAGCGGCACGGGCTCGAACTCGGGCACCGCCCCCCGCATGAAGATGAAGGACACGCCCCACAGCGAGGAGAGCAGGATCAGGCCGAAACCGGTTACCCTGAGATGCCGGGCCCGCGTTGATACCGCGGCTGGCGCTGCCGGCTCAGTGACATACGCTTACATGCGTGGGCGAGTGTATCCGCGAATGGCGGATCATAGGGGTGCAGGAGATTGTTATAAATACCAGGAATAAAGAGGTCGGCTCGCCATGGAATCCGTTGTCCGCAACATCTTGAAGATGAGACGTCGATACCTCGATACGACACCTAGTTCGGTGAAGCATGTGAGGAACGTCGGCGTCCTGGGGTTGTTGTTGATGCTGGGGAGCCTGGTGGTCTATTTCACCGGTGGAACTGCCTACGCCTATCCTTACCTGATGATGATTCCAGTGCTGCTCGGCGCCGCCTGGTATCTGCTGCCCGGGGGGCTGATCGTGGCCCTGGTCGCCGGCGTGCTGATGGCGCTCATGCCGCTGCATGTGGATGCCGGCACTGCCCAGTCCTCGAGCAACTGGCTGATACGCATCGCCATGTTCATGCTTCTGGGCGGGGTGGCCGGCTGGTTATTCCAGTCGCGACGCCAGGCGACCGAAGAGCGTATTGCCGTGGCCCGCGTCGATCCACGGTCGGGACTTCCCAATATGGTCGCCCTGGAGGAGGATCTCCTCAAGAGCCTGCGCCATCGGAAGGAGGGGAAGTCGGTGGGGCTGATGCTGGTCAGGATCACCGATATCACGGACGTCATGGAAGCCATGGGGATGGATGCGTCCGATGAACTGATTCTCGCCATGGGGGAGCGCCTGCGACATGCGATTCGTGGGGGAGCGACGGCCTACCGATTCAGCAACGCCGAGCTGGCACTCATCGTCAGCGACATCGTGCCGGATGACCTGACACGCATAGCGGGGCGCCTGACGGAGATCGGGGAGGAGAGCCTGCAGATACAGCAGGTGCCCATTCGCGTGCAGTTGGTGATGGGCAGCAGCGTTGCATCAGAAGAAGAAGGCTCACCCGAGTCCTTGATTCATGAGGCGAGAATCGCCATGTTCGCCGCCATTGAAAGGCGGCTTTCCCACAGCCGTTATTCTCCCGCCTTCCAGCGGCGCACGGTCCACGCCATACAGTTGATCGCCCGGGTGAGGAAAGGCCTGGCAGAGGGCGAGTTCGAACTGCACTATCAACCCAAGATTCGCCTCGCCGATGGTCGGGTGTGCGGCTGCGAGGGGTTGATTCGCTGGCGTGGCAGCGACGGCGGCCTGATCTCGCCGGGGATGTTCATGCCCAAGGTCGAGAGCACGACCCTGATCTCGCCGGTCACTCGCTTCGTTGTCGAGCAGGCTTGCCGGTTCGCGGAACATGAAACGGGGCCGGGCGAGGTGAGCATCAACCTCTCGGTGCATAACCTGTACGACGAGGAACTGCTGCAGGTCATCCGAATGCTCGTCGAACGGCTCGGCTCGCGGGCACACACCCTGGAAGTGGAGATCACCGAAAGCGCCTTGATCGGTGACCTGGAGGCGGCGCGCCAGGCCATTCAACGAATGCGTGATTTTGGCGTAGGCGTGAGTATCGACGACTTCGGCACCGGCTTCGCGTCTTTCGAATACCTGCGCCACCTGCCGATCACGGGCCTCAAGATCGATCGCGCCTTCGTCGTCGGTCTGGAAGAGGACAAGCGGGCGCGTGACCTGATGGCCTGCATGATTGACGTGGGCCACGCCCTGGAGCTGGTGGTGACCGCCGAAGGGGTGGAAACCTCCGGACAGCATGAGTGTCTGCGTGAACTGGGCTGTGACCAGGCGCAGGGGTTCTATTTTTCGCCGGCCCTTCCCGCATCGGAATACCGTGAGTGGTGCCAGGGGTACGCTGCTCGGCAACGGCTGAGCCTTGACCCCTCCTGACAGGGAGGGCGGTCAGCGGCGCCAGCCGCGGCGCAGGCGCCGTGCCGTGGCCTGCCAGAAGCCGGTCGATGATATGGCGCAGGGAGCGGCCAGTACCTCGATGGCCTGCTGCAGCGGCAGAAGGATGGCGTCCAGGTGCTGGTGGCAGAGCTTGCTGTTCAGCCCGCCCGGGCACTGGGCGAGCAGCAGGCCGCAATGGTAGTAGGCGGCGTCCAGCGCCTGCCGGGCATCGCCAAGGTAGCCACCCTGGTCGCGGCAGGCGCGCAGCTCCCGTGACAGCATCATGAGCAGGTTGGTGTCGAGCCAGCAGGGCAGGCTGTCGCTCTCCCTGCCGGCCATGGAGCGCTTGATCGCCTGGAAGGAGACGTGCAGAAAGACGGCGGTGTAATACACCTTGGAGCGTTCTGCGTTCATGGCGACGTGGGCTCGACAGGATGGATTTGTTAACGAGAATCACTCTCGATAGTAGGCAAGCCGGGAAGACCCTGTCAAACCCCGCCCCGCCATGCGGCGCTGCCGATGACCAGCCAGCCGTCGCCATCGACGTTTGCCGGTATGCCGATGCCTTCGTCGGTTGTGAGCGTCGTGGTGCCGGTCGCCAATGGTGGCGGGCTTGTCAGCGAGTCGTCGGGTCCTGTGGCTGTGCGAGCCGCGGTTCTGGTATCTTTGGCACCATGATGTTGGTTGATGGAGAGACGATGACCACGGAGTTGAGCGAGTTCGAGCAGAACATGCGTCGCGAGATCGACGCTTTCCTGAAACCCGGGAAGGGGAGAGAGTCGAAGCCCCTGGCACCGGTGGCCAAGCCGGCCCGGGAGCCTGGCCGGGTCAGGCAGCCGGCCGGATCCCACCGGACCGGGCACGTCATCAAGCTGGCGGTGCGCAAGAAGCAGCTCGAGATGGACACCGTCTTCGAGCATGTCTCGCCCAGTATCTCCAAGCTCGAAGCACAGCTGGAAGCCGAGAAGGCCGCCAGGCAGGCAGGCTACCCCATCATCGGCTATGTCATCGAGACCCGGCGGCTGTAGGAGCGCATTACCGGGGTGCCCCGGGGCCATGGGGCGTTCGGCTGTGGTGGTTAAGGCGAGCTGCCTGGCGCTCATCACGGCCGAAGTTTTACGGATTTTTTAGAGTCAGGCGTGGTTCGATAGCTTCCTTGGTGCCCTGTCCGGCCTGCGGTGGCGGGGCAGGGGTGTCCGCCCTTGGCGTGATCACGAAGACAGGGGGCGATCGTGCCCGCGATGAATTCGCTGTTCCTGCGTGTGGGGGCCCGTGTCCAGGACTGGGCCCCGGTATTGAAGGTGTTGTCGGTACTCTGGCTGGTGCTGGCCCTGTTCATGGTGCTGCCCTGGGCGGTGCTGGTGATCGAGGGGGAGCCCGACGCCATGGCGTTCGGCCTGTCGATTGCCATCGTGCTGGCCGCGGTGGCGCTGACCTGGCTGGCCACGATGAACGTGAGTGTCGCACTCAAGCCGTGGCAGATGTTCGTGCTTACCACCCTGAGCTGGGTCACCATCAGCGGGTTTGCCAGCCTGCCGTTGGTGCTGGCGGCATCCCGGCTCTCCGTGACCAATGCGGTGTTCGAGTCGGTATCGGCGATCACCACCACCGGTTCGACGATTCTGGTGGGCATCGAGTTTCTGTCCGATGGCCTCAAGCTGTGGCGCGGCATCATGCAGTGGCTCGGTGGCATCGGCATCATCGTCATGGGCATCGCCATCCTGCCATTCCTCAAGGTGGGCGGTATGCGCCTGTTCCATACCGAGTCCTCGGACTGGTCGGACAAGGTGATGCCGCGCACCGGCGGCATCGCCAAGGCGACTCTCGGCATCTACTGCGGTTTCACCTTCACGGCCATGCTCGCCTACTGGCTCGGCGGCATGGCGCCGCTGGATGCCGTGGTGCACGGCATGACCTCGCTGGCCACCGGCGGTTTCGCCAACTCCGATGCCTCCTTCGGCGCCTACGCCGACAGTCCCCACCTGCTCTGGATGGGCAGCCTCTTCATGCTCGCCGGGGCCTTGCCCTTCGTGCTCTATATCCGTTTCCTGCGTGGCTCCCACCTGGCGCTATGGCACGATCAACAGGTGCAGGGGCTGCTGCTGCTGCTCGCGGTGGTGATCCTCTTGCTGACCGGCTGGCGGATGTGGCTGGGGACGCCGCCCTTCGAGGCGCTGACCCATGTCGCCTTCAACGTCATTTCCGTCGTCACCACCACCGGCTATGCGTCGGACGACTACAGCGCCTGGGGGGCACTGGCCTTCGTGGCCTTCTTCTACCTGACCTTCGTCGGCGGCTGCAGTGGCTCCACCAGCGGCGGCATGAAGATCTTCCGCTTCCAGGTGGCGGTGATCCTGCTGCGCAACCAGCTGCGCTTCCTGATCCATGCCCATGGGATATTCGCCTCGCGCTACAACAATCAGCCACTGACCGACGACGTCACCCGCGGCGTGGTGGCCTTCTCGTTCTTCTTCTTCCTCACCATCGCCGGGCTGGCGCTGGGCCTGGCCCTGATGGGACTGGACTTCACCACGGCGCTCTCCGGGGCCGCCACGGCCGTGGCCAACGTCGGCCCGGGGCTGGGCGATATCATCGGCCCCGCCGGCAACTTCGCGTCGCTGCCGGATGCCGCCAAATGGCTGCTGTGCGTGGGCATGCTGCTGGGACGGCTCGAGATCCTCACCGTGCTGGTATTGCTGACGCCGATGTTCTGGCGCAAGTAGGCTGACGAATGCCCCGACCTCGAGGACGACCGGATCGATGAACGAAGCTCCCGAGCCACCCCCCGCCAGTGACCTGCCGTCGGCAGCAGCGCCGGGCGCTGTCGAGCAAGTTCGACGGACGTCGGTGAATCGCGTGCGCCTGCTGGTGGCACTCAGCGGCGGCAGCGAGGATGCCGCCCTGGTGCGCACCGCCCATCGCCTGGCCGAGCGCGACGGCGTGCGCTGGCGGGCGATACACGTGGACAACGGCCGCGACGACCCCGAGCGCCGCCTGGGGCTGGAAAAGGGCTTCGCCATGGCGCACCGGCTGGGCGGCGAGACCCGGGTGCTGCAGGGGCAGGACAGGGCCGCGGAGCTACTCGACTATGCCCGCGAGCATCGCATTGCCACCCTGCTGGTGGGCTGTTCCCGCCCCTCGGGCTGGCGTGTCTGGCGCCGTACCCTCGCCGAGCAGTTGTTGCGCCAGGGCGGGACCTTCGACCTGGTGGTGGCGGCGGAGGCCCGGCGGCGCCCGCGGTTCCGGCCTCGACGTACCTGGCAGCCCCTGCGCTTGCGTGAGCCGGCGATGGCGCTGCTCAGCACCTTGGGCGCCGTGACCGTGGCCGGGGTGCTGGACTCCTGGCTGGAGCTGGCCAACCTGTCGCTGGTGTTCCTCGCCGCGGTGCTGGTCAGTGCCACCCTGGCCGGCACCCGGGCGGCGATGCTCAGTGCCGCGCTCGGCTTCCTGGCCTTCAACTTCTTCTTCACCCAGCCGCGCTTCTCCCTGGCCATCGTCGAGCATGGGCAGCTGCTCACCGTGGTCTTCTTCCTGCTGGTGGCGGTGGTGGTCGGCCAACTCGCCGGCAGCGGGCGACGCCGGTTGCTGGCACTGCGCTCCAGCCGGGAGCAGACCCACCGGCTGCTGACCTATGCCCGTGCCCTGTCGGCCGCCACCGATCGGGACAAGGTGGGCGATATCGGTGTCACGGCGCTGGAGCGCTGGCTGGACGTCCCGGTGGTGCTGCTCGACCGGGATGCGGAGGGCGCCGACCTGACGATCCGCCACGCGGCCCCACCTGGCATGACCCTGGATCCGGGCGCCCTGACGGCGGCGGGCTGGAGCTGGCAGCATCGCCGGCCCAGTGGTATCGGCACCGAGAACCTGCCCGACCAGCAATGGCGGCTGTTGCCCCTGGTGGAGCAGGGGCGAGTGCTGGGCATCGTGGGCCTGAAGCTGGCGGTGCGCGAGACGTCCCCGGGGCCCGACGAGGAGGCGCTGATCGAGGCGCTGTCCAGCCAGCTGACCATGGCCCTGGAGCGTACCCGCCTGGTCGGCGAGCTGGGCGCGGCGCGCCTCTCCGAGGAGAACGAGCGGCTGCGTTCGGCCCTGCTGTCGTCGGTCTCCCACGATCTGCGCACGCCGCTGGCGTCGATCATCGGCTCGGCCAGCTCGCTGCGTGAACTCGAGCCGCAGCTGAGCCGGCAGGACAGGCGCGAGCTGCTCGACGGCATCCTGAGCGAGAGCGAGCGGCTCAACCGCTACATCCAGAACCTGCTCGACATGACGCGCCTGGGGCACGGCAGCCTCAAGATCGAACGCGACTGGATCTCGCTGGATGACCTGGTGGCGGCCGCCCTGCGGCGGCTGGAACCCTCCCTGGAGGGCGTGGAGGTCGAGCGTGACTGGCCCGAGGACCTGCCGCTGCTGCATGTGCACCCCGCCTTGATCGAACAGGCCCTGGTCAACGTGATCGACAATGCCGTGCGCTTCTCGCCACCGGGCGGCAGGGTCGGCATCCACGCCCGACTCGACGCCGCGGAGTGGCAACTCGAGATCAGGGTGACGGACCAGGGCCCGGGCATCGCCCCCGAGCTCCGCGAGGCGGTATTCGACATGTTCTTCACCGGCGGCGAGGGCGATCGCAGCCGCTACGGCACCGGCCTTGGCCTGGCCATCTGCCGTGGCATGCTCGGCGCCCATGGCGGCGGTATCGATGCCAAGGCCGGCCCCGGCGGCATCGGCACCAGTATCGTGATGCACCTGCCCCTGCCGGCAGACGAAGAGGGGGACCCCGATGACGACTGATCGCCGACGGGTGCTGATCGTCGACGACGAGCCGCAGATTCGCCGCTTCCTGCGTATCAGCCTGGTCTCCCAGGGGTTCGAGGTGCTCGAGGCCGCGACCGGCGCCGAAGGGGTGTCGCGTGCCCTGGACGAGGCGCCCGACCTGGTGCTGCTGGACCTGGGGCTCCCCGACATGGACGGCCAGGCGGTGCTGAATTCGCTGCGCTCCCGCAGCTCGGTCCCGGTGATCGTGGTCTCGGTGCGCGGGCACGAGGCCGAGAAGGTACGGGCCCTGGACACCGGCGCCAACGACTATGTCACCAAGCCGTTCGGCATCCAGGAGCTGCTGGCGCGGGTGCGCTCGCTGCTGCGCCACCACGGGGGAGCCCGCGATGGCCCGGCGGCATTGCGCTATCGCCGCGCCGGCCTGGTCATCGATCTCGACGCCCGGCGGGTCAGCCTCGACGACGAGCCGGTGCACCTGACACCGAAGGAGTATGCCGTGCTGGAGCGCCTGGTGAGGCACGCCGGGCGTGTCGTGACCCAGACCCAGCTGCTGCGCGAGGTGTGGGGGCCAACCCATGCCCACGACACCCACTACCTGCGCATCGTGGTCAGCAAGCTGCGCCACAAGCTCGGCGACGACCCCCAGGCGCCGTACCTGCTGCAGACCGAGGCGGGGATCGGCTATCGCCTGCTGGCGGAGCCCGACCCGCCCGGGTGACGACCGGCCGGGCGGGCATTCACACTCGACGCGAGACGAACCCTTCATGGAGTCGGCGATATGAAGATCATCATTCTCGGCGCCGGCCAGGTCGGCGGCACCCTGGCCGAACACCTGGCCCGCGAGGAGAACGACATCACCGTGGTGGACACCGACGGCGAGCGGCTGCGCGAGCTGCATACCCGGCTCGACATCCGCACCGTGGTGGGGCGGGGCTCCTACCCCATGGTGCTGCGCCAGGCCGGCTGCGAGGACGCCGACATGCTGATCGCAGTGACCAGCGCCGACGAGGTCAACATGATCGCCTGCCAGGTCGCCCACACCCTGTTCCGCACCCCGACCAAGATCGCCCGGGTGCGCGCCACCGCCTACCTGACCCGCAAGGGGCTGTTCGCCCACG